>JAFSXU010000014.1 GCA_017443895.1 Clostridia bacterium
GCCAAGCATAATATCCGTACCACGGCCTGCCATGTTTGTGGCAATGGTAACAGCGCCCTTTTTACCTGCCTGGGCAACAATCTCCGCTTCCTTTGCGTGGTATTTTGCATTCAATACCTCATGACGGATACCCTGGCGCTTCAGGAGTGATGATAATAATTCTGATTTATCTACATTTACCGTACCTACAAGTACAGGCTGTCCCTTTTTGTTACATTCCTTTATCTGCTCGATAACCGCCAAAAACTTACCTCGCTCCGTTGAATAAACAGAGTCCTGCATATCAATTCTTATAACAGGCTTGTTTGTAGGAACAACCACAACATCAAGCTTATATATATGCTGAAATTCCTCTTCCTCTGTAAGGGCTGTACCTGTCATACCCGAAAGCTTATCATAAAGGCGGAAGAAGTTCTGGAAGGTGATGGTTGCAAGAGTTCTTGACTCGTTCTCAACCTTAACGCCCTCTTTTGCCTCAATCGCCTGGTGCAAGCCGTCGCTGTAGCGTCTGCCCGGCATTATACGGCCTGTGAACTCGTCAACGATTAAAACCTCGCCGTCTTTTACGATGTACTGCTTATCCCTCATCATTACGCCGTTTGCGTGCAATGCCTGGTTAATATGATGCTGGAGCTTCATATTCTCGGGGTCGGATAGGTTGTCTATTCCAAAGGCGGTTTCCGCTTTTTTGATACCCTGCTCTGTTAAGGTTGCGGTTTTTGCCTTTTCATCAACGATATAATCTGCATCAACATCCTCGTCTAAGGACTTGTCATCATGCTCGGTTACAACAAACTTACGAAGCCGTTTTACAAATGCGTCCGCCTGAGCGTATAGCTCGTTTGCACCCTCGCCCATACCTGAAATGATAAGCGGAGTTCTTGCCTCATCAATTAAGATTGAGTCAACCTCATCGACTATTGCATAGTGGTGCGGACGCTGTACCTGCTGTGCCTTGTTTACAACCATGTTGTCACGAAGATAGTCAAAGCCAAGCTCGTTATTTGTGCCGTAGGTTATATCGCACGCATAAGCCTCGCGCCTTTTGTCGTTTTCAAGGTCGTGGATAATAAGACCGACGCTCATACCGAGGAAACGGTATACCTTACCCATCCATTCGCTGTCTCGCTTTGCAAGGTAATCGTTTACGGTAACGATATGTACACCCTTGCCTGAAAGTGCATTAAGGTATGCAGGCAGCGTTGAAACAAGGGTTTTACCCTCACCTGTTTTCATTTCGGCAATTCTGCCCTGGTGCAGGATTATACCGCCGACAATCTGGACATAGAAATGCTTCATGCCCAAAACACGCCATGATGCCTCACGCATCGTAGCAAACGCCTCGGGAAGAATATCGTCCTCCGTTTCGCCGTTTTTAAGACGGTCACGAAACTCCTGCGTCTTTGCCTTTAGCTGTGCATCGGAAAGATTGGCATATTCATTCTCATAAGATGCAACCTTGTCCGCAATCGGATAGATTTTCTTTAACTCACGGTCTGAATATGAACCGAATATTTTGTCAAAAAGACCCATTTTTTCACCTCATCTGATATTTAAAAGTATGTGTGTACGCTTAAATTTGCACACAACACCATCATTTTATACTAATACACATAGTATAACACAAATTCCCATATATTACTATACTTTTTTATGAATTTTTTGTAAATTCGGATACGGAATATAAATTTTGGTTTAGCATACCAATTGCAAAATCGTAAATTGATATGAGGTGTAGGGACAGGTCTCTGTGCCTGTCCGCATCCCCGACAACGCATATTGGGAACGGGAGGGCATGGAAACCCTCCCCTACAAATTTTGATACCTATTTACACCGCTAAACCAAAATTTACCGTAAAATCCTGCAAATCAAAAAAATATATATTTATACTGGTTATTGTGGTAAAATAGTGGTATAATCAAATTGGAAAACTTACGAAAGGAGCAATCCGGCAAGGAATACGGTATTTGATATGAGAAATAAAAGATATATTTCGGTTTTGTTGGTATTTTTAATGATGCTTGGCGCAATACCTGTGTATGCGCAGGGAATTTTGGTATATGTAAACGGCAGCAGGCTTGATTTTGATGTGGAGCCACAGATAATATCTGACAGGACCTTTGTGCCGATGCGTAAAATCTTTGAGGCGCTGGGCGCAACGGTTTCATGGGACGGCGCAACGCAGACTGTAACAGGCAGAAAAGACGGAACGGTTGTTAATGTTTCCATTAACTCAAACACATTATTTAAAAACGGAGAGCCAAAGCTTTTGGATGTTGCCCCCAAGCTTATAAATTCAAGAACCCTTGTGCCTGTGCGTGCCATAGCGGAAAGCTTTGACTGTGATGTTGACTGGATATCAGCCACGCAAACGGTTAATATAACATCAAAGGAAACGGTAATTGCGGCAAAATCGCCAATGTCGGCATCGGAGATTTCAAAAGAGATATCGCCCGCCGTTTTCTATATAGAGGTATATGATGCCAACCACAACCCGACCGCATCGGGTAGCGGATTTTTCATATCCGCAGACGGAATAGCCGTTACAAACTACCATGTGATTGCCCAAACAAGCAGTGCAATTATAACCACAACCGACGGCAGTACCTACAATGTAAGCCATGTTATAGCATATGATGAGGCTTTGGATATTGCAATAATAAGAGTTAGCAAGACTGCAATTACGGGTAGTGATGTGTCAAAATTCAAAACCATTTCATTAGGCGACAGCGACAGCATTGTCGCAGGCGAGACGATATATGCAATAGGCAGTCCCAGGGGCTTGCAAAACACCCTGTCAAACGGAATTATAAGCAACCCCCGTCAGGTGGTTGACGGAGAAACTCTTATACAGATAACCGCGCCCATCTCACACGGCTCAAGCGGAGGCGCGCTTGTAAACGAATACGGCGAGGTAATAGGCATAACCTCGGCAGGCTTTGACGATGCGCAGAATATCGGGTTTGCAATACCGATAAATATTGTAAAGCTATTTGATATAAGCAGTGTCGGAACAACATACTCCGAGTTTGCAAAAAGCTCGCAGAGCTTTACGCTTGATACAAATACCGACTATGTCGAGATTGAGGTCGGTAAGAGCGCCGATATTGTGGTTTTTGCAGACGGCAAGGGCGATGATTGGTCAATATACTGGTACACCGACCGCGAGGATATTGTAAAGTGCAGCTGGGGTGACTGGAGCGGAAATAACAATTCATACTGTCCGCTCACAATATACGGTTTAAAGCCCGGCGTTGCAACCGTTACGGTGTATTCGGATGTGGATTTTAAGGGCAAGGATATAACCGTTAAGGTAATAAATCCGACAGTTCAGGTATACCAAGGCTCTAATATCCCTACATACACATCCATAACCGGTATGCGGTTACTTGATAGGCAGGAGCTCAATTATAACTATGTGTATTCATATTACTATGACGATATAAGTGTTCCGCAAAGGTATGTTGATTATCTTATCGGTAACGGCTATAAGTTTTTGGAGGAAACCCACGACGACGGAACAAACACATACAGCTATCTGACACCCGATAATACCGTAATGCTCGTTTCAATTGCGTATAATTGGGATGAGGTATGGATTTATATTCCCAAATAATGTATGGGTTGAAAGATACAAAAAAATGTGCTATACTGAATTGAAATCAATGAATTGCCCGACGGTATGATTTAAAACCTGCTGTTTGATGATTTGCACTAAAGTGCATGGCAATTCAATTCACGGCGTTACGCCGATTTATGACAACGAAGTTGCCAACTCATTCTTTTTGGGGGGTGGATAGATGTCTGATATAAAGGAAATTTTAAACGCAGTCTATGACGGAACGGTGTCGGTAGATGAGGCGTATCTGATGCTAAGGCAAAAGCCGTTTTCGGATCTTGGCTACGCAAAGCCCGACCACCACAGAGGCATCCGTCAGGGTCAGGGCGAGGTAATATACGGTGAGGGCAAAACCGCAGACGAGGTTATCGGCATAACAAAGTCCTTACTTAAAAACGGGCAGGACAGAGTTCTTATAACACGGCTTAGTGCGGACAAGGCAAAAGCCATAGAGCGTGAGCTTGATATTACATATCATAACAGGGCAAGGCTTGGCGTTGCAGGCGCAATGCCCGAGACAAGGATTGGGAATATCGTAATTGCAACAGGCGGTACATCGGATATACCCGTAGCCGAAGAAGCGGCTGTTACGGCTGAGTTTTTCGCCAATAATGTTACACGGCTCTATGATGTGGGTGTTTCGGGAATACACCGACTTCTATCAAACACCGATACGATAATGAGCGCAAATGCAATCGTTGCGGTTGCAGGCATGGAGGGCGCACTTGCATCGGTTATAGGCGGCATGGCGGACTGTCCCGTTATCGCAGTACCGACAAGTGTCGGGTACGGCGCGGCGTTTGGCGGCGTAACGGCGCTTTTGGCAATGCTGAACTCCTGTGCAAGCGGAGTAAGCGTTGTAAATATTGATAACGGCTTTGGCGCAGGCTATTTGGCAGGCATTATAAATAAAGCAACAGAAAAATAAAAGACAATATTGGTAAAAAGGGGACTAACAAAATGATTAAGAACATATTTAAAAGTGTAATAGGGATAATAAAAACAAAACCAACTCTTCTTTGGGGACTTACCCTACTGTATGTGGTAATCGGAACGGTAATAACAACTTTGGGCGTTAATGTGCCGATTATTACAATTCCCGTATTGGGAGTTTTAGAGGTTGGCATGGCGCATATTTTACTTACCGCATATAATGGCGGTACAGTAAAAACGGAACAGCTTTTTGAAGGCTTTAAAAAGGACAGAGTTTTAAAAATTGCAGGCGGTATGTCATGGGAATACCTTTGGGAAATAATATGGCTGTTTGTACCGGTTATGAATATCATAAAGTCGTATGAATACCGTTTTACAAAGTATATCCTGCTCGAAAATGAAGATGTAAGCGCACTCGATGCTCTGAAGGTTTCAATGAAGCAGACATACGGGTATAAAGGGCTTATGTTCCTTGCAGATGTTATAATATGCCTTGCGGTAATTGTTGAAATGCTTGTGTTTACGGCGCTGATGTTTATTCCGTATATAGGTATCTTGTTTGGTGTTATATCGTTCTTTGTTCAGCTCGGCGTGATTTTGCTTTTGCCTATGGTTTTAGGGCTTGTTGAGGCGGCGTTCTATCAGGAGAGCAAAAACGGCACAAAAAATGTTGATGTAAACCATACCCCTGTGGCAATTGATGAGCCTGATTGGGAATGTGCAGAGTGTCATACAATAAATGCAGGCGGTACAAAATATTGCCGTGCCTGCGGTAAGGAAAAAGAGTAAATCTTTGAAAAAATATTGGCTGTCGGCGTTAAAAACTGTAAAGCGGTATACCGTTAGGAACGCCCCATGCCTCGATTTATAGATTTCACAAAAATAATTGACAAATTAAATATTTATGTTATAATGAAAATACAAAGAGGTTGGTTGTGTACTCAACCACCGTATAAGGCATACTTTAAACGGTTATGCCCTATGGTTTGGTTATAAAAAAACCGCGCTCACAGGCAATAAAGAGGCGGTTTTTTTATTGCTTTTACTGCACCTTGGTGGCACAGATAATCATAACAATTATGACTGCTATGGTTATTGACAAAACTTTCTTTGCCAACGCAATAATAAAGATACTTACTTTTCATAAGCATCCCCTCCTTTCATGTACTCAGCAAAAAGCTTGTATATAAAAGTAGGGCATAAACCGCCGGTAAAAATACCGCTAAAAAGCTGTTCCAAATATGATGATTGGTATGTACAACAACCAACCCTGCGGTCATTATATAGTATATCATGTCGAAATTCAAGACATGTAATTGAAATGTAAGGTTAAAGTAGGGTCGGATATTATCCGCCACTACCACCCATACCAATTAACGATTTCGTACGCTAAACCAAAATTTACGGTTGTAGCTCTTTATTGTTTTTATATTCGCTACTATTGGCAGACTGAATTATTTTTGATGCAGAACGGATTTAAAATCCCTCCGATAGTACGAGTGTACATCGGAGGGATTTTTAATTCGTAGCCTTGGCGGTCTGCGCAAAAAGAGTCTTGCTTTCCCATTTGCAACCTAAAATACAGCCGCAGACTGAATTATTTTTGATGCAGAACAAACGAAAACTGCCATCGATAGTATATAGATACATCGATGGCAGTTTGAATTTGTAGTGAAACGGTCTGCGCAAAAAGAGTTCAGTCTGCCTCCTCTAATTGTCCGTCGGTCATCGTGTATGCTCTGTCGCATATCCGTAAAATAGACTTTCTGTGGGTAATTAAAAGGCAGGTCTTTTTAACACTTTCAAGGTTCTTGATAAGCCGTGTTTCGGTTGCCTCGTCAAGAGCGGAGGTTGCCTCATCAAACATAATAATGGGGGCATCGGATAAAATAGCGCGGGCGATTGCAACACGCTGGCGCTGTCCCTCGCTTAAACCTATGCCGTTCTCGCCCACAACGGTGTTTACACCGTCGGGAAGATCAAGCACAAACTCCGCACAGGCAAGCTTTAGCGCATCCTCAATCTCGGCGTCGGTTGCATGGGATACAAGCATCAGATTATCCTTTATAGTACCTGAAAAGAGCTTGTTATCCTGCGGAACATACGAAAACAGATGCCTCATGGAAAAGCCCGCCGTCTCTTTTTTGCCTTCGTCGGATATTATGCTTACAGTACCCGAAATAGGCTTATAGATACCCAAAATCAGCATAAACAGCGTGGATTTTCCTGCGCCGCTCACGCCTAAGATTGCGGCTATCTCGCCTTTTTTGACGGTTAGGTTTATATCCTTTAGTACCTCTTCTCTGCCGTATGAGAAGTTTACATGGTCAATCTCTATTTCACTTATATCACGAATTTTAGAAATCTCGTCCGTTTCATCGGGCAGGTTTTCAAGCTCCATCAACCGCTCCGCCGATGCGGTCATGGAATACCAGGTCGGGATAATTCCCGTCATGCCCGATACGGAGCCTTGTATCTGACCTGTAAGCTGTAGGATTGCGGTAAGCGAGCCATAGCTTAAAAATCCGTTTAAAATTCCGAACACGCCCCAAAAAAACGCAAACAAAAATCCTGCATTATACGCTAAGTTCATACCCGTATTTGCAATACAGGAGAAAATCTTCCGTGTAAGGACTGCCTTTTTATAGCCCATATTACGCTCATGAAGCTCATCGAGTCTTGTCTTTTGGGCGTTGAAAATCTTAATAAGCAGTGTGCCCATTACGGTTTCCTGGATACTCGACCGTACCAAGCCCTCGTTTTTCTGGACATTTTTATGCAGTGCCTTCATCTTGCCACGAAACGCAAGTATACAGCCGCCACACACAAGGCCTGCAATCAAGAACGCAATCGAGAAATATTTATTTATGTACATCATCACGAAAAACGCCGCAACAAGCCTTACCGACATATTTATGATTGACGGGATAAGGGTAATGGTGTTTCCCGTAACAATATTTATATCCGAGAAAATTCTGTTATTAAGCTCACCTGTATGGTATGAGGAAATATCCTTATACTCCTTATACAGAAGCTTTTTAACAACTCTTTCCCGTAAATGTATGCCAAGCAGAACTCTTGCACGCTCGTCAACATATCCGCTCACCATGGAAACTACGGACTGTAAAAGAACGATACCTATAAACATCAACGATACCTTGATTGCCATATCCACATTCTTGTCAACCGCATAGTCAATGATATTTTTAAAGCACACCGAATACATTACCGATACAAATGCGGTAATAAAGCTGAATGCGGACAATGCAAGTATATAGTACCTGAATTTGAGTGCAAGCCGGGCAACCCATTTTGCTGATGACATTTTACTCCTCCAGTAAGTTATCGCCTCGTAGTATATTTAAAAATTCGTCAATGTCCTTGTTCAGAACATCGGCGTCAACATCATATTCACTGAGCATTTTATTTAGTAATTCTTCTCTTGTGACATCTTTTTCGAGTATTTTCCACATAAACTTACCTGTTTCGTTTACAGTTATCATTTTGTTGTTTCCGACACTCTCACTGCCTACAGGCACTGCAAAGCTTACGCCTGCAACATCACGGAGAATATATCCGTCTTTGATTTTCATAATTTTTCCTACCTTTAACTATATTTAAAATAAAGCGGGCGGATAATATTTTCTATCAATCCGCCCCCTACATCTGCAAAAATAACCAATCGTACAGATCAGCCGTATATTTTATTATACACTGTTTTTGCCGCATCAAGCTCCATATTACAGCCGATATGCCAAACCCTTATATTTTTCATCATGGTATCTAAAAGTCCCATGGTCTTAAAAACAAGGTCGCCTTTTGGCGGCAGATAAATCTGGTATAAGATTTTCTTCACGGCATCGGTTGTGGGATATTCCTCGATAAAATTATGCTCGCTCCTTGATAAGAAGCACACATTTTGAAGCTTCACACGCTCGTTTTTGTTATAGCCCTCTTTACCCGACCACGGAGTACCGTATGCGTACGGAACACCGTCAAAAAGACGAATAAGCGGTTTATCGCCGTTTACTATAGTGCATTTATCGCCCAAAAGCTGTTTCCAGAGCCGAATATGCGTGGTTTTTCCCACGCCCGACCTTGCGGCAAATGCAACACCGCTCCCGTTTACGGACAAAACGGCGCTATGCATTAAAAATCCGTCATAGTCGAGCAGCCTTTCGGAAATTTTGCGGTACACCGCAAGGCTTTCAAGATAGCCCTTGTCAAACATACCGCTTTCCTTTTCACGCTCAAGCTCACCATCGTCGCTTATGCCGACGGAAAAATCCGCCGCTGTATCATCTGCGACTGTATAGCCGGTACAAAAATCTTCTATGTATTTGTAGTGGTTATCAATCTCAATAACCAAATCTGCAAGCCGTACCTTAAACATTACTCTGCTGTCTGAGGTGCTGTTTCTGCCTCAGGTGCAGGCTGAGTTGAAGCTGTTGTAATAGTAACTGTTCTTGTTTCGCCGTCCCAGTCAACGGTGCAGTCAAGCGCCTCTGAAATTGCACGAACAGGTACCAAGGTTCTGTCGTCAACAATCTGCGGAGCTACATCAAGCTCGGTTGTCTGTGACTCGCCGCCGATAACTGTTGATGCCAATGCCTTTACGCCTATCTTCATAACGATAAGCTTTGCGCCCTTTGTTGCAAAGATTGCCTGTGAATCTGCAGCCCACTGTACATTTGCGCCGAGTGTCTCAAATATTGCACGCATAGGAACCATAGTTCTGTCGTCAATAATCTGCGCAGGAACATCTGTTGCAAGATCCTTACCGTCTATCTTTACTGCAACCTCGTCTGCTGCAAATACTGCTGTTGTTGATAATGAAATAACAGCTGCCATTACAAATGCTAATAATTTTTTCATTTTTTGTATCTCCTTTTACCTTTTAAAATTTCTTATAATACATAACCCTTTTGAGGTTATAATATTCTGACAATATTATATCACAACCGATTTATGTTGGCAAGTACTTTTAAAACATACTTATAATTGACATTATTCCGCCTGCAACAAGGGTAAGCACCAGCGCTCCCACCACTGCAAGGCAAACTATTCTTACTGTTTTCTTACTCATATTTATAACCGTCCTTTCTGTGCAAAGCACAAAACCTAAGGCTGAAAAAAATTGTTCAGATTGCCGCTTTGAAGCGAGCGGTGCTGTACGAGTGTACCGCCCCGAGCAAAAAGTGGTGATATGGGCGATTTTATTCAGACTTGGCTCCTTATTCTGCGTCCATTACTCTGTTTACGATAGTTGCCGCCTGGGCGCGGGTTGCGGTTTGCTTGGGCTCGAACCGATTATCGCCCATACCTGTTATAAAGCCCTGCGCGCACGCAAGCGAAACGGTATCATATGCCCAAGGGCTGATACTTGATGCATCGGCAAAGGTTATCTCCTCTGCTCTTTTTAGTGCGCTCATTGTTCTTGCGTTTCGGGTGTACTGGAAAAGCTCCTGTGTAAGATATGCCATTTCCTCACGGCTTATTGAGATATTTCCGTTAAATGCGCCCTCATAAACCGCCCTTGTACTGCCGTTATCCGATTTTACCACCTTTACGCCGTAGCCTGCAATCATATCCTGAGGAATAAGTCCTCGGTCCAACGCGCTTTGAAGATACGGCGAAAACCAATCGCTTCCGTTTGCGTCAAGACACTCGCCGTAACGGTAAGCGGAGGTCGCTATATCGGTAACCTCCATCATCATTTTCAAAAATTCGGCTCTTGTTACATTGCCGTCGGGGTTAAATCTTGTGCTTGTTACACCCTTTACAACCCCCTTGTCGGCAAGGCTCTTTATTGTAGCCTCCGCCCAATGCCCTCTTACATCAACAAATGATGCGGCATTTGCCGAAACAGGTATGCTAAAAGCAACGGCAAGAAAAAGCGCCACTGTCTTTTTTAATTTCATATTTATCTTCATTCCCTTCGTATTCATAACTGCCATACAAATGGCATGAATTGCCTGTTGGCATGATTTGAAAACCGTTGGTTTTCATGAATTGTGCCTTACGGCACATTATTCAGCCTTTAACATATTCATCATTCTGCATACAATCGCCGCAGACTCAGCTCTTGTAAGGCTCTTTTTCGGCATAAACTCAGTATTTGTAACGCCGTTTATAAGCCCGTAAGAATGTGCCGCAGTTACGGCGTTTAAATATGCCCCGTCAAAATCGGTATCGGAAAAAGCAGTATCAATGCCGATGGTTGAAATATCAATCGGCGTGTCCGAATTTTTGAGCGCATATGATAAGCAGTTCATCATAACCGCCGCCATTTCCTCACGGGTTATTTCCCTGTCAACAAATTTTGTACTATCGCCGTAGGTGTACACGGTAGCAGTCTGTTCTTCCTTATCCTCCGTAGCCTCTGAAAGTACCTTTACCTCTTCCGTTTTACCGTCTGAACCGTCAAGCATCTGATACGGAATTAAGCCCTTGTCTGCCGCGCCCTGTACATAGTAGCAATACCATTCGTCATTTGATACGCCAAGCGCCTCATTTTCTCTGTATGCGTGGGGTACAATATCTGATGCCTCCATTGCCATTTTCAAAAACTCGGCTCTTGTTACGCTCTTATCGGGCATAAAATGCCCCTCACCGTCTCCGCTTACAACACCGTTACCACAAAGGCTTGTAATATCGGCGTTTGCCCAGTGGTTTTCTATATCTGAAAAGCTCTCCTGTGGCTTTATATACTGCGCAAGCTCGGGAACTGCTTCGGGGATTTTATCAACAATCATTTTTGCAATGGCTCTTGCGCCCTTTGCCTTTAAGTGCGTATGGTCGTCCGTGCCTGTGGGGTATGCCTTTGATTCAAGAGGCTCACAGATAAAGTAACCCGACAAAACATCTTGCTTTTCCATAGAGTTCCATTCAGAGGTCATTATGCTGTTTATATCAATAAATTTAACGCCTGTTTCCTTAGCCAGCTCCCTTGTCGGGTCTGCATAGTCCGACCGTGAGATTAAAAAGCTCTTTGCCCAATCGTCCCAATGGCTTGACGCTGTAGGCGTCATTAAAACGGGAATACCGCCATGCTTCAGAGTTTGACCGATATATTTTTGAGCGATAAGCTCCTTGTAGTCCTCAACGCTTATATAGCGCTCGGGCTTGTTTTCGGCACCGTCGTTTATGCCAAACTGAATAAACAGATAGTCGCCCGGCTTCATTTCGGTAAGGATTTTATCGAGTCTGCCGTCGTTGTTGTAGCTTTTTGAGCTTCTTCCGCCCATTGCCCGGTTCTCAATTATTACATCGTCTGTAAAATACTCGGAAAATACCTGTCCCCAGCCTGTTTGCGGAAACACATTTTTATAGTTATAGGTCTGTGCGGTTGAGTCGCCTGCAATATATATTGTAGGCTTTTGCCCCTTTTCCTCTCGCGCGGGGATCTCGTTTATCTCAATACCCGAAACCTGCGGATTTTCGCCTAAAATCTTTACCTCGAGCTTGCCGTCGGTTATTACGACTCTTTGCTCGTTTTCCTGCGTCTTACCTGCCTCAAGGGTGTATTTTCTCACTCTTTCGCCACCGTTTATGTAGATATTGGCGTCCGTTTGGGTATCACCGCCCGTTGTAACGGTTACGCTGTAATCGCCGTTTGGAATATCCGCCTCATACACCCATTCTCCGTTTATGTTTTGCGGTAAACCCGTCATATGTAGCTCTCCCTCTGCCATTGCGCTTATACCGCCCAATAAAAACAGCGATAAAGCTATTGATACCATCTTTTTCATAGCTATAAGAATTCCTTTCATCTTATTTCAAGACACAAAACCTCGTGAATGATTTTTCAAAATGCACTGCATTTTGTGCCACGCTTCTTCACCATTGGCTGTTACCCGTCCGGATTTTCTCCTTCCTTAACGGCTGCGAAGCTTTTTAAAAAAGCTCTGTAATAAGCCCCTGCATTCATCCTCTAAAATTCCGCCCTCGCAGTTTATCTTATGTGAGAGCAGGTTCATGGAAAACAAATCGACTGCCGATTTTGCGCAACCGCTGTTTTTGTCGTATGCCCCGAAATACACATTGTCAAGCCGTGCATTTATTGCCGCCCCTGCACACATCGGACACGGCTCAAGCGTGACATACATATCACAGCCTGTAAGTCTCCAGCCGCCCAAGCGCTTGCAGGCACGGTTTATTGCTATTATTTCGGCGTGCAGGAGTGCATTTTTTTTGGTTTCACGCCTGTTATATCCGCTTGCGATGATATGCCCGTCCTTTACAATAACTGCGCCGATAGGCATTTCGTCAATAACAAGCGCACGCCTTGCACGCTTGATTGCCTCTTTCATAAGCTTTTCGTTCATTTAATCACCTTATTTTTCATTGTATCATATTTGTGTTAATTTTACAATAATAAGATGTTAATTTAAAGCGGTAATTTTTTGCAAAAAAAAGCACATCATATGATGTGCAAAATATCCGGTAAATTTTGGTTTAGCGTACCAACTGAAAAACCGTAAATTGGTATGGGTTGTAGGGACAGGTCTCTGTGCCTGTCCGCATCCCCGACAACGCATATTGGGAACGGGAGGGCATGGAAACCCTCCCCTACAAATTTCGATAC
>JAFSXU010000015.1 GCA_017443895.1 Clostridia bacterium
AATGCTTGCACCTGCATCATATAAACCGCTTATGATAAATGTAAGATAAGTTCCCGCACTGCTGATTGTTTGCGGTTCGTCAAAGTTCTTTTCAAATGTCTTTTTTACCTTATCCGAAGTAGTAACAGTCCATGTTATCTTATTTATAACATCATTTTCGCCTATAACCTTGTTTGCCAAAAGGTTTGAAACAAAGCCTGTTGCACCGCCGTCACCCATATCTCTGGCAACGGCAGGTCCGTTACTTTCACTTCCGCTTTCGCTGTCGATATTGTTTACAACCGAGCTTGTAACAACCTCTTTGGGGTTTGACGCTGTAAGATTTTCTATAACGGTATTATCGTCACCGTTGTAGCAGATAACAGCTTTTTCACAATTTGTAAATGCATCTGTAGCTACACTCTCTACGCTTGCAGGAATTGAAACGCTTTCAAGATTTGTACAACCGTTGAAAGCGTTTGCCCCGATACTTGTAACTCCATCGGAAATTTCAACACTTTCAAGACTTGTGCAGTTTTGGAATACTCGACTACCAATAGTTGTTACAGTATCAGGGACTTCAACACTTGCAAGAGATGTACAATCTTTAAACACATTATTACTTATACTTGTAATTCCGTTTCCTATAGTTACGCTTTCAAGCTCACTACAGCCTTGGAATACAGATGCACCCATAGTTGTTACGCTATCAGGAATTTCAATGCTTGTAAGAGATGTGCCACTAAACGAGCGTTGCCCTAAATTTGCAAGATTTTCCGGTAAAGTAATACTTGTAATAGATGTACACTCTCTAAAAGCACCCGTTCCAATTTCAGTAACAGTATCAGGGATTGTAACACTTTCAAGGCTTGTACAACCATTGAAAGTATTGTTACTTATTTCAGTTACTCCGGAGGGTATAGTTATACTCTCAAGCAATGTACAATTCTGAAATGCACTGCTACCTATTGTTGCTACACTATCGGGAATATTTATACTTTTAATGCTACTGCATAACCTGAATGCATTTGCTGATATTGTTATTACGGTATCCGGAATAACTATGCTTTCAAGAGATGGGCAATTATCAAAAGTTTGACCTTCAATTACCGTAACGCCTGTAGGTATTTCGATATTTTTAACAAGAGAATTGTCTGCAAACGCTCTCTCTCCGATTGTTGTTACATTTTTTCCCATATTTACCGTTTCAAGCCTTGGACACGCCGCAAAAGCATGCTGTCCTATAGCTGTAACAGTGTCTGGAATTGTTATGCTTACAATATTGGTTGTTTGGGCATTTCCGTTTGAAAAAGCGGAATTATAAATTTCTGTTACTGTATATGTGTTTTCTCCGTCAGAAATTTCAGACGGAATGATAACCTCAGCCTCATTACCTGTATAGTTATCTATCCGTGCTGTGCCGTCAGTCTTAACGGTATAAGTATAACCGTTGTATTCTGCCGCCTTTGCGGTAATTGGCATTACAAGGGTGGTAATTACCAATGCTGTTGAGATAACTGCACTCAACAATTTTTTCATTTTCATTTTTTCTGTTTCCTTTCTTTAATTTGTTTGGTTTTTGCGTGCTTATCAGCCATACCCCTGCCGGTACACGCACCGATAAAATAAAAAATGCGCCAACCAAAGTCAGCGCATGAAAAACGCAAACTCCGATTGTCGCCAAACAAATTTCCTGCAATAATAAGAGTATTCTGTTTTAATTCATAATTTTTCGCAGATTGGAATTTACGGTTTTACCGAAAGTGTTCCCGAAAAATTACAAAGCAAAACAAAGCAAAAGAAAAAACACTCTTTTACTGCAAAAAAACAGTTGCAAAATAATTGCAAAAATAATATGAAATTCGTTTGGCACCTTATAGTATATCATTTTATTTTGATTTTGTAAATACAAAAATGAAAAATTGTCAGATATTTTTCTGATATTAAATTATTGAAAAAAACAAATGTGTATGATATACTGTTATATAATCAGTAGAATTGGCAAAATTATCAAATATTGAGAATACAAAACAAGGAGGGCAAGAAAGATGGACGAGGAGATAAAGGAAGTAGAAGTTGTTGAAACAGAAGCCGTGGAAGAGACTGCTCCCGAGGCAGAGCAGGAAGCACAAAATACGGAAAGAGTCGGAAACATTAAAATAAGCGTTGATGTTGTGGCAACCATTGCAGGCGTTGCAACAATGGGCTGTGACGGCGTATATGCAATGGCAGGCACATTTGCAGGCGATATTGCGGAGCGTTTCGGCGCAAAGAAGAAAAACGCAAACAAGGGCGTTAAGGTTGATATGAGTGAAACAAACGCCTCTGTTGATTTGTATATCATTGCAAAATACGGCGTAAGAATACCCGAGCTTGCATGGGAGGTACAGGAGGCTGTTAAAAACAGCATTGAGTCCATGACAGGCTTGACGGTTGACAAGGTAAATATCCATATCGAGGGCGTTAGCTTTGAAGAGGAAGAACCCGAGATTGAGGAGGAGCCAAAGGCAGACGAGCCGGAGGAATAAATTTTGGGTTAGCATGGAAAGGACAGCATCAAATTTCAACAACCGCAGAGCGCCCCTTATCTAAGGGGAGAGGGCCAAGCAACGCTTGGCGAGGGGATTCATAGTACAAAGGCAAAGAATCCCTCCACCGGCGAAGCCGGTCCCCCTCCCTTTGACAAGGGAGGCTTTACACATATAAACCCAAATTTATAACATAACACACACAGGCTGTTGTAAAATGCAACAGCCAAATTTGTAATACATAACGGAGAATAAAAGAATGAAAAAACAAACAAGAAGCCAGGCAAGAGAAACGGTATTCTCGGCATTGTTCAGACTTGACGATTTAACGGGTATTGACGAGATTTTAGCCGATATTTTAGAGGAAAATCCGCAATGCGAGACAAATTTCGGCTATATCAGTGCGGTATGCCACGGTGTAGTGGAAAAAGACGAGGAACTTAGCAAGGAAATATCACTACGCCTTAAAAAGGGCTGGACAATCGGAAGAATTTCAAAATCCGCGTCGATAATCTTAAAAATGGCGATTTACGAAATGAAATATGTTGAAGATGTACCGCCAAGAGTTGCCATAAACGAGGCGGTGGAGCTTGCAAAAAAATACGGCACCGAAACCGATGCCGGATTTGTAAACGGACTCTTGGGCAATGTTTTTAAGGATTTAAGTAATGTATCTGGGATTTGATACAAGCAACTACACAACCTCCGTTTGCACCTATGACGGAGAAAATATAAACTCAAAGCGCTCCTTAATACCCATAAAGCAGGGCGAGCGTGGAATAAGGCAAAGCGAGGGCGTGTTTTACCACCTAAAAACCCTGCCAAAGCTATATAACGAGCTTGATATACATAATGTATCGGCAGTCGGTGTAAGCACAAGGCCAAGAAATCAAGACGGCTCATATATGCCCGTATTTTTGGCAGGCGAGGGGTATGCTAAGGTAGCGGCAAAAACTCTCGGCGTGCCGTTATACGAATTTTCACATCAGGACGGACATATCGCCGCAGGTATATTATCGGGCGAATGTACTGAGCTTTTAGATGGCGATTTTTTATCGGTACACCTGAGCGGAGGAACGACCGAGATTTTAAAGTGCCGATACAACAGCCACGGCTTTGATGCCGAGATTATCGGAAAAACGCTTGATATAAGCGCAGGTCAGCTTATCGACAGGTCGGGCGTGTATATGAATATGCCGTTTCCGTCGGGGAAATATATCGAGGCAGAGGCTAAAAAATCGGATAAAATTTTAAAAATGCCGATAAGCGTAAAAGATACCGATATGAATTTTTCGGGAACGGAAAACAAGGTGCTCAAATATTTAAAGACCGAAAGTATACCAAATATTTCAAGGTCGGTACTGTATGCTGTTTCAAAAACGCTTATAAAAGCGATAAACACAGCAGTTTTAAAAACAGGTATAAATAGGGTTATGCTTGTAGGCGGTGTGGCGTCAAACAAAATATTGCGTGAGGAATTTAAGGCGGAAATAAATGCGGATATTTATTTTGCAAAGCCCGAATTTTCAACGGACAATGCAGTGGGGATTGCATATCTTACCTATCTTAAACAGGTTTGAGAAAAAATCGAGTTGCATCTTGCACATTTTCAATGCTTGAGGTATAAACATACATCGGCGCATTTCAAATGCACAATCTGCTTAGCGCTTTTTCCTCAAACAGCTTTTCTCAATATACGATAATATGTGACATGAAAGGACTATACACAGATGGAGCAATCAATCGCACCGAGAACGGCGACGGTCAGCCAGATAAACGGATATATCAAGAAAATTCTTGACCACAATATAATTTTGAACAATGTCTGGATAAAGGGCGAGATTTCAAACTACAAGCGCCACACATCGGGGCATATGTATATAACGCTAAAGGACGAAGGCTCGGTACTAAAGGCGGTAATGTTCAGAAGCGCCACCCATACCCTTGACTTTATACCCGCAGACGGTATGAAAGTTTTAGCAAGGGGCAGAATAAGCGTGTATGAGGCGTCGGGCGCATATCAGCTCTATATCGAGGAAATGCGAAAAGAGGGCGTGGGCGATTTGTATATCGCCTATGAGAAGCTTAAAAAACGCCTTGATGAGGAGGGGTTATTTTTATCCGAGCATAAAAAGCCAATCCCCAAATTCCCCAAAACAGTCGGCGTTGTAACCGCATCAACGGGCGCGGCGGTAAGGGATATTATAAATGTAATTTCAAGGCGCTACCCTGTAGCCAAAATCCTGCTCTATCCAACGCTTGTCCAGGGCGACGGCGCAAAGGAGAGCATAGCAGGGGCAATAGAGTATTTTAATAAAACCGACAGCGCCGATACCTTGATTGTGGGCAGGGGCGGCGGCTCAATAGAGGATTTATGGGCATTTAACGAGGAAATAGTTGCGCGCGCAATATATAATTCCCATATCCCGATAATTTCTGCGGTAGGTCATGAAACGGATTTTACCATTGCAGACTTTGTGGCGGATTTAAGAGCGCCTACGCCGTCTGCGGCGGCGGAAATTGCCGTTCCAAACACTGCGGAGCTAAAATCCAATGTCCTTATGCTAAACGCAAGGCTTACCCGTGCGGTAATGAAAAAGATTGAAAACGGAAACCTTATAATGAAGCGGTTTAGTATGCGTACTCCGCAAAATAAGATTGACGATTTAAGAATAAGAATTGATAACCTGACAAAGCGTATGGAGCAAAGCTTTAAGCTAAAAATCAGTGAGGGCAAAAAATCCGTCGGGACCTTGGCAGGTAAATTAGATGCACTATCACCATTGCAAACCCTGTCCCGTGGCTATGCAATTGCAACCCTTGACAACGGAACGGTGGTAAGGAGCGTTAATGATATACAAAAGGGCGATGAATTTAACCTGCACTTAAAAGACGGAAACAAGCATTGTACAGTACAAGATTAAAAACAGGTACGGAAAGGATTGTAAGTTATGGCAAAGACATTTGAAGAACAAATAAGCGAGCTTGAGGGTATCGTATCGGAGCTTGAAAAGGGCGAGGTCGGACTTGACAAGTCGCTTGAACTTTTTGAACAGGGAATAAAGCTTACAAAAAGCTGTCAAAAGGTATTGGATACTGCCGAAAGGAAGGTAAAGGTATTATTATCGGACGCAAACGGTGAAATGGCGGAAGAGGATTTTGAGAATGAATAAGGACGAGCTAAAGCAAAGGATTGAAAAAATTGATAACGCGCTTAATCTGTACTTAAAAAAAGAGGACAATCCGCAGAGTATTATCTATGATGCAATGCGATACAGCGTATTTGCAGGCGGAAAACGCTTGCGCCCCATGCTGATGCTTGAATGGTGTAAGCTGTGCGGCGGCAGTGAGGAGGATGCAATGCCCTTTGCCTGCGCAATGGAGATGATACACACATATTCGCTTATCCATGACGATTTACCTGCAATGGATAATGACAATTTAAGGCGTGGAATACCCACAAATCATATAAAATTCGGCGAGGCAAACGCAATTTTGGCAGGTGATGCACTTTTAAACAAGGCGTTTGAAACAATGCTTTGTTTCGGAAAGGACGCAAAAAACGCAATGCGCGCCATGTATGAGATTGCTCTGTCCTCAGGCACGGAGGGTATGATTGGCGGTCAGATTGTGGATATTGAGAGCGAGGGTAAGGATATTTCAATAGACACGCTTAAATACCTGCACACCCTGAAAACAGGCGCAATTATAAGATCCTCCTGCAAGGCAGGCGCAATATTGGCAGGTGCAAAGGATGAAACAATAAAGCGTGCCGATGAGTTTGCAATAAATCTGGGTATAGCGTTCCAAATTCGTGACGATATTTTGGATGTTGAGGGCAGTACCGATGTTTTGGGTAAGCCTGTCGGTTCGGATAATGAGCAGGACAAAAACACATATGTAAAGCTTTTGGGCTTGGATAGGTCAAAAGCGCTTGTTAAGGAGTATAGCTCTAATGCTAAGGCGATTTTATCGGGATTTGGCGACGGGGCTGAATTCCTTACCGAGCTTACCGACTATCTTATATCGAGAAATAATTAACAAGGAGAAAAGCGTAATGAAAAAGATTGGCATTTTAACAAGCGGCGGCGACTGTCAGGGACTTAATGCCGCAATACGGGGCGTAGCAAAGAGCCTGTATGAGCAATTTAACGATGATGTAGAGATATATGGCATACAGGACGGCTATGGCGGTCTTATAAACGGTGTTTACAAGAAAATGAAAAAGTCTGATTTTTCGGGTATTTTAACACTTGGCGGTACGATTTTAGGTACATCACGCCAGCCGTTTAAAATGATGCGTGTTGTTGATGAGGAGAATAATGTTGATAAGGTAAAGGCAATGAAAAACACCTATAAGCAGATAGGTCTTGACTGCCTTGTTATCCTTGGCGGAAACGGAACTCACAAAAGCGCAAATATGCTTTGGGAAGAGGGCTTGAATGTTGTTACTCTGCCAAAGACAATAGATAACGATGTCTGGGGTACGGATATGACCTTCGGTTTTTACAGTGCCGTTGATTTGGCTACACAGGTTATAGACTGTATTCACACGACCGCAACCTCACACGGCAGAATTTTCATTGTTGAGATTATGGGACATAAGGTTGGCTGGTTAAACCTGTACGCAGGTATTGCAGGCGGTGCGGATGTTGTGCTTTTGCCTGAAATCCCTTACGATATAAACAAGGTTGCCAAAATTCTTAACAAGCGTGAAAGCGAGGGAAAACGCTTCTCAATTCTTGCAGTTGCCGAGGGCGCACTGTCAAAGGAAGAGGCTAAAATGAAGAAAAAGGAATTTAAGGCTGCCCGTGCAAGTATGCCTTATCCGTCGGTATCGTATCGGATTGCCGATGAATTAAAGGCAGTTTCGGGACAGGAGATAAGAGTTACTGTTCCGGGGCATTTCCAGCGTGGCGGAAGTCCGTGCGCATATGACAGGGTTTTGTGTACAAGGTTCGGTGCGGCTGCCGCAAAGCTTATAAAGCAGGAGAAGTACGGATATATGACAGGTCTTAAAAACGGCGTTATCGTTCCCGTACCGCTCGGCGAGGTTGCAGGCAAATTAAAGCGTGTTCCGATTGACTGTGACGAAATTATGGCGGCAAGGGAAATGGGAATTTCGTTTGGTGATTGATATGACAAGGATAGAAGAAGCTGTAAATAATTTTAAAAGCGGATATAACTGTTCAAGTGCCGTTGTAAGGGCGTATGCCGAGGATTTCGGTATGGATAAGGAATTGGCGGTTCGTGCAATGGAGGGCTTTGGCGGCGGAATAGGCAGAATGCGAAAAACCTGCGGAGCAGTATCGGGTGTGGTGTTTTTGGCAGGCTTAAAGCTATCATCGGGCGATGAGTGCGATCAGCAAAATCGTGCCAAATTATATGCAACCGTTCAGGATATGATCCACGAGTTTGAGAGCATGAACGGATCCTCCGAATGCGGAGATTTGCTTATGGGTATCCGTATCGATAATTCAACACCCACACCCGAGAAAAGAACGGAGGGGTATTATAAAAAACGCCCCTGCGCCGGTTGTGTTGAGGATTGCGCAAGGATAGTGGAAAAATATTTAGTTGGGATATAAATTTTGGTTTATATGCGTAAATGGGTATCGAAATTTGTAGGGGAGGGTTTCCATGCCCTCCCGTTCCCAATATGCGTTGTCGGGGATGCGGACAGGCACAGAGACCTGTCCCTACGACCATACCAATTTACGATTTCGCATTGGTACGCTAACCCAA
>JAFSXU010000001.1 GCA_017443895.1 Clostridia bacterium
TAAATTGGTATGGGTTGTAGGGACAGGTCTCTGTGCCTGTCCGCATCCCCGACAACGCATATTGGGAACGGGAGGGCATGGAAACCCTCCCCTACAAATTTCGATACCCATTTACCCCGCTAAACCAAAATTTACCGCAAAAACCGCCATATTATCAAAGAAAAATCGGAGATTTTTCTTCCATAATTATTCATTATTCATTATTCATCATTCATTATTCATTTAATCGAATTTACACACAAAAAGGCTGTCAAATGACAGCCTTTAACCTTAATTTAAAACATACACAACGCATGAGCGTCTGCCAAACTGATTAACCGAGCTTGGCGTTCCGTCATAGCATAAGTCGATTTTATTTCCCTTTATCGCACCGCCCGTATCCTCTGCGCTTGCAACGCCGTATGTCCACGAGCCGTCTGTAGAGGTAACGAACACCTTTGAGCCGAGCGGAATAACCGACGGGTCAACCGCAACAATGCCAAAGCCTAATTTATTGCCCATTGCAGAAACGGTGTAGCCACCGTTCTCTGACGGAGATGTCGAGTATGCGGTGGCACTCATGGTTATCTTTCTTGAATAGCTCATGCCGTTTATTGTGCCGTTTGACTCTGTGACGCCCCCGGACCGACTTATGGCAGGCACTGCGCTTTTTTTCTTGCCTATTGCAATAACACGGTTTTTCGGCTCTGTAACAACGGTATCGGATACAAGCTCCCTTGACACCTCTTCGCCCGAGCGGTATAGGACATTGCTCTTTATCTGCCTTGTTCCGATGCTGCCCTCTTCTATAACCTTTGTTTCGCCCTCGGGCATTGTAGGATCGTCTATGTAGAGAACCTCGTTTTGTATCTCCTCGTTTACCGCCTCAACGGTTGATGAAACGGAAATCAACTGCACCTTACTGCTATCCTTTAAATCCTCGCCGTTCTCAACTGAAATTTCGTCCGCCTCGCCCGGGATATACCCCGCCTCAACAAGTGCATCATGCGCATCCGCCTTTGTTACAACCGCGGAGGTTTCAACTCCGTCTGCAACGATTGTAATCTCCTTGCCTCGGGTAATAATTATTTCGTCATTATCGCTTACCGCATCGTCAACACCGACATTTATCCTGTCGTTATCGCCAAGGGTAACATTTTCCTTGCTCAAAACCTCGCCGACACTGTCACGCTTCATGGTGTATACGGTTTTTGTCTTTTTAACTCCGTCAAACTCGTTGATTTCGGTGATATTTATTGCCGTTGCCGATGCAGAGCAGATAACAGCGCTGATTATGGCAATTACCATTATCATGGAAACTACTCCGATTTTTTGCCTGCGCACCTTTTTTTGTTTCTTTTTCCTGCGCTCATCACGCATTTTTAAAACTAACTCTTCCTTATTTTTTTCCTGTGTAATCATAAATACATACCTTTCCTGTCCGCTCTGACACCGCAAGCTGCCTTACAGCGGACATTTCCAACATTATACTACAGCAATATTACAAAGTCAACCTTTTTATTACAGTTTTGTTACAAAAAGGTATCATTTTTTACAAATTTGTGCAAATTTCATAATATAATTTCCATATTCTGTAAATTATATGCAGGTTTTTAACGGAATATTACAAATTTAATATAAATTTTCAGGCTATTTGCGGGTATTAGTTTGGGAAATTAGGGAAATAATAGGAAAAAGCCAAGGTAAAAAACAAGCGTCACGGCTCATAATTTTTGGCAGTCTTTTATTGGATTTTTGGCAAGAAGAGTGGCAGACAACTGATTTTTTGCCTTAACAAACATATTTTATAGGAGTGGAGTACAAAATGCGAGAAAACACAAAAAAGGTTATGATACTTAATAATTTCACCTCGCCGTATATAAGCGAGGCAATTATAATATTGAAGGAATACAGCCCCGAATTTGACACGCATGTAATTCACGAGGCGGAGCGGATTGTAAATGAATATCTGAATAAAAGAAGCGGTCAGCCCATAGCTGACCGCCCAAAAAAGCGATTTGTTAAGTTAATAATTATAAGCGCTGCAATAGCGCTGTCATTTAGTCTTGGGTATCTTCTCAACCGTTGAAGTTTTCGTCAAGATTTGTGATACACTCCTCATACTCTGTTAAAGACGCTGAGCTTGTATCGTATGTAAAGTCATAATAAAGGGCAAGTCCGTTCTTTATGACATATTTTCTGTGAGTTATCTGCTCGCCTGCGGTTACCGTAACAGCATACCAGTTGTCGCCCGCCCTTGAGAAGGTCACATTACCGCCCGAATGTGCGGCATATTCGCTCATTAAATCCTTAGCCTCCCCCGATGGGCTGTCCTTTGCAATAACCATAACCGCTCCGCCCACACTGTCGCTAAGATGCAAAACCTCGCCGATACCGTTTGCGCTTTCGGTAAAGGTTTCGGGGTATGGGCAGACTATCCCGTTTGCCTCGATAGTTTTAAAATCGGTGTTTACGGTTGATGCGGTGCTTGTCTGCTGACTTGACGGCGGAATGGTCGCCATATTCTCGGCGTCCTCAAGTACCACATCGTCAACCTCTTTTATTGTCGGCTGGGTTTTTATGTATGAAATAACCGCACTTACAAGCGCAATTATCAAAATTCCTACAATGAACAATAAAATTTTTACATTTTTCTTGTGTTTTTCCTTGTTAATCATGCGTTTTTTCTCACGCTGATTTCGTTTTTCCTGACGGCTTTTGCGTTCCTGCTGCAAAGCCTCAATCTGCTGCTGTTTTTCTGTTTTCGGATTTTGTTTTTCAATACTTTTCTTTACTGACTGACCGCATCTGTCACAATATAGCAAGCCTTCTTTTATCTCACGGCCACATTGGGTACAATAAATCTTGTTTTGCATCACATTTCCCCTTAATATGCCATGTTATCAAGCCGCCCCTGTCGGCATTTTTTCGCTCCGCTTGATAACATCACTTAATATGTAATGTTATAACCTTCTGTCTATGATTACAACTTTATTTCAATATCTGTATTCACAATAAAAGTATTATACTATATGTTGTGTTTTATTGCAATACCTTTTTGAAATTTTGTTACATATAATTTACACAAAAAATACAAAACGGTATCATAAATATGGATCAGATTGTAAGGATCGGAGGATTGGCAGCGTAAAGTTAATTAAATGAATAATGAATAATTGTGGTGGAAAAATCTCCGATTTTTCTATGATAATACGGCGTGTGGGGTATCGGGGCATTTGCGGTAAATTTTGGTTTAGCGGGGTAAATGGGTATCGAAATTTGTAGGGGAGGGTTTCCATGCCCTCCCGTTCCCAATATGCGTTGTCGGGGATGCGGACAGGCACAGAGACCTGTCCCTACAACCCATACCAATTTA
>JAFSXU010000016.1 GCA_017443895.1 Clostridia bacterium
TTACGGCAAATTGGTATGGTCGTAGGGGCAGGTCTCCGTGCCTGCCCGTATCCCCGATAATGCATACTGGGAACGGGAGGGCATGGAAACCCTCCCCTACAAATTGTGATACCCATTTACGCATATAAACCAAAATTTAACGATGGCAGTCCATATTAGCTTATTCCAATGTGATATTTGGTTTTTCCTCACCCTCGTATACCGGATAGTCAAAGGTCAATTTTGCATTCGGGAATGCGTCAAACATATTTTTTAGCGTTTGCGCCTGCTTTAAGCTCCAGGCAACATCGCTTGCGTATTGGTGTACGCCCGGGGCGGTAGGGTTCCAACGCATTGTATAAAGGGTGTTTTGCGGATAATCGGGATTATGGATATAGTATTTGCTTATCCACTTTGCACCGCCTCTTATTGCTTCTTCCACACTTGTCCAGCCGTTTTGATATGCATAGAGTGCACCACCGCCTATGGGGTCAGAGTCAACAGCGCCGATGCCGAACACATTGTATACCACATCTCCGTTATATTCAATTCCGTTTGCAAGCTCGGATACGCCGTTTGCCGTTTCAAGGCACGAATGAACAACCAAATATACCTCGCTTATATCCTCGGCTTGTGCAGCCTCTGAAAATACATCGCCCATGCCGTCAAGTACGCCCTTACCGCTAAGGTATGAGTTTAGCAAATCCTTGGATATTCCGTTACTCTTTGAAAGGTCAAGGAATTGGTAAAGCTCATATCCGTTTGTAAACACCGAGGGGTCAATGTATTCTTTGACATCATCAAATGTTGCAGGGTAGGCATTTGATGTAAACACAGTGGGGTTTGAATTTGCCTGTATCTGTGTAGCCTCTGATAGGGTGTATGGATATTGTGAATAGTTTATCTCACTTTTTGCATCACCCTCACGCTTTGCCCATACATCGACGGTTATACTTACACTTGCGGATATATTGTTATCAACGGTTGTTGCTGTTATTGTAACAGTGCCCTTTCCGCAGGGCATAAGCATGCCTGTTCTGTCAACGGTTGCAATTGATGCATCCGAGGTTTGCCATTTAACTTTTTTTATGCTTGCATTATCGGGTGATATAACCGCTCTTAGCTGTGTTGCAACAGGCTTATCCGCATATAGAGTTTTAGGTGCGTCTTTAATTTCTACAGACTCAACTCCTATTATAACCGATACCTTGCAGGTGGCGGATATTTTACCGCATTTTGCGGTGATAATAGTGCTTCCGAGCTTGTTTTTTGATGTAACATTACCGTTATCATCAACCGTTGCAACAGACGGGTCGGACGAGGTATATGTTATCTTCTTATCGTGCCTTGCATTTATCGGCATAAGCTGTGGGGATAAATTAACACTTGCCTCATCATGTCCGTAGTGAAAGTATATTGAATTTGTAGCTAAAAGGATTTCTACAGGCTCCATGGGGAAGAAGCTTGTAGAATGTAGTAAATATGGCTCTTTTGCAGGGGACTCATCATAATCTCCGTATATTATATCCATTGTGTATACGGCATTTGCCGTATTTATGGGTAATAGGCATAGCAAAAGCGCAAATATCAATAGCTTTTTCATATCATATGCTCCATAATAATTGTTATTCAATCTGTATTTTACAGGCTAACCCTCCAAATGTCAACGGCTCGGAAGCTAAAGTTTTTGTCAAATATCACTTTTTTACTAAAAAATATTGTCAAAAGTGAAAAAATGGTATATAATCATACGGATAATATTTAAAGTTTGAATAATTAACTATATGGAGGACATAAAATGGAAGAATTGTCACAGTTATTGCAGGTAAGGCGTGATAAGCTGACAGAGTTACAGAACGAGGGTATGGACCCGTTTGTGATAACTAAGTATAACCGCACGCACACATCGGGCGATATAATTAACGGATATACAACTGAGGAGCGTGAGGTAACATCCCGTGGTGAGACAAAACAGATTACAGCAAAGATTTCTCCGCTTGACGGACAGAATGTATGTGTTGCGGGAAGATTGATGTCAAAGCGCGGCATGGGCAAGGTTGGGTTTGGACACTTGCAGGATATTGACGGTCAAATTCAGCTCTTTGTAAAGAAGGATATTTTGGGCGAGGATGAGTATAACCGTTTTAAAAAGCTTGATATTGGCGATATAATCGGCGCAGAGGGTGAGGTTTTCTCGACGCAGACAGGCGAGATTTCAATTCGCGTTTCAAAGATAACACTTTTGTCAAAGTCATTACTTCCACTGCCTGAAAAGTTTCACGGTATGACAGATACCGATCTTCGTTACCGTCAGAGATATATTGACCTTATAATGAACAGTGATGTTAAAAAGACATTTATTAACCGTTCAAAGATAATCGCATCAATCAGAAGCTATCTCAATAATCAGGGCTTTTTGGAGGTTGAAACTCCAATGCTTGTATCAAATGCAGGCGGTGCGGCAGCTCGTCCGTTTGAGACACATTTTAACGCCCTTGACGAGGACTTTAAGCTCCGTATATCATTGGAGCTTTACTTAAAGCGCCTTATTGTCGGCGGATTTGATAAGGTTTATGAGATAGGCAGAGTTTTCAGAAACGAAGGCCTTGATACCCGTCATAACCCCGAGTTCACACTTATGGAGCTCTATCAGGCATATACCGATTACCACGGTATGATGGACTTAACCGAGAATATGTATCGCCATATAGCTATGGAGGTGCTTGGCACAACAAAGATTACCTATAACGGTATCGAGATGGATTTGGGTAAGCCGTTTGAGAGAATTACAATGGTTGAGGCAGTTAAAAAGTATTCGGGTGTTGATTTTGACGAGATAAACACATTGGAAGAGGCAAGAGCCGTTGCGAAGGAACATCATGTAGAGTATGAGGAAAGACATAAAAAGGGCGATATTTT
This sequence comes from Clostridia bacterium, assembly GCA_017443895.1. Classification (GTDB taxonomy): domain Bacteria; phylum Bacillota; class Clostridia; order UBA1381; family UBA1381; genus 12844. The sequence goes on from JAFSXU010000016.1 coordinate 2,899, forward strand.
AAATCTGTTCTTTGAAGAATATGCAGAGGAGCATTTGGTACAGCCCACATTTGTAATGGATCACCCCATAGAAATATCACCGCTTACAAAGAAAAAGCCTGATAAAGAGGGCTATGTTGAGAGATTTGAGTTCTTTATGAACGGCTGGGAAATGGCAAACGCCTATTCAGAGCTTAACGACCCGATTGATCAGAGGGAAAGATTTAAGGCGCAGGAGGAACAGCTTGCGCAGGGCGATGAAGAGGCAAACACAACCGATGAGGATTTCATGCGTGCATTGGAGATAGGTATGCCACCGACAGGCGGCATAGGCTTTGGCATAGACAGAATGTGTATGCTCTTAACCGACTCTCCCGCAATACGGGATGTCCTGCTGTTCCCGACAATGAAACCGCTTGATAAGTAAAAGGCTTAACTATGCGGTTTATTGCATTTGAGATTTGATTTTGACAGCAATTTGACAGCAAATTTTTGAAGATTTACGATTCGTTACGAAGCGTAACGAATTTCAAGCGAAGATAATAACAACTCATAAAGCACTTCTTGGAGTAATCCCAAGGAGTGCTTTTTTAGCCTTATGTGTAATCCCTGTCAAACAAATTAGTCAAGCATAATTTACTCATTTATGCTTGACTAATTTATTTTTATATGCTATAATTAGCGTGTATAGAAATTTTATCCTATAAAATTTCTTAAAACCTTAGGTTTTCGGTCTTCCGACCGCCACGCTAATTGACGGCGGCGCAAAAATGTCCTTGCAAACAAACATTTTTGCTTCTTGTGAAACAAGATAACCTAAAATGGAGGTCGTGTAAATGTTTATAGGCAGAGAGCGTGAGCTTAATACTCTTGACAATCTATATAAATCGAATAAATTTGAATTTGCGGTTATCTATGGCAGACGCCGTGTAGGTAAAACTGCGCTTATAAATCAGTTTATTGGGGATAAAAGAGCCATATATTTTATGGGTGTTGAAAGTAACGCAAAGCAGAATCTTGAAAACTTTTCAAAAAGCATAATGGAGTTTGCAAGTGGTTTTGAAACAGAAAGCTCTTTTCTTTCCTTCCAAGCTGCACTTGAATATGTGTTTAAGCTTGCCGAAAAAGAAAGAATCATCCTTGCGATTGACGAATATCCTTATGTGGCTCGTTCATCAAAAAGTCTTGCATCTACACTGCAGCTCTTGATTGATAAATATAAAGATACATCAAAGCTAATGCTTATTCTCTGCGGTTCTTCTATGTCATATATGGAAGACTATGTGCTTGCATATAAAGCACCTCTTTACGGCAGAAGAACGGCTCAAATCAAGCTGTTACCTTTCGACTTTGAAGAAACCTGTGCATATTTTAAAAACTTGTCTGACGAGGACAAAGCGATTATTTACGGTGTTGCAGGCGGCACGCCGCAGTATCTTTTACAGATGAGCGATAAATTAAGTATAGAGGATAATATAAAAAACACATATCTTAATCCAATGTCTTTCCTTTATGAGGAACCGACGAACCTTTTAAAACAGGAAGTCCGTGAGCCCGCTATTTATACGGCAATCATTACGGCTATTGCAACGGGTTCGTCAAGAATGTCCGAGATTTCAAGCAAAGTCGGGGAAGATACTAATGTTTGTACGAATTATATTAAGAACCTTATAAACCTCGGCATCGTTCAGAAAGAAACACCTTACGGCGAAAAGGCTTCGAGAAAGTCAATTTATTCCATTGAGGATAATATGTTCCGTTTCTGGTATCGTTTTGTGCTTGATAATAATTCAATTATTGCCCGCGGTGCTGCCGATTTGGTTTATAAACGCATTGAGCCTCAGCTTTCAGACTATATGGGGATGGTTTTTGAAGAAATCTGCAAGCAATATCTATGGAAACAACTTCTTTCAGGTAACTGTCCGGTAGAATTTAAATCTCTCGGCCGCTGGTGGGGTAATGATCCGAAAGAAAAAGCCCAAGCCGAGATTGATATTATGGGCGAACAGGATAAAAACACAGCCCTGTTTGCAGAATGTAAATGGACAAATGAAAAGGTTGACCTTGGCGTTTTGGAAACCCTCATAAAACGCAGTGAACTATTTAATTATAAAACAAAACATTACTATTTGTTCTCAAAATCAGGTTTTACAAAAGGTTGCATTGATAAAGCGAATGAAATGGGTAATGTAAGTTTGGTTGAATTTATAAATATGGTGAAATAACTTGATTTACGCATTATGCGGAGGAATATAAAATGACGAACGAACAATTAAAAGATTTAAAAGAAAAACTTTGGGCAGGCGCAGACCAATTAAGAGCTAATTCAGGCTTAAAATCAACTGAGTATGCAGAACCGATACTTGGTCTTATCTTCTTGCGCTTTGCCGAATGTAAATACAATAAATTTGCAGAAGAAATTACAAACGAATATAACAAAATCAAAGGCACAAGAATGGGACGTTCAATCAGCGAAATCGCTATTGAAAAATGCGGATTTTATTTACCTGATGAAGCTCGTTATGATTATCTTCTCAACCTTCCTGAAAGCGAAAATCTTTCTCAAAAGGTTAAGGAAGCAATGGATTGTGTCGAAAAGTACACAGCAGAGCTTGAAGATACTTTGCCCAAAGACATTTATTATAGTGTAAACAGCGAAGATGATCCGTTGGTTCTTGCAAAGCTTTTGAAGCTATTTAAGGATATTCCCGGGGATGTTGAGCTTGATATTTTTGGTGAAATATACGAATACTTCCTCGGAAAATTTGCTTTAGCCGAAGGTCAGGGTGGCGGTGAATTCTTCACGCCTTCAACCGTTGTTCGCTATATGGTGGAAGTTTTGGCACCGACAGAAGGTAAAATCCTCGATCCCGCTTGTGGTAGTGGCGGTATGTTTGTTCAGACTGCTCACTATATCGAAAGACATAAAGAAAAAGGTAAGCAGATGAACCTAAGAGCATTCGGTGTTGAGAAGACTGCGGCAACTGTTAAGCTTGCTAAAATGAACCTTGTTCTTAATAATGTCAGAGGTACTATTACCCATGCAAATTCTTATGCTCGTGATCCCTATAACAGTTTCGGCGCGTTTGATTATGTAATGGCAAATCCGCCTTTTAATGTAGATGATGTTGAAACGGAAATTGTAAAAGACCAGCCGAGATTTAATACATACGGCATACCGCAGAATAAAACTAAAAAATCCAAGAAAGATGCAAAGGAAACTGTTCCTAATGCAAACTACCTTTGGATAAATCAATTTGCAACAGCTCTCAATAAAAATGGACGAGCTGCCCTTGTTATGGCAAATTCAGCATCTGATGCAGGAAACAGCGAGAAAGAAATCAGACAAAGACTTATTGAAAGCGGTGTTATCAAACAAATGGTAACCCTCCCTTCCAATATGTTTACATCTGTTACACTTCCTGCAACACTTTGGTTCTTTGATAATGCAAAGACGAAAAAGGATGAAATTCTTTTTATAGACGCAAGAAACATCTTTACTCAAATTGACAGGGCTCACAGAAAGTTCTCTGATGAACAGATAAAAAATCTTGGTATTATAACAAGGCTTTACGAAGGTAAAACAGAAGAATTCACAGCCCTTTTAAAAGAATACAAAACGGAAGTTTTAAGCAGATTAAGTAAGCTTTTGGAAGTAATTAATGATTTATCAAAGTACAGTTTCTATTTTGACGGCAACGGCAAAGAAAGCTTTAAAGAACCTCAACTTCGCTCTTGTGCACCTAAGTTCATTAAAATGGATTCTGATTTGTTGAAAGATTTAATTTCTGAGAATGTATCAGCTTTTAAGGCTATGGTTAAGGAACAAGACCAGGAAATAATGTTCGCTTCAATTGGATTGCATTTTGAACAATATTATTCTAAAAATCAGGACAAGAAGATTAAAGAATTTGACGAACTGATTGAAAAAGGTCGAGGTATTGCACAAGAAATTATATACTTCCTTGACAATATCCTTTGGCTTACAGAAAGATTTCCCGAAGGTAAATATGTTGATGTTATTGGTCTTTGCAAAGTTGCCAAGCTTGAAGGTGAAGACGGCATCATAGATCAAGACTATTCGCTTAATCCCGGTCGGTATGTCGGCGTTGTTATTGAAGATGATGATATGACAGAAGAAGAGTTTAAGGCAGAAATGTTAACTCTTAATGCCGAACTTGAAAGCCTTAATAGCGAAGCACACGAGCTTGAGAAAAAGATTGCAGAGAATTTGAAAGGGTTATTTAAATAACAATGTTTGAGCTTTTTTCTACTAGAGAGATAGTATTAGGAATATACTTTGCTTTAATTGCAATATGGGTATTTTCTCACGAAAAAATCCGTTCAAGTGCCGTCGATGTTTTGAAAGTTGCGTGTTGCCACCAATTAGTTATACCATTTGTTTTTATGATTGGTTATGCAACGCTTATAGTATATGCACTTACATTTTTGCATTTTTGGAAATGGATATATTTAAAAGATATTACAATGTGGGTTATATTTGTGGGCGTTCCTATTTGTTATAAAGCTGTAAATACCGAAGATGAATATTATTTCAAAAATATGATTGCAGATAACTTTAGGTTTTCTGTTTTAGTAGAGTTCATTTCTGGTACATTTACATTTTCTTTTGTGACAGAATTAATACTTCAACCAGTGCTTGCTTTTTTGCTTATATTGCAAGTAGTTGCGGAGCAAGATGATGAACATAAACCCGCAAAAAAACTTATTGATTTTTTGTTGACAGTAATAGGGTTGGTCCTTTTATACTTTACAATAAAAAAAGCAATTACTGATTATTCGCAGCTTGAGGTAATTGATACGACGGTAAGTTTCGTTGTTCCAATCTTGTTTTCCTTACTCTACTTACCTGTTGCATACCTTTTTGCTGTTTATGCAAAATATCAAGTATTGTTTATACGAATGGGTTTTAAAACCCCGAAGGATAAAAGTATAGAACGTAGACGCAAAAGAAAAACATTGAATGCTTGTAAATTATCTTATAAGAAAATTATATATTTTGAAAAAGAGTATGTAAAAAGACTTTATGTTGGAATGACAGAAAAAGAATTTGATGACATTATCAATTACTTTAGAAAGGCAACAAACAAATGAGCAAATGGGAAGAAAAAAGATTTGAAGAGATCGTAGAGGTTAATCCTATAACAAAGCTGAAAAAAGGTAAAGAATATGCTTTTATAGATATAGATAAAGTTTCTCCAATTTTGCGTACAGTTTCAAATGTAGAAACAAAAACTTACGATGGACAAAGCTGCAGTAAATTTTGCAAAGGAGATACGGTGTTTTCAAGAATAACACCTTGCTTAGAGAACAGAAAAATAGCTCAAGTAGATATTGCTACAGATGCAGGATTTGGTTCAACGGAATTTTATGTATTTAGGGCAAGAGAAAATAAATCTGATGAGAATTTTATTTATTATCTTGGCTCAAGTGATGTTGTTGTGCTTCCTGCTATTAACAGCATGAGTGGAGCAAGTGGTAGACAAAGAGCTGATAAAAGATTTATTGAACGATTAAAAATGACAGTACCCAATTTACCCACCCAAAAACGAATTGCTGATATTTTATCTGCCTATGACGATTTAATTGAAAACAACAACAAAAGAATTGCATTGCTTGAAAAAGCGGCACAGGAATTATATAAAGAATGGTTTGTTCGTTTCCGCTTCCCCGGACACGAAAAGGCAAAGTTCGTAAACGGCTTGCCTGAAGGTTGGGAATTAAAGAAAATCGGAGATATATGTAAAATAAAATCAGGATATGCATTCAAAAGCGAATGGTGGGCTGATGAGGGTGTCCCCGTAATAAAAATTAAGGACATTCAAAACAACACAGTAGATTTAACTGATTTATCTATGGTATCTAATGAAAATGCAAAAAAAGCAAAGCAATTCAAAACGGTTCCCGGAGATTTGCTTATCGCAATGACTGGAGCAACAATAGGAAAGTTAGCACTTGTTCCTAAGACTGATAATGTTATGCTTGTAAATCAGCGTGTTGGAAAATTCTTTTTTGATTCAGAGAAAAAACAAACAGAAAATGATGGTTATATATATTTTACAATGCAACAAAAATGGATACAAGAATTGATTTTAATGATATCAGGAAGCAATGCAGCACAACCCAATATAAGTCCCTTTGATTTAGAAAAAATTAAAATTGTATATAATGGACCAATAATTGAGAAATATAATTGTTTGGTATCAAATTACATAGATATGATACTTAAATTACAAGAAAAAAATCAAAATCTTATTAAGCAAAGAGATTTGCTTCTTCCTCGTCTTATGAGTGGTAAACTGGAGGTGTGAGAATATGCCTAAAATTATAACGGAAGATATGATTGAGCAAGCGGCAATAAAGGCGTTTGTCGAAAAACATGATTATACTTCCATCAACTGTATGACCGAAGATGCAGAAGATTTGAATGACAATACGGGTAGAACGGACAAGCGTCAGGTCGTTTTGCCCAATGTTTTATTTGAGTCTTTATGCAAAATCAATCCCGATCTACCGGAAAGCACCGTGCGCATCATTGCGGACGAGCTTTGCCATACGCCGAAATCGGGAGATTTAATGCTGACTAATTTTAATAATTATCAGAAAATCAGAAACGGCATTACGGTTGAATATGAAGAAAACGGCAGAAAAACCTCCAACAAGCTGAAGGTGGTTGATTTTACTACGCCTGAAAACAATAGCTTTATTGTCGCATCTCAGATGTGGATTAAGGGCGAAAGTTATTTCAGAAGACCAGATTTAATTGTCTTTATAAACGGTCTGCCTATGGTATTTATTGAGCTTAAAAACTCAAATATTCCGGTTAAAAATGCTTATGATATAAACCTGAAGAATTACCTTAAAGATATACCTTATCTTTTTAATTACAATCAGATTTGTGTTCTGTCAAACGGTATGGAAACAAGACTCGGCAGTTTCGGAGCGGGATATGAATATTTCTTTGAATGGCTTAAAATTGAAAGCGAAAAAGAAAATCCTGACAGAAAAGCAATCAAAGAAAGTGGCGTCAGTCTTGCATATTTTATCGAAGGCTTATGCAAACCTGAAAGACTTTTAGATTACATAGAAAACTTTATTTTATATGACCGTCGAAGAACTAAAATTATCGCAAAGAATCATCAATTCTTCGGTGTAAACAATGCCTATGAAGCATTCTTAAACAGAGAGAATCTTCACGGAAAATTAGGCGTATTCTGGCATACACAAGGTAGCGGCAAAAGCTATTCTATGGTTATGCTTGCAAAAAAGATCAAGCATAAGTGTACAGGTAACTTTACTTTTCTTATTGTTACGGACAGAGAAGATTTGGATACGCAGATTTACAAAAACTTTTTACGTACAGAATTTATTGCAGAAAATGAGAAAGTAAGACCTGCAAATAGCGCACAGCTTCGTGAAGAACTTAAAACAAACAAGTCTATATTGTTTACGCTCATACATAAATTCAGATATGACAAGGGTAAAAAATATCCGATTCTTTCTGAACGTGATGATATTATTGTAATTGTAGATGAAGCACACAGGACACAATACAAAGACCTTGCAGAAAATATGCGTACCGGTCTTCCGAATGCACAATTTTTTGCTTTTACAGGAACTCCGTTGCTTGGCAGTAAGAGACTTACCAATTCTTGGTTTGGCGACTATGTAAGCGAATATAATTTTGCAGAATCTATTAAAGATAATGCAACCGTTCCGCTTTATTATGTAAAACGAGTGCCTGAAGTGGAACTGCAAAACGATTTTCTTGATTCTGATTTTGCCGATATTCTGGAAGAAGAAAACTTAACAGAAGCAGAACAGAAAAGACTAGAAAACCACTATGCAAAAGAACTTGAAGTTATCAAACGCGATGACCGTTTGGATGCAATTGCACAACATATCGTATATCATTTTCCGCGCAGAGGGTTTCGTGGCAAAGGTATGGTTATTTCCGTTGATAAATTTACGGCTGTTAAAATGTATGACAAGGTAAATTTCTATTGGAAGCAAGAAATAAAGAAGTTAAACAGTCAAATCAGTCAGACTTCCAATGAGGAAGAAAAACGCAACCTAAAAGATATTGTTGATTATATGCGAAAGGTTGAAATGGCTGTTGTTATCAGTGAGGATGCAGATGAAAACGATAAGTTCTCAAAAGAAGGGTTGTCGGTGAAAGAACACCGGGAACGAATGAACCAGGTTGATGAGAATGGTTTTGATATTGAGGATAATTTTAAAGACCCCCATCATCCTTTGCAGTTGGTTTTTGTTTGCGCAATGTGGCTTACGGGATTTGATGCACCTTCTGTATCAACATTGTATTTAGACAAGCCAATGAAAGGTCATACTCTTATGCAGACGATTGCAAGAGCAAACAGAGTTTATTCGGGTAAAGAATGTGGTCTTATTATTGACTATCTTGATGTGTTTAAATACTTAAAGCGTGCTCTTGCTGACTATGCTTCCGGTGATGACGGAAATATGCCCGTAAAAGATATAGACAAGCTTTTATCTCAGCTTTATGAAGCAATTGACCTTACGAATGAATTTTGCTTTAATAACGGCGTTGATTTGTCAAAAGTTGTTGATGAAACTGATGTGTTTAAAAGCCTTTCGTTATTTGAGGAATATGCCAATACTATTGTCGGGAATGACGATGTTAAAAATGAGTTTGCAGTGTTAGCAAACACTGTGGACGGATTATACGAATCACTCCGCCCTGATATATTCAAAATGGAGTATAATCCTATACAGAAAGATGCTATCTTATATCTTAAAGGTGTTATTGACGGGAAAATACGCCCTGAAAAGATTGAATCAGCTCAGGCGAAAATCAATGAGCTTTTAGACCAAAGTGTAATAACAGCGGATGATGCAAGAAAATATACAATTACAGATTCAGGAAAAGAACTTGACTTATCAAAACTTGATATTGATGAATTGCGTTCGCAGTTTAAGGTTTTGAAAAACAAGAATCTTGAAATTGCAAATCTCAGAAAACATATTGAAGAAAAGTTAGAAAAAATGCTTCGTCGAAATGTAACCCGTTCTAACTTTGCAGAGAGATTCCGTAATATTATTGACGAGTATAATGCAGGTGGTTCTCAAAACGATGACTTCTATGAGAAACTCTTAAAACTTATGGAAGAATTGCGTGCCGAAGAAGAAAGACATATAAAAGAAGAACTATCTGAAGCAGAACTTGAGATTTATGACCTTCTGAGAAAAGAAAAACTGACAGCAGACGAGGAAAAGAAAGTTAAGCTTGCAGCAAAAGAGCTTTATAACACATTGCTCGCAAAGAAACAAGAATTGTTTGTTGTTGGTTGGCAGAATGACGCACAACCCAAAGAACGTGTTAAAAGTGAAATTGTCACTATTCTTAATGCTTTCTTACCTGAATGTTATGATAGAGAAATCTTTACTCAGAAAAGTAGTATGGTTTTCAATCATATTGTTGATCAGGCAATCACGGGATATAATTGGGTGGCGTAACATATCAAAAACCAAAATCAGCAGACTGTTGGTATTCATGACTATATTCGTAAATTCAACAGGACGGATTCTTTCCCAAAACTTTTTAATGATTCTGAATTTTATTCTATGGTTCAGCAAGCTATGGCGAAAGAATTAGATACAAGTATGAGGAAAGATTGAGAATGAGAATTTTTATAAACTCCGCTTTATAAAAAATATCGTATTTATAAAAAAGATAACCTAACCAATTTTACGATTATCTCAAAATTGGTTAGGTTGTCTTTGTTGTGTTTTTGAGCATTTGTATATACAAATTGTCGGGCTGTAATTGCGAAAAAATACGGAGGTGTTTCCAAAGAGGAGCATCCTCTTTCGGCTCGGGGTTTCCAATAGGGGTGAAAGCCACCCTATTGGCACACGATTTTACTTCTGTAAAGTATAGTGTGTTATACCTTTTGTAACCGCAGGCGGCTTAAATGGAATGAAGCGAGTTTAACTCAATCAATTAAAGCTACCGAAGAATTTAGCTATGGGCTCTAAGGTGTTTAGATTACTCCAATAGAATATTTTTGTATACGGCAGTGGATTTTCCGTTGTGGTATTTGTAAAAATCGCATTATCGCAGATTTCCACATTCCTTAGTGTCATATCCTCATTATAGCTTGCTGTAATCTTTGTACACATAGTCTGTATCGGCTCTGTTTCGTTCTCGCCCTCATAGGCTATAACAATATGTGGGTGGAGGTATGACCAATCATAATCATCACCTGACATTTGCAGTCCGAAGGCGTCTGCAATTTTTTGTGAACGCTCGGCATTATTGAATTTCTTTGCACTCATTGATGCGGAAAAGATATTTTGCTGTTGAGTGTTTGAAATATCCGAGCTTTCAAGCAGCAGGCTCAATGTATCACCCGATAAGCTGTTCTTTAAAATATCGGTAATATCCGTTTCGTTTGTCCAAAGACTTCCCGATGTAGTCTCAAGGTCGAATATTGCATTGTTACCGTCACTGTTAAGTAAAAGCGTAGCATCAGCACCGTTATTCACATATGCGCCAACATTATTCTTTGTTATCTCGTTGTTTATGGCTTTTATATCAATAGCCTTATTCGAGCCCTTTGAGCGCTCTGTATATGTCATAAGCTTTGCCGATTTTATCGAATATCCCATATCTAAAATCTGTTTTATTCCCGATAAATCAAAGCTAATTGCACCCATAAACGCCGATTGATTTTGTCCGTCGCTCCGTATTTCAAGGGTAGCGTTATCGGAGGTGGTGTATGCGCCGTTTGAGAGCCTTATCTGTATTGTTTTATCCGCATAAAGAGTTTGCGTTCCGTGTGTTATGTAACTTCCTCCGTCAAGGTCTTGAATATTGCAAAGCACAACCGTATTACCGCCTGCAATTTCCGTATCGGCAGGGGATAGTTCAATATTTGACGGTGTAAGGGCAGTACCTAATTTATAATATTTTGGCGTATTTGAATTTATAGTGGTAAGGTCTGCATACACTCCGTTGGGAATATTTAAAAGCTTCTGCATTTTAGCTATTGTATACCCTGAAATTCCACCATCGCCCATAAGCGAGGAGCTATTCATAAGAATATAGTACTTTCCGTATTTTAAGGTCATTACACCTTTTATGTAGCGGCACCCGTTAAATTCTGTCCAGACGGTATCTGAAATGTTACTGTCATAGGTTTTCATACCGACTATGCCAAAATTATCATAGCTGTCCGTTGTATAATGCACCCTTGCACGGTTATTAAGCCTGATTTTCGGATAATTCACTACATTCCCGTTTTTATCATATGTTGTGTACATATACAGCGAATGAATTGGACTTCTCCAGTTAAGCGAAGCATAAAGCCTCTCTTGTCCGTTCTTTATAACCACATTTTTACCCATCTCATCCGCTGCGGCATAATAGCGCTTGTTTGCATCAAGCATGGTAAAATTGTAATCGGCATTTTGATTAACCTTAAATATTATATTGTTCCAGTTTATCGCAAGCGTTATAAGGGATAGCATATTATCCTCAAAGTGCGCATCGTTTGTGCCCTGCTCGTGGTTATGCGCTATTGCATATTCAAACATCTTAATTGCCTCGGGATAACCCTCATTTAGCGCAAATATATCAAGTGGATAACGCTCCGTACCGGGGTAGGAATTATTCCTTGTACTTATCATACCCTCTGCAAAAAGCATCTCATATCCTTCATATGACTTACCAAGGAAGAAGTAATCGCCGATTGTATGATAGGCGTTCTTTAAAATTTCGTTATATGTATCAAATTTTGATAAATTATATTCCCTTGAAAGCTCACATATCTCGCCCAAAAGCGGAAGCGTTTTTGTACCGTAATCACCGCTGTATCCGCCCTGTAATGAACCGAAATTTTCAAGTATTAAGCCCTTGGGCGATACCCAATAGCTCTGACATGCCTTGCTTGGCGCCATACCGAAGGCAATGTCAAAATAATATGTCAGGGTGTTGGTGTCCCAAATGGAATATGTAATGTCAGAATATGCGGAATTTACAGAGGCGGTTATATATCCGTCACTGTTGAGCTTTTCGAGTACATATTCAAATCTCAAAGCCGCGCACAAATCCGCCATATCCTGGTTTGGCGCATGGCCGTAGCCTAAATCGTTCTGTGTAAGAAAATCCCTTGCGCCGCCGCACATCTGCGCCCAAGCCTGATACCGTGGAGTATCTGAAATATTGTCACAATCTGTATCTATCATTGTGTTCCAATCCGCTTGTGTAAGGGTGGGGTATATATCAATCATAGCCTGCGCCGCACTCTTTAGCCCAAAGCCCGTAAGGTTGTGCGAGCCTGAATTTTTACGCCCGTCAGAGGTTAAAGCAAGGCTTGCGTCTGCGCCTGCGCCTATCCAGCCGTCAGGTGATGAAAAACCGCCATCGGCGCCCTGCGCACGGCAAAGAAAGTCAATTCCGCTTATAACTCGCAGACGGTATTCTCTTTTTGTGCTGTTTGTAATACCCAGAGCCGACGCCGAATTATATGCCTTTGATAAAACCTCAAGTCCGTTCAGAGGCGTAAGGTTTTGTGACAGCATACCGTTTGACGAGTTATAATAGGTATTCATTGTGGTTGATGATGTAACCTTTGGACTTTGCACCCTTGTAAACATACCGTTTATTTGAGGCAGGACAGTATTATTATAAATCTGCCTTTTTGAAAACTCTGCAATTTTTGACCTTGCAAGAGTCTTTATTCCGTTTGCGGTGCTTTTTTCTGCAGTCAATGCCGCCGTAGGCTGTGTTCGGGGTGTTGTTACCTCACCAAATTCGTCGGGTAAAAAGCATTCGTTATCCGATATGTATATACCCAAAATCCCACGGCTCTCGTTTGTCTGCTCCTTTAGCGATACAGTGCCGTAGGCATTTTTCTCACCTGAGGAGTATATCCTGAGTGCCACATACGGATTTTCGCTGTCGGTATAAATGTAGCGTTTTGGTATGAGATATGTCGAATAGATATAGCCGTTCTCATACTGGTATGAATATCCCGAATCAATAAATGCCATTTCAGGTCTGTCAGAACGGTCGGGACCGCCAAGCAAAAGCGGGGGAGTGCTGTCAGAAGTTCCGATATTGCCGGTTTTTGCATCTGCAATAAAAAGCGTTCCTGCGTCAAGATCATTTCCGTTAAGCTTTATTGTTACATATTGGTCGCCTGTACCTTTACACGGGAGTATTACGCCAATTGCACCGTTTTTGTTAAGCGTTATGGAATTTTCATACGCATTATAGCGTATTGCACTAAACTGCGGTGTATCGGTGTAAGCGTTTGTGTATATACAGTCTGATAATTCGGAAAGCTTTGGCATATTATTCTTTGCGGGAATTACAAACTTAACATTTGAAAGTGTATTTGAATATCCCTGTGCCGTAACTGTTATATCGCAAAGAAGAGTTATTGTTCCTTCAAACCATTCGGGGTATGTAACAATACCGCCCTCGCTTAGCCATGCAGATGTATTATACGAGCCTTTTTCATTTGTGATAGAATTATTCCGTATATTTGAGTATTTAAGGTTTAGTGTAGTGCCGTTATAGGTGTATTTTGTGTAGTCCGAATTTACACCGTCGGCATAAATTCCGTTTGATTGGATATGCTCACATACCGCATCATAGTCGGATATAGCAACGGCAACCACACCTGTACCCATAATGACAGGCGCATTTGAAAGAGTAAGCGAAAGAGAACACAAAAGCGAAACAGCTGCTTTTCTAAAATCCATAATCTCACCTCATTATCTTTAAACATACGATAAGATTAAATCCATATCTCCGATAAATTGAATTTCATTGTCCTGTGCAGGAATAAATATACTGTCTCCCTTTGTAAGATCTAATTTGTTACCGCAAAGGCTTAGTTCTCCGTGTCCGTCAAGCACGATAACGGATAAAAAGCTGTCGGGCTTTGTCGGAGTTTTAAGATTGCCCTTACACATTACATGGTCAACAGTGAAATATTTACAACTTACCAAGGTGTTGCCCTTGGGCTTTTGTATATCCGGGGGCGGAGTAAGAGAAGATACCTCAACAGCCTTTTGTATGTGCAATTCTCTGGGCTTGCCGTCAGCACCGATGCGGTTATAATCATAAACACGGTATGTCGTATTTGAATTTTGCTGAATTTCACAGATTAAGATGCCCTCGCAAATTGCGTGTACGGTGCCCGACGGAATAAAGAAAACATCGCCCTTATGCACAGGCACCTTATTAAGAATTTCAAGAAGGGTATTGTTTTTTATGCGCTCCTCAAATTCTGCTTTTGTAATTTCATGCTTTAAGCCGTAATATAAATATGCTCCCTCATTGCAGTCAACAATGTACCACATCTCCGTTTTCCCGTACTCATGCTCATTTTTCAGTGCATATTCATCGTCGGGGTGTACCTGGATAGATAAATTGCCCTTGGCATCGATGAGCTTTATAAGAATAGGGAAGAAGTCAAAGGCAAGCGCATTTTTGCCTATACAATCCCTGCCGTTTTGCTCAAAATATTGGGATAAGGTAAGTCCCTTAAAATGACCGTCTGCAATAACACTTTCGCCGTCGGGGTGAGTTGACAGTTCCCAGCTCTCCGCCGCGCATGAAAGGTCGGTTTTTTTATTGTATTCGTCAATAAGCTTGCGTCCGCCCCATAAGTAGTCCTTTATAGCGGGTATTAGCTTTATAGGTGATAAATCCATAGTATCTCTCCATTCTGATATTATTCTATCATAAATTATACCATTTATTGATTTTACTGTAAAGTTACAATGTTAACACAATAATACGAAATTTAAAGAAAAAAGCTGCCGCATTTGGTGCAACAGCTTTAACTTCTATTTTATATCGTCTTGATAGCTTAGCCCTGTCCCGGCATATTTATTCCTGAATTGCTCCGGTGTAAGGCCTGTGTATTTTTTGAATGCCGTATAGAAATAGCTTCCGGGATTCATACCGGTTTTTGCGGCGATATTGTGTGCGTTAAGGTTGGTATCAACAAGCAGTCTGCATACCTCGTTAAACCTCTTCTTGGTTATATAATCAGAGATAGAAATGCCCTTGCTTTGCTTAAAGATATTTCTTGCATAGTTTACACTCTTATTAACATGCGCCGCAATAAGGTGTATCGAAAGATTTGAGTCGGTATAGTTATTGTCTATATACTCCTCAATCATGTTTGCAATACGGGTATATTTAGTTTCTGATGAATAATCGTTTACTGCTGCCATAATTTCCCTGCATTTTACCAAAATCATAGCCTTTGTATCTTCAATCGTTTCAACCCTTGTAAGGGTATCGGATAAAAGATCGGGCGATGTGTCATCGTCATTGGTATCTGAGTGTGTATCAAGAGCCATTATAAGTATACACGAATAAACTATTATCCGCATATACGCAAGCGGTCTTATATACTCGATAAATGCATCTACATTCTCTTCGATTTTGGACTCGTCCTTTAAATTTATTTGTTTTATCAGTTCTTTTTCTATATTGTCAGGATATGCAACATCACAAAGCGCATTGTTCAGTGACGAATAGCTTATTATGCTGTTTCTGCCGCGAACAAGGCGGTACTGCATTGCATACTCACAATTACGGTATAAATCGGATATAACATCAATATCGTGCGGCGCGCTGTCATATGCGACCGTTACGGTAACGGAGAAGATGTTATAAATATACTTTTTAATATCCAGCAGGCACTCCTTGTTAAGCTCGGGTGAGGTATGATTTACAATAAATATGATGTCATACTCACCGCCAAACGATGTATAGTAAGAGCGCATATTGTTGGTGTCAAATATCTCCTGTGCAACATTGCCCGTTCCATACTGGATAAGGCCGATATCGCTTTGCTTGATCTTGTCGGTATTATCGAGCCGAAGAAGCAGAACGCTTGTATACGGATGCGGAAAAATTATATTATACGCTGTCATATCGTCGGGGTTAAAGTCATAAACGCCTGTAAGAATACTGTATACAAGCTCATTGCGCTTTGAAATGGTATATAACTGCTCCGTTCTTTGCATTGCATTGTACTCGGAGCGGATATTTACAAGGTTCTTTGAAATCTTTGCAAGGTCCTCATCGGAGCCTGTCTCATAATCGGGCGTGTCAATATCTACAATCTCGGATATATCATCTCTTAGCTTCTTAAACGGACGGTATATTGACATACTGAGCTTTATACTGCTAAGGAGCAGTATAAGGATAAGTAATAACCCGAAAATCAGCATTACAATAAACTGTGTTAAAAACGAACCGACAATTGCCGAATTTGGTATTGCACTCACATAGAGCATATCAAGCATATTACCCTTACGGTAGAAATAGACATTTTTACCGATTCTTGAAATTCCGCTTATGCTGTTTTTTGAAATAAGCGTTTTATACACCTTGTTATCGGATAAATCCTTGCCGAATAACGCCTTGTCGCTTGATGATATAACCGTTCCGTCACTGTTATAAATAGTCGTGGTCTGCTTGTTTGAAATAGCGGAGGCGTTTACAAGCTTGTCAAACTCCTCACAGTCTATAAATACCACCATTGCAGATTGAGCATCGGATTTATACACGGTCATAAGGACATTTTTCTTTAGTATATCAAGATTTGCCTCTTTCTGATACTCCGATATTTCGCCGTTTTCATACATCAGTGTAAACGGCTTGTTTACCGTATACTGCGGTGCGGATTTTATGTACTCGATAAGGTTCTTGTCCGGGAATGACTCAAATGTATATACAGGATGATCCTTTATGTATATAACATTGTACTTGCTGTTAAATAAGTACATATTGTCAAACAAATCAAAGTTGTTTCTTAGCTTTGATATGGAGTTTGAAGCGTCAATTGAAATTTTTGGTGAATACGGCTTTGAAAGTGCAAGCTGTATTGCATTATCGTTTTCAAATGCATCGGTTAAGCAGTAGTTGATGTTTCTTAATACCATATCCGTCGTATTTTCGGACTGCTCAAGCATTTTAAGCTCCGAATCCTGTAACCTTTCAATCGCCGCATGGGACATAACCGTTACAGCCACGGCACTGAAACATAAAAACAAAACACAAGCAATGCTTGTAAACAATATAACGGTATTCTTAAAGAGCCTGTTTGTTTTTAACAGACTAAAATATTGCTTAAAATTAAATATACGCATTAAGCGGTAACCCTCTCTGTTTAAATAATGAAAAATGAGTAGTGAATAATGAATAATTTTTGTTTATCATTTTTCATTTTTCATTTGGCACTGTACACAGTGCTATTTCTACCATTATAGTATAGCATTGTTAAAATTTATTGTCAATCTGTTGGGGGTGTTTGAAAATTAACAAAAAACCATTTTATTGAACAAAATGCCCGATATTCCCTTGCCGATTGGAATATTTATGGTATAATCTAAATTAAGGTAAATTAAAAATCCAAGGAGGATGTATAAAATGCAAAATATTCCAAAAATCAAAGTGGGGATTGTTGCGGTAAGCCGTGATTGTTTCCCTGAGAGCTTATCGGTAAACAGAAGAAAGGCGCTTGTTAAGGCATATGCTGACAAGTACAGCGCCGATGATATATACGAGTGCCCTGTATGCATAGTTGAGAGTGAGATACATATGAAAGAGGCCTTGGCAGATATTAAAGAGGCAGGCTGTAACGCATTATGTGTATATCTTGGCAATTTCGGGCCTGAGATTTCAGAAACCATGCTTGCGCAGGAGTTTGACGGACCGAAAATGTTTGTTGCGGCGGCAGAGGAGAATATCGGAGTTTTGTCAGATGACAGAGGCGATGCATACTGCGGTATGTTAAATGCAAGCTATAACTTAAAACTTCGCGGTGTGAGGGCATATATCCCCGAATACCCCGTTGGCGATGCCGAAGAATGTGCGGATATGATACATGAGTTTTTACCTGTTGCCCGTGCGGTAAACGGACTTAAAAACCTTAAAATCATATCGTTTGGACCGCGTCCGCTTAATTTCCTTGCTTGTAATGCCCCGATTTATCAGCTTTATCAATTAGGAGTTGAAATAGAGGAAAATTCAGAGCTTGACCTCTTTGAAAGCTTTAATAAGCATGAGGGTGATCCGAGGATTGAAGAGGTTGCCCGTGATATGGCAAATGAGCTTGGCGACGGCAACAAGAAACCGCAAATTCTTAATAAGCTGGCACAGTATGAGCTTACCTTGCTTGACTGGATAGAGGAGCATAAAGGCTCAAAGGAGTATGTTGCAATTGCCGGTAAATGCTGGCCTGCATTCCAGACACAGTTCGGGTTTGTGCCATGCTATGTAAATTCAAGACTTACAGGCAGGGGAATACCCGTATCATGTGAGGTTGATATTTACGGCGCACTGTCTGAATATATCGGCACCTGCGTATCCGAGGACGCTGTAACCTTGCTTGATATAAATAACTCCGTACCAAAGGAAATGTATGATGAGGATATTAAGGGTAAGTATGACTATACTCTAAAGGATACCTTTATGGGCTTCCATTGCGGAAATACCTGCTCAACTAAGCTTAGTGAGTGCTCAATGAAGTATCAGAAGATTATGGCTCGTTCTTTGCCTGTTGAGGTTACAAACGGTACTTTGGAGGGTGATATAAAGCCGGGCGATATAACATTCTTCCGTCTTCAGTCAACCGCCGATACAAAGCTTCGTGCATACATTGCAAACGGCGAGGTATTACCTGTTAAAACCCGTTCATTTGGCTCAATCGGAGTTTTTGCAATAAGCGAAATGGGCAGATTTTACCGTCATGTTCTTATTGAAAAGAACTTCCCTCATCACGGCGCCGTTGCATTCGGTCATCATGCAAAGGCTTTGTTTGAGGTATTTAAGTATATCGGCGTTGATGTAAACGAAATAGGCTATAATCAGCCTAAGGGTACAAGATACCCAACCGAAAACCCATGGGGCTGACGAGCGATAAGCTACGCATCTCACCCGTTTTGAAGGCTCGCAGTACCTTAGTACGACATCGCCTCCAAAACAGGCGACCTGCTTGCTTCTCGCTCATCAGCAAGAACAGATGATAAACTTCGCATCTTACCCGTTTCTTTCAGCTAATATAC
Source organism: Clostridia bacterium (assembly GCA_017443895.1). Taxonomy (GTDB): domain Bacteria; phylum Bacillota; class Clostridia; order UBA1381; family UBA1381; genus 12844. The sequence goes on from JAFSXU010000016.1 coordinate 21,985, forward strand.
AAACTTTTTTACAAATGGAGCAATTTATGAAATATCTAATAGGAATAGACTTGGGCACTTCGGGAACAAAGACGGTTTTATTTGACGAGTGCGGAACGGTAATAAAAAGCCATACGGTTGAATATCCCATGTCACAGCCTAAAAACGGCTGGGCGGAGCAGGATCCGCTTGACTGGTACAATGCCGTAATCAAAACCTTAAAAGCCGTTACAGACGGGATTGACGCATCAAAAATCGCAGGAATAGGTATATCCGGGCAAATGCATTCAACCGTTATGCTTGATAAGGATAATAATGTTATCCGCCCCGCAATACTCTGGTGTGACGGAAGAACTGCAAAGGAGTGCGAGGAAATAACCGAGCGCGTGGGTAAGGAAAGGTTAATCGAAATAACCGCCAACCCTGCACTTACGGGATTTAGTGCATCAAAAATTTTGTGGGTGAGAAATAACGAGCCTCAAAATTATGCAAAATGTGCACATATTCTGCTTGCAAAGGATTATATTCGTTTCCGTCTTACGGGTGTTTACGCAACAGATGTGTCAGATGCGAGTGGTATGCAGCTTCTGGATATAAAAAACAGGTGTTGGTCGGACGAGGTTTTACATAAGCTTGAAATTGATAAGTCCATGCTTGCAGCAGTCTATGAAAGCCCCGATATAACAGGCTATACAACAAAGGAGATTGAAGCTCTTACCGGGATTTTGCAAGGAACTCCCGTTGTGGGCGGTGCAGGCGACAATGCTGCGGCTGCGGTCGGCACGGGCGTTGTTGAGAACGGACGGGCATTTACGACTATAGGAACATCGGGCGTTGTTTTTGCACATACAAAGGATATGCACCTTGATAAAGAGGGCAGAGTCCATACATTTTGTGCGGCGGTGCCCGGGGAATGGCATGTGATGGGCGTTACATTAAGCGCAGGTCAGTCGCTTAAATGGTTCAGGGATAATTTCTGTGCCGAAGAAACAGAACAGGCAAAAGCGGACGGTGTTGATACCTATTACCTTATGGATAATGAGGCAAAGGACAGACCTATTGGCGCAAACGGGCTTATATTCGTGCCGTATCTTATGGGCGAGAGGACACCGCATCTTGACCCCGATTGCCGAGGCGCATTTGTAGGCATAAGCGGTATGCATACAAGAGCCGATTTTATCCGTGCGGTAATGGAGGGCGTTATATACTCGCTCCGTGACTGTAGCGAGGTATTAAAGGAAATGGGCATATCCCCGACTCAAATGGCGGCGTGCGGAGGCGGTGCGGTATCAGGGCTGTGGCGGACGATGTTATCGGATGTCTTAGATGTAAATGTATGCACAATGTCGTCAAAGGAGGGCCCGGCATTGGGTGCGGCAATTCTGGCAGGCGTTGGCGCAGGCGTTTATGGGAGCGTGCAGGAGGCGTGTCAAAAGGTTGTAAAAAAAGTGTCTGTGTGTGAGCCTGATATAAAAAATCATATTCAATACGAAAAGGTGTATCAGATGTATAAAAAAATCTATCCTGCACTTAAAATGATATAAATATTTCTCGGAGCTTGTAATATAAGCTCCGTTTTTTTTATGGAAATAAATTTTGGTTTAGCGGAGTAATTTAATTACGGCAAATTGGTATGGTCGTAGGGGCAGGTCTCCGTGCCTGCCCGTATCCCCGATAATGCATACTGGGAACGGGAGGGCATGGAAACCCTCCCCTACAAATTGTGATACCCATTTACGCATATAAACCAAA
>JAFSXU010000017.1 GCA_017443895.1 Clostridia bacterium
AAAAAAATGCTGGTGTAGCTCAATTGGTAGAGCAGCTGATTTGTAATCAGCAGGTCGCGGGTTCGAGTCCCATCACCAGCTCCAAGAGGGTAAGCATTTTGCTTACCCTAACATTTGGGAGAGTTCCCGAGTGGCCAAAGGGGGCAGACTGTAAATCTGTTGTCTTCGACTTCGATGGTTCGAATCCATCCTCTCCCACCAGAAAAAACCGTCAATCTTGATACAAGATTGGCGGTTTTTTCAACGAAATAAATCCTTTCAGGATTTGTGAAATGCCCTTCGGGTGTGAAATACGCCTTTGGCGTGTGAAATGCCTGCGGGCGTGAGTGGATTTATTTCATTTCACATAGAGCGGCAGCGAGATATTTCACATCAACAAAGTTGATATTTCACTTTGCAACTTGTTGCAAAATTCAGATGAAACAATCCGCATCATACCCTACCATCTTGTGAGGCTCTTTTTCAACCGACTTATCTATCCGCCCCACCCCCAAATTTTTGCCGTCAATTTCTAAAAAAATATTGAAAATTTATGATTTTTTTGATATGATATACAGTAATACTTATAAGGCTAAAAGGAGTATTTTTAATGACTACGGAATTACAGTCAAATGTTCTGGCGGCAAGCACCGTAAAGAAGGTAATGCCATCGTGTATGATATATGCACTGGTGCAGTCTATGACATTTATGGTTGATACGATTTTAGCGGGACATTTCATAGGCGGGGACGCGGTTGCCGCTGTGGCATTGGGAATGCCTGTTATCGGTCTTATGATTTCGTTTACGGCAATGATTTTGCAGGGCGGATTTTTGAAAATGCTAAGTCATATGGGAAAGAGCGATATGGGCGGATATCAGAGGATATTCTCAATTGCTCTTACGCTTACTGTAGCGGTTGATCTTATTTTTGTCTGCATTTGCTTTGGCGCAACCGGCGCTGTTACAGGCATATCGGGCGGCGCAAGGGCGACGGCGCAGGCGGTTACATATGCGAATATTTATATTAAAAGCGCCTGTCTTATGATTTTGTTTTTTGCAGTCGGTTCGGTGTTTCAGCTTGTCAGCGCATCATATGGCTATCAGACGGAGCGTATGATAAGCAGTATGGTAAATGTGGCGGTAAATGTTATTATATCTGTTTGGGCGGTATATACGCTTGACGGTGTATATAAAATTGCGGGACTGGGTATCGGTTCGGCATCGGGTGCGCTTGCTCAGCTTATCACAGCATACATTTGTATGAGGCGAAGAAAAATAAGAATAAGCTACAAGCTATATCCGATAAACAGGCAAAATGTTTTAGACGGCATGGATTGTATCAAAGAGGGCTTGCCGGTATCTGTTGATAATATAATGGACTCGTTAAGCGGAACGGTAGTAAACAATATTATTCTTTCGGTATTTACGCAGGGCACGGCAGTTCTGGCGTTTGTGGCTATAATAAAAACCGTAAGCAGTGTTGTGCGCACGGTCGGCAGAGGAACGCTGTATGCAAGTCAGCCATTAATGGGAATTTTGTATGGCGGCCGTGATAATGAGGGCATATGCAAAACCTTTACCGCATCTCTAAAATTGGGAATTATATATGCGGTCGTTGTGGCGGCGGTGCTTATAATACTTAAAAATCCAATCCTGTCATTTTACGGCATTTCCCAATACAAGGATGCACATATCGGACTTGTTCTTATTGCAATAAGCGGAATTGTGTCTGTGGTGCCGTTTATGCTTAATTCTGCATACGAGGCAACACATCATATGCTGTTGGCATTGCTTGTAGCGGTATTGCCCGACAGTGTTTTATATCCGCTGTTTATTGCGCTTTTTAGCAAGGTGTTGGGCGTTACGGGTATATGGCTTGCAATGGGATATGCGTTTATTCCGTTCTTTATAGTGTATTATTCGGTATTTGCCCTAATAAACAGGCAAATGTCTGTGCCTGTTGAAGGGTTACTTGTACTAAAGAAATACCAAAACCGTGATACTGCAATGGATGTAAGTATTCCGATAGAGTCAGAGCATGTTTCGTTTGTATCGGAGGCATTGCAGAGCTTTTTCCTCACACACGGTACATCGCCGAGGATTGCGTATGTAAGCTCCTTGTGTATGGAGGAGATAGCGGCGGATTATCTTGACTACAGAAAGCATGAGGGTGTATCTGACAGGAAGGCGTTTATGGATATAAAGGCGTTTCGTGACGAGGACAAGATTGAGATAATCCTCAGAAACTATGATGAGCCGTATAATCCGCTCGTTTTTGAACGGGAGGAGGAGAGCTTCAGAAAAATCGGAGTATCAATGGTACAGAAGATTGCTTCAGATATTTCGTATAGTTATGCCTACCATCTCAATGTGGTATCGGTTACTATACCGTGTAAATAAAACTAAAAAATATAAGGAGGTATTCTGATTATGAGATCAGATATTTACAAATTCACAAAAAATATGTCAGATTTCAGTGTTATTCTTGAAGAAGCTGAAAAGACAGCCGTTTACAACAATCTTGACGAGCGTCAGGCAAGACGGCTAAGACTTATGTCAGAGGAGCTTATATGTATGCTGCCGGAGCTTTTGGAATACGGCAGCGGCGAGTTCTGGATTGAAAATGACGGAATGGAATTTGAGCTTCATGTATCACTCAGGGTTGAGAATTTCATGAATCTTGACAGGGATAAGATTTTATCCGTATCAAAGAGCGGCAAAAACGCCGCTGCGGTGGGTATTTTAAATAAGATACGCATAGCTGCCGAGGTTATGATGATAGGCTATTCGGAGGTTGCCGCAAACGGAGGCTGTGAGTTCTATGAAATGGGTGTGATGAATAATTATATGAACTATACCAATTCGTGGTCGCTTGAAAGCTACAGAGAACAGGCAAAGGGCAACGAGGCATGGGATGAGCTTGAAAAATCAATAATTGCAAATCTTGCCGATGATGTTACGGTAGGCATAATCGGCAACAATGTAGACATAGTAGTAAAAAAGAATTTTAACTAAAAAGGAGAAATAACAATGATTATCAACAAAACAGCAGACGGAAACAAAATGACAATTGCGCTTGAGGGCAGACTTGACACATCTACAGCGCCCGAGCTTCAGGAGCTGGTAGCAGGCCTTGAGGGAGTAACAGACCTTACATTTGATTTAGAAAAGCTTATGTATATTTCATCGGCAGGACTTCGTGTGCTTATGATAGCTAAAAAGGGCATAAAAGAGGTCAGCATCATAAATATAAACGAGGATATTAAGGAAATTTTTGATATAACGGGATTTAGCACTATATTTAATATCCAATAACCCATTTTAAAGAGGTAATTAAATGAAAAAAATTCGCTCAAATATGGCTGTAAATATCATATCGGGAATAGTAGTGGTATTTATAGTGGTAATATGCATATCGGGTTATGTGGGATATCAATCCTTTACGCAGGTTTTGTCAGACCAATATGCCGAAACAGCTTACCGTACCGCAGATACGGCATTGGGTGTCATTGACGGCTCAAAGCTTGACGAGTATTTGGCAACAGGCGGTAAAGGGGAGGAGTATGAAACCTCCCGCGCAAATATGGAGGAGCTTTGCAACCGCCAGAATGCAATGTTTATATATGTTATACGCCCCGACGCAGACTATTCTCATATAACCTTTGTTTATAATACCGTAAACAGAAACAGCGGTTTTGACGCTTATAAGGTGGGTTATGTAAAAGATACGACCAATGATGAGTATAAAGAAATATACCGCCGGATATATGAGGAGGGGCTTGAGAGAGCTACGGTTGTGCGAGATAAGGGCTTTATAGAAAGCGGTTCGCATATTACCGAGCTTGTTCCCGTAAAGGACGGCGAAAAAGTTACAGGTATTTTGTGTGTTCAGCGACAGATGGAAGCACTGACCTCTGCGCGGCAAAAATATGTTAATGATGTTGCCCTTGCGTTGCTTGGCCCAATTTTGGCTGTAATAGTTTTATACGGGGTGTATTTGCACCGCAGGCTGATAAAGCCTGTAAAAACCATAACAAGGGAGGCGGAGCGGTTTGCACGCGAAAACAGCGATCCTCCGCAGACACTCTCGTCCCAGATTACGCATCAGGATGAAATAGGCGTGCTTGCAAGGTCGATAGACCGAATGACGGCGGAAACCCTTAAATATATGGAAAATCTGACCGAGGCTACGGCTGTGAGGGAAAAGATTGCGACTCAGCTTGAAGTGGCAACAGCCATACAACAAAATTCCCTGCCTCAGAAATTCCCGGCATTTCCCGATCGTAAAGAATTTGATGTATACGCATCTATGACGCCGGCGCTTGAGGTAGGCGGAGATTTTTATAACTTTTTCCTTATTGATGATAATCATCTTGCCATGGTCATTGCAGATGTATCGGATAAGGGCATAGGTGCGGCTTTGTTTATGATGGTATCAAATATTTTGATACATAACCGTGCGCTTATGGGCGGAAAACCGAGCGAGGTATTGGAATTTGTAAACAATCAGCTTTGCGCACATAACGAAACATCAATGTTTGTAACAGTGTGGCTGGGTATTATGGAAATATCCACGGGCGAGATTATTGCATCGAATGCAGGTCATGAGTATCCCATTATAAAGCAGGGAGACGGTAAGTTTGAGCTGTATAACGACGGTAAGCATGGCGTAATGTTAGGCATTATGGAGGGTATGAAATTTACCGACTATACCTTCAAATTAGAGAAGGGCGGAGCGTTGTATCTGTATACCGACGGCGTAGCCGAGGCGGAGGATACAGACCATAATCAGTTCGGCATAGACCGCACGATAGAGGTGCTTAACAAACAGCCCGATGCTACACCTAAGGAGATAGTAAACAATATTAAAAATGCAATACATGATTTTGTAAAGGACGCACCGCAGTTTGATGACACAACAATGCTATGTGTAAAACGGACAGGAGATTTGCCATGAAAGAAATAAAGGTTGAAGCAAAAATAGAAAACCTTGCTGTTGTGAACGGTTTTTTGCATGAGCAGATTGATGAGCTGGATTGTTCTGTGGCAACGGTTATGCAGCTTGAAATAGCGATTGAAGAGCTGTTTTCAAATATCTGCTATTACGCCTATGGCGACGGTACGGGAGATGCGGCTATCCAAGTAGATATTGATAAAACCAATAAGTGTATATGTATTACATTCATTGATATGGGAAAGCCATATAATCCGCTAAAAAAAGCCGATCCCGATATAACCTTGGGAATTGAGGACAGGCCCATAGGCGGTTTGGGTATATTTATGGTCAAGGAAAGTATGGACGATATGACTTACCGATATGCGGAGAATAAGAACATTCTCAAAATAAAGAAAAAATTTTAAAATTTCTATATAATGCACCTGAAAAGTATGAGCTTTTGGGTGCATTTTTGCTACCTTGTAACATATTCGTAATGTAAAATAAACACTATTTATAATCCTTTTTGTTGACGATAAAAAAATATAGTGATATAATTACTCTGACTAAATTTTGCAGAACGAAAGAAATCCGACTGAGTATAGGAGGGTATAGGACCAATTATGAAATCAAAATTCAGCGTAAAAAGATACTTCCAGGTCTTAGGGATTGCTCTTGCGGTAATAGTTGCGGCAGGTGCGGTGCTTATGGGCTTTAACTATGATAAATATAATACCTTGGGCGGAACGGTTCTTTCCGATGTTGATAACGGAAAGATTAACATTTTGGCATTGGGTGTCGATGTTGAGGGTTTAAGAACGGACGCTATGATGCTCTTTAGCTTTGACACAAAGACAAAGGATATAAATGTGCTTACAATACCCCGTGATACAAGAATGTATATCGGAAACCGTTACCAGAAGATAAACGCGGCGCATGCGTTTATGAAGAACGGACAAATCGGCGGACCCGAGGCGTCGGTTGAGGCGGTGCAGAGAATTACGGGCGTGCCGATAAACTTCTATGTGGAATTTTCATTTGATGCGGTTGCGCATGTCATAAACATTTTGGGGCCTATCGAGTTTACAATCCCCGATTTGTATAACGACGGTGTGGGAATGGTATATGATGACCCTGTTCAAAGCCTGCACATAAATTTACCGCCCGGCAAATACGGATCAGGTCCCGATTGCGATTACCCGGGACTTAACGGCTCGCAGGCGGTACACCTGCTCCGTTACCGTCACGGAAACTATGACCCCGATATTCAAGGCTTTAACGGCTATGCAAACGGCGATTCGGACAGAACCCAGGTACAGCAGGAGTTTATAAAAGCGGTTGTAAATCAAAAGCTAAACGCCGCGCTTATCCTAAAGATACCCGAAATATTCCAGGAGCTTGAATCGGAGATTAAGACAAATGCCAAATTCTCGGATGTATTAAAATATGCCGGTAACTTGGCAGGCGTAACGGGCGATAGCTTCCATTCATACACATTGCCTGGTAATTACGGCGTGGATCCCGCAAACGGAGATGTGTGGGAGGTTGATATTCCAGCGACACAGGAGCTTATCCAAAATGTGTTTGGCTATGACGCATCGGGTATAACGATTGACAATCCCGAAAATGCAGGAGGCGAGACGGCACCTGATGTAGATACACAGCAGACAAGCAGCGCAGATACAACGGCAGAAAGCTCATACGAGGAAGAAGAGGTTTATTACGGAGACGAGCCTGAGGCTGATTACAGCGAATATGATGCTGAAACTGACAGCACAGAAGAAAGTGCCGATACGGCAGATAGCGAGGAATAATAAAAAATCCGCAAAAAAGCCAAAAAATGCTTGCATTTTCATAATGTGTATGATATACTACACAGTAGTTTGAATATTATTATTCATAAAAGAGTGGGTTTACCCACTCTTTCGTTTGTATAACGGCTAAATTATTCCGTAAATTCAAAATAATGGAGGTATTTACATGGCAAATGATATTGAGACATCGGCACTGGAGTTATCCGATAAGGTAGCCAATGGAATGGGCGTGTATGTGGTTGATGTTTCGTATGCAAAGAACGAAGACGGCGACTATACCTTATGCTACAGTATTGACAAGGAAGGCGGCGTAGGCATTGATGATTGCGAGGCATTTTCAAGGTCGGTAGAGGAAATTTTGGATAAGAGTAACATCATATCCGATAAGTATGTGCTTGAGGTAACATCTCCGGGGGTAGACAGACAGCTAAAGACAGACAGGGAGTTTAACTACTATATCGGACGAGAGGTTGATGTAAAGCTGTATGCGGCACTTGACGGAATAAAAGAGTTTAGCGGTGTATTAAAAGCATATAACAATGGCATTGCCACGATTTTGTATGACGGCAAAGACATTGAGCTTGATAAAAAACAAGCAGTATATATAAAATTAGCGTTTAGGTTTTAAGGAAAGGAATGGTTAATTAACAATGAACAAAGAATTTTTAGAAGCGATAACAGCTCTGTGTAAGGAAAAGGGCATAAGCGAGGATGTTATCATAAGCGCATTGGAGGGCGGCTTGGTTTCGGCATACAAAAAGAACTTTAATAATGCGCAAAATGTTGAGGTGGATATAAACACCGAAAAAGGCACAATAAAGGTTTATGCAAAGAAAAAGGTTGTTAGTGAGGTATTAAACGATGCCGAGGAAATAAGCCTTGAGGATGCAAAAAAGATTGACAAATCGGCGGAGCTTGACGGTGAGGTAAACATTGAGGTAACACCGAAGAACTTTGCAAGAGTTGCCGCAACAAATGCAAAGCAGATTATAACACAGCGTATAAGAGAGGCCGAAAAAGGTATAATATTCAGCGAATTTACCGAAAAAACAGGTCAGATAGTGGCAGGCAGAATTGAAAGAATAGAGCGTGGAAATGTATATGTTGATATCGGTAAGATTGAAGCATACTTACCTGTAAACGAACAGCCTGTCGGCGAGGAATACAGGGTAGGCGATATGATAAAATGCTATGTAAGCGATGTAAGAAACGGAATAAAGGGTACAAGTATTTTGGTTTCAAGAACACATCCGGGGCTTGTGAGAAAGCTGTTTGAAACGGAGGTACCCGAGATTGCAGACGGTATTGTCGAGATTAAGAATATTGCCCGTGAGGCAGGCTCAAGAACGAAGATTGCAGTTTATTCTGCAGACCCCGACATTGATGCTCAGGGCGCATGTATAGGGCCTAAGGGAATGAGAGTTCAGAATATCGGCGACGAATTAAGAGACGAAAAGATTGATATAGTTAAATGGAGTGAGGATCCTGCCGAATACATTACGGCAAGCCTTTCACCTGCAAAGGTATTATCAACCGTTATAGATGAAGAGGAAATGAGTGCAAAGGTAACAGTGCCTGAGTACCAGTTATCCTTGGCAATAGGTAAATCGGGACAGAATGTAAGACTTGCCGCAAGACTTACAGGCTGGAAGATAGACATAACTGCCGAATAATTAAAGGGGTGAGGTTATGGGAGAGCATATACCAATGCGCATGTGTATAGCCTGCAGAGCTATGCATCCGCAAAATGAAATGCTGAGATTTGTAAGGGATATAAAAGACGGCATGATAAAGCCCGATACGGATAAATCACTTTTCGGGCGTGGCGCATATATCTGTAAGAACGGTAAGTGCATAGCACTTGCAAAGAAGAAAAACGGCTTGGCAAGACATTTTAAATGCGAAATACCCCATACGATATATAAAACAGCGGAGGAATTGATTTGACGAATAAGTTTTTTGCAATGCTTGGAATGGCGATGCGTGCAGGCAAGGTATCAAGCGGTGAATTTATCGTAAAAAAGTCGATAAAATCAGGAAGGGCAAGGCTTGTTATAATAGCCTCCGACGCATCGGATAACACTAAAAAAAGTATTATAAACTCGTGTGATTTCTATAAAGTTAAAAATATTACAGCCTCTACCATGGAGGAAATAGGAAGTTGTATCGGGAAAGCACCAAGAGCGGTTGTTGCGATAGAAGACAATAATTTTGCAAAAGCGGTTATGGAAAAATCAATTAGTTGATATATAAGAAAGGATGGTAATAATATGGCAGGAATAAAGCTTGGAGATTTAGCAAAGAGTATAAAAATAACCAATAAAGATATTATGGCGAAAATGGAGCCTTTGGGCTTGATATTAAAAAGCTCGGGCACGGTTTTAACAGACGAGCAGGCAGGTATGATTTTGGCTGTCTATGCAAATAATAATGCGCTTGACATAACGGAGCTTAACAATCTTCGTGCCGATGCAATTAAGAAGGCAGAGGCGGCAAAGAAAAAGGAAGAGTCTGCTCAAAAAGAAGCTAAAAAGGAGACCGAGCCTCAAAAAGAGCCTGAGGTTAAGGCTGAGCCAAAGAAAGAAGAGCCAAAGGCAGAGCCAAAGCAGGAAACACCAAAGAAAGAGGAGCCAAAAGCTAAAGAAACTCCAAAGGCAGAGGAAAAGAAAGAAGAAAAGCAAAAGAGCAAAAAGCCACAGAAGAAACAGGCGAAGAAGCAGACAGGTCAAAAGATTGACCTTAGCAATGTGGACAGATCAAATACATCTGAGGAATATATCGTAAAAACTGAGGAGAGAAAGCGTCATGTTGATACCCGTCAGTCAAATATTGATATAACAAGGATTGACTCAAGAGAGAGAATTGAGGATGATTTAATTGACTCCCGTGTCCGCATGGAGGATAACAGAGGCAGAAATAAGCAAAGAAACAAGCAGAGAATGAACAAGAACGGCAACGACCGTGACTTCAGAAAGAACGATAAGAAAAAGGCAAAACAGCCTGTAAAGAAGGTAGTAACAGAGATTGAGTTGCCTGAGGTTATAAGCGTATCCGAGTTTGCATCAAGAATGGCAAAAACGGGCGCCGAGGTTATAATGAAGCTTATGGGCCTGGGCGTTATGGCTACAATGAACCAGACGATTGACTTTGACACAGCCATGCTTGTAGCAGACGAGTTTGGAATTAAGGCAACACAGGAGGTTGTTGTAACCAAGGAAGAGATACTGTTCCAGGAAACCGAGGAAGCGGATAAGGAAGAGGAGTTAATCGAGCGTCCGCCTGTAGTAGTTGTAATGGGCCATGTTGACCACGGTAAAACCTCCTTGCTTGACGCTATCCGTCATACCAGCGTTACAGAAACAGAGGCAGGCGGTATCACACAGCATATCGGTGCATACAGCGTTAAATTAAACGACAGAGTTATCACATTCTTGGATACTCCCGGTCATGAGGCATTTACAACCATGCGTGCAAGAGGTGCGCAGGTAACGGATGTGGCGATATTGGTAGTTGCGGCTGATGACGGTATTATGCCACAGACTGTTGAGGCTATAAACCATGCAAAAGCGGCAGGTGTTTCAATCATCGTTGCCATAAACAAGATTGATAAGCCGGGCGCAAATCCTGAGCGTGTTAAGCAGATGCTTGTTGAACACGGTCTTGTTCCCGAGGAATGGGGCGGAGATACTGTTTGTGTTGAGATCTCGGCAAAGAAGAAGATAAATATTGACGGACTTTTGGAAATGGTACTGTTGGTTGCAGATTTACAGGAATTAAAGGCTAACCCTAACCGTGATGCAAAGGGTACGGTAATCGAGGCAAGAGTTGATAAGGGCAGAGGTCCTATCGCAACAGTTCTTGTCCAGAACGGAACTTTGAAGGTTGGCGACTGCGTAATCGCAGGTACAACAACGGGTAGAGTCCGCGCAATGGTAAACGATAAGGGCAGACGAGTAAAAACAGCAGGTCCGTCAACACCTGTTGAAATATTGGGACTTAGCGAAGCGCCTACAGGCGGTGATACATTTACCGTTATCAAAGACGAGAAATTAGCCCGTGAGGTTGCCGAGCAGCGCAGACAGCAACAGCAGGAGGAGAGATTTAATCAGGTTGTTAAGGTTAATCTTGATAATCTGTTCTCACAGATTGATGCAGGTAATATGAAAGAGCTTGCAATCATTGTAAAAGCCGATGTTCAGGGTAGTGTTGAGGCGGTACGCCAGTCACTTGAAAAGCTTTCAAATGACGAGGTAAGAGTAAGAGTAATCCATGGCGGTGTCGGTGCTGTAAACGAGTCGGATGTAATGCTTGCAAATGCGTCAAATGCAATTATTGTAGGCTTTAATGTTCGTCCCGATGCAGGTGCTTTGGCGGCTGCAAACCAGCAGGAGGTTGATATCAGACTCTACCGTGTAATCTATCAGGCAATCGAGGAGATTGAAACTGCCATGAAGGGTATGCTTGCTCCTGAGTTTAAGGAAGTAGTTTTAGGCTATGCAGAGGTAAGAGATACATTTAAGGTATCGTCTGTAGGTACAATAGCAGGTTGCTATGTAACACAGGGTAAGATGTCAAGAAACGGTCAGCTAAGAGTTGTCCGTGACGGTATCATTATCCATGAGGGCAAAGTAGGCTCATTAAAGAGATTTAAGGACGATGCCAAGGAAGTAAACGAAAACTTTGAGTGCGGTCTTAGCATTGAAAACTTCAATGACATTAAAGAGGGCGACACAATAGAGTGTTTCGTAATGGAAGAGGTTAAAAGAGCTTAAATGGCAAGAATAGATAAAATAAACGAGGAAGTTAAAAGAGAGCTTGCAAAGGTTTTGCGTGAGCTTAAAGACTCACGCATACCTATGATGACAAGCGTTGTTGCGGTAAGCGTTACAAACGACCTTCGCTATGCAAAGGCGTACATCTCCGTTATGGGCGATGAGCAAACGCAGAAAAAAGCGCTTGAGGGCTTAAAAAGCGCCGCAGGCTTTGTGCGCCGTGAGATTGGCAAAAGGGTAGATTTACGCTATACCCCCGAATTTATCTTTGAAATAGATAAGTCGATAGAGCACGGCGCACATATAGAGGAGCTTTTACGCAATCTGAACAAGGATTGACAAACGATAAGCTATGCTTCTCTTTTGTCAGAGAAAATATAGGATAAGCGTCGTATCTAATCATAATATAACACGGAGACAAATATGGAAAAACTTATTGAAAAAATAAAATCGGCAAACACCATTGCCGTCATTCCTCATATAAATGCCGACCCTGACACTTTGGGTTCATGCTATGCCTTTTGTGAGGCTATGCGCCTTATGGGTAAAAGGGCGGTATGCTATGTTGAGGAAATTCCGCAGCAGAGATTTCAGTTTATAGGCGGAGAATATACCCTTTATACGGGCGAGGTAGATGTATATGATTTGTGCGCAAGCCTTGATTGCGGTGATATGGAAAGGCTTGGAAAGCGTGCCGAAATTTTTAACAGTGCGCATGATACAATAAATATCGACCACCATGTAACAAATACATTGTTTGCACAGGCAAACTATGTAGAGGGCGATGCGGCGGCAACGGGGCAGATTTTGTGTGAATTTTTGCCTAAATTGGGTATTAAAATAAACGATACCATTGCAAGGTATTTATACATCGCCATATGCTCAGACACGGGTTGCTTTAAGTTTTCAAATGTGGAATCCAAAACACTGCGCTATACGGCGGATTTATTGGAATATAATTTTGACCATGCCGAAATTGCAAGACTGCTCTTTGATACCGATAGCCTGAGTGTCACCAAGTTTAAGGCAGAGCTTATGGGTAGTATCGAGTCGTATGCAGACGGTAAGCTTAGCGTTATCGAGCTTAGTGATGAGCTGTATGAAAAATACGGTATTCCCGAATCCGAAGTACCCAATGTTGTTGATATACCGAGGCGTGTCGAGGGTACGGAGATCGCATTGTGCTTTAAGCCAAAAAAAGACGGCATAGGCGTTAATTTCAGGTCAAACAGCGATGTTGATGTTTCAAAAATCTCGATAAAGTTTGGCGGCGGAGGACATGAGCGAGCCGCAGGCTGTACGGTGCATGAGGGTACTATGCAACAGGTAAAAAGAGCAGTTATAGACGAATGTGTAAGGGTGCTTGAAAATTTATGAACGGAATGATAATCCTCAATAAGCCCGTGGATAAGACCTCGCATGATATGGTATATTTTATGCGCCGTCTTACGGGTATAAAAAAGATTGGGCATACAGGAACGCTTGACCCAAAGGCTTTGGGAGTACTGCCGATGTGTATCGGAAACGCTACAAAGGCGGCGGATATGCTTACAAATTCGGATAAAGGCTATATTGCAAAATTTCTGTTGGGAACAACAACCGATACCGAGGATATCTGGGGTAGGGTGCTTACAAAAACAGATGTAAATGTTGATAAGGAGAGTATAATTTCTGCAATCAATTCCTTTGTCGGTGAATATGACCAAATACCGCCCATGTACAGCGCAATAAAAAAAGACGGAAAAAAGCTTTATGAGCTTGCAAGAGAGGGAAAAACGGTTCAAAGAGAGCCAAGACGGGTAAATATACATAGTATAGAGATTTTAGGTATTGGCGATGAGATAGAAATAAAGGTTATCTGCTCAAAGGGCACATATATAAGGACGCTGTGCGCCGATATCGGTAAAAAGTTAGGTACAGGCGCGTGTATGACGAGCCTTTTAAGGATAAAAACAGGTCCGTTTTCGATTGAAAACTCATATACCTGTGATGAGCTTACAAGGCTAAAGGAAAACGGGGATTTGGAAAAAGCGCTTATCGGCGTTGATGAAATGTTTTCAGACTATGAGGCGTTGTATCTTACGCCAAACCAGACAAGGAGCGTAAAAAACGGTGTCATAATGACATATCATAAGCCTGATGGATTGTATCGGGTTTATGATGAAAACAGGAAATTTATCTGTATCGCAAAGGTACAGGAGGAAAAGATAAAGGTTTATAAGTCGTTCTGGACTTGAAAAAATCAAAAAGGTAATGTGTTAAACTAAGTGAATAAAGCTCGCCAGCCACCACGAGGGTGTCAGTCGAGCAACTTTAAACATACGATAGAGTGTCGGCGTTGCAAAAAAGGGTAATGCGGTAAGCTAAGTGAATAAAGCTTGTCAGCCACCACGAGGGTGTCAGTCGAGCAACTTTAAACATACGATAGCGTGTCGGCGTTGCAAAAAAAGGGTAATGCGGTAAGCTAAGTGAATAAAGCTTGTCAGCCACCAAGAATGGCGTCAGCTAAGTTTCGTTAAACACACGATAGTTTTATGATATTGCCACAGAGGGGAGAGTGATAGAGTGGACATAATTTATGCAGAGCAGGTTGTTGACTGTGAGGGTAGCGCTGTGGCTCTTGGTAATTTTGACGGTCTTCATATCGCTCATATGTGCGTTATAAATAACGCAATAGATGCCGCTCGTGAATTGGGCTTAAAGTCGGGAGTTTTACTTTTTGACGAGAATACAAAGAACTTTACAAGCAATAAAAAAATTGAGCTTATAACTCCCAATGAAGCTAAATTGGAGCTTTTGGCAAGGGAACACCCCGATTTTGTGTATATAAGAAAATTCACACCCGAGTTTATGAAGCTATCGCCTGAGGATTTTATAAAACTGCTTATAAAAAATGTAGGCGCAAGGGTAATATCGGTAGGCTATGACTACAGCTTCGGACATAAGGCAGAGGGCAATGTCGAGATGCTAAAGGAATTTGGCAAAAAATACGGCTTTTCCGTAATAGTTACCGACCGTGTAACAATAGACGATAAAACCGTTTCATCTACATATATCCGTGAGCTTATAAAATCGGGAAATATGGAGGAAACGGAGCGGTTTTTAGGCAGACGCTACTGTGTTGAGGGAAAGGTTATATACGGTAAGCAAAACGGGCATAAAATGGGACTTCCCACTGCAAATGTTGATTTTGATCCCAATATGGCGCTTCCAAAAGAGGGAGTTTATGCAGGAATAACATATGTTGACGGCAGACGCTTAAAATGTGTTATAAATGTGGGTAAGAATATAACCTTTAACGCAAAAAAATTAACAATAGAAAGTCATATCCTTGATTTTAACGAGGATATTTATGATAAATATATCCGTGTTTCGTTTGCAACAAGGCTTAGGGATATGAAAAAGTTTGATACCATGGAGGATTTGAAAAAGCAAATCGGCCGGGACATAGAGCGGACACGGAAAATGAATTTATAGGAGGAGAAAACAATGTTTACAAGTGTAATTTTAGCCGCAGGAATGGGCACAAGAATGAAGTCGGAGATGCCAAAGGTAATCCACAGAGTATGCGGAAAACCGCTCACAAAATGGGTAATTGACGCATCAAAAGAGGCAGGTGCCGATAATGTGCTTGCAATTGTCGGACACAAGGCGGATATGGTAAAGGAAACCTTGGGTGAGGTTTGCGAGTATGCAATACAGAGCGAGCAAAAGGGAACAGGTCATGCCGTTATGCAGGCGGTGGACTTTATTAAGGCGCATAAGGGTTCAACCGTTATCTTAAACGGCGATACACCGCTTATAACAGCAGATACAATAAATAAGGCTATAGAATACCATAACAGCGAGGGTAACAGCGCTACAGTTATAACCGCAATCTTAGACGATGCAACAGGCTATGGCAGAATTGTAAGAGATAATAAGGGCGATGTTTTAAAAATAGTCGAGCATAAGGACGCAACAGACGAGGAAAGAAAGATAAACGAGATAAATTCGGGTATGTATGTGTTTGACTCTGAGTCGCTTGTGGGCGCATTGTCAGAGCTTACACCAAATAACGCACAGGGCGAGTATTATTTAACCGATACCCTTGAAATACTGTTGTCGCAAGGTAGGAAGGTCGGTGCATATGCAATTTCCGATAACGATGAAATCCGCGGTATAAATGACCGTGTACAATTATGGGAAGCAGAGAAGATTATGCAGGAGAGAATAAATAAATCCCATATGAAAAACGGCGTAACAATGCGCTTACCCGAAACTATCATGATTGAGTCGGATGTTACAATCGGAGCAGATACAATAATTGAGCCAAATGTTTCTATAAAAGCAGGTACAACAATCGGCAAAAACTGTGTTATCGGCGAGGGAACAAAGCTTGACAAGGCAATAATTCATGATAATGTTGATATATTAAAATCAGTCATTTTAAATTCCGAAATTGACGAGGGTACACATGTGGGACCTTTTGCATATGTAAGACCAAACTGCAAGGTCGGAAAAGATGTAAAGGTCGGCGACTTTGTAGAGCTTAAAAACTCAACTATTGACGACGGCACAAAGATTTCACACCTTACATATATAGGCGACAGTGATGTCGGTAAGGCTGTAAACTTCGGCTGCGGTACAGTAACCTGTAACTATGACGGTAAGAATAAGTACAGAACTACTATCGGCGATAACTGCTTTGTTGGCTGTAACACAAACTTCGTATCACCTATAAATGTGGGGGATAATGCCTATATCGCCGCAGGCTCAACCATAACCGAGGATATTCCGTCAAAAACCTTATCCATTGCCCGTGCAAGACAGGTAAATAAAGAGGACTGGACGGATAAAAGAAATAAGTAAAACTAACAGATTATTAACTCTTGACAAACAGATTTAAAATATATATAATAAAAATAGAAAAAGGCAAGATCTTCAAACGGTTATGCCAAGAGTTTTGTTACAAAGTAACCGCAACCTTTAGCATGTGGGCGGTTACTTTGCTGTTATAGTAAAAACTATGAGAATTATTACAATCACAAATAGCATAGTTGCTATTTTTAAAAGTGATTTTCCCATACAGCATCACCTCCAATCCGAGCACCTTGGTGTAGTATGTACCCAACAGTTTACGGAGTTGTGGAGGCATAACCGTCCGAAAAACTAATCGTTTTTAGTCTTGCCTTGTCGGTTTTCCCGACAACGACAGTATATAACAAAAATTTTCTGTTTTCAATAATATTTGACAAATGATATACTTTTGTAAAGAGTTTAACAAATAACGGTGTTGCCAATGGCAACACCGTTATTTTATACATTCCTTACAGTATCCGTATAATTCGAGCTTATGCCCTGTTACGGTAAAGTCAGATACGGTTGTGTTATGTATGGGACAAATATCTATATATTTTAGCTTATGGCAGGCAAGGCAGATTGCAAAATGCTTATGCTCGTTTGCGGTAAGCTCATAATACACACCGTCGGATTTTGGAATAGTCGTTTTTATAACTATGTTTTTTTCAAGAAGTTTGTCGAGTATCCGATACACTGTTGATAAGGCAATATCCGATACCTCAGCATGTATTTCCTCCGCCGTAAGCGGTTTATTTGCGGTATTTAAAATATTTAAGACATCAAGACGCTGTTTTGTGCATTTTAGTCCTGCCTGAGTAAGTAATTTATCCATTTTAATTATCACCTGTCCCTGTTAAATGCCATTAAAATTATCAATGTAACAACACCCAATAAAACTATCGTACCGCCGGGGCGGAGATCTGCAAGGTATGAAATAATAAGCCCGAAAATTGAGAACGCCTGTGCAAATATTATTGACCAGATAACGGTAAGGCGGTAGCTTTTTCCTATCATCATAGCGCAGGCGACGGGTATTACCATAAGCGATGAAATCATAAGCGCACCGACAACCCTTGATGCAACCGATACCGTAATTGCGGTAAGTATCATAAGCGTGGTGTTTACAAGCTTTGTTTTTACGCCTGCAAGCCGTGCCGCCTCCTCGTCAAAGGTTACGAAAAACAGCTCGTGCCGTAAAAGTGTAAACACTATCACAACTATTGCACCTAACACAATGGTAAGGCACATCTCAAAGTTCGATATGGCTACGATTGAACCGAATAAAAATCCGTTTAAGTTTGATGAGCCCGATGTTATAAACCCAGATATTATAGCTGTAAGTCCTATACCTGTTGACATTACAATAACGGCTGCAATTTCTGAAAATTTAGAAAATGCCTTTCTGAAAAATTCAATACTAAGTACTGCAAGTATGGAGAATAACAGTCCGCCAAGTATTGGGTTTATGCCTATCACAAGTCCTAAGGCAATGCCTGCTAAGGCACTGTGCGAGGTTGCATCGCCTATTGCCGAAAGCCTTTTTAATACTATCGAAACGCCTATACATGGCGCAATAAATGCAATAACAATCGCCACTATAAACGCTCGTTGCATAAACGCATAGCTAAACATATCAAGCATGGTGATGGCCTCTCTTTCCTGCATAGATTGCATTTACTTCATCAACGGTGAGGTCGGCACGGTTTAAAAACTCGCCGTTTCCGTGTGAGCAGAATATCAGAAGCTTTGATGAAACCCGAATAAGCTCGGGTGTGTCATGGTTTGTCATAACGATTGTCATACCCTCGTCATTTAGCTTTGATATAATATCCATAATCTGTGCATATTGCATCGCATCAACACCGACAGTCGGCTCGTCCATAAGCAACAGCTCAGGCTCTGATATAAGCGCTCTTGCGATAAATACCCTCTGTTGCTGACCTCCCGATAAGTTGCCTATTAACTTGTCCTTAAATTCAAGCATACCAACCGTTTCTAAAACCCTCTCAAGCTTTTCATAATCGGAATGAGTATATCCCAAAAACGGGTAACGGCGCTTTGAATACAGGTTTGCCATAACCACCTCGCTTACCGTTGCGGGAAACTGCGAATTAAAAGAGCTTGCCTTTTGCGAAACATACCCGATTTTGTGGTTGTCACGGAATTTCTGTATATCCGTACCGAAAAGCGTTATTCTGCCCTTGTCAAGAGGCAGAATTTTAAGTATCAGCTTTATAAGTGTGGATTTGCCTGCGCCGTTTGCGCCTATTATGCCTAAAAAATCACCCTTGTGCAGTGTGAAGCTGACATTTTTAAGCACCTGTGCATCGGAGTAGTCAAAGCTCACATTCTCCACCTTTAATATTTCGTCCATTATTTTAAACCCTTCTTCATTTGCTCTAAATTCTCACTCATAACAGTGTAGTAATCACGGTTTTCATCATCCGCCTCAAAGGTCGATAACGGCAATGCAATAACCCCTGCCTCATTTGCAACGGCTTGGGCTGTTTTATCGCCCTCTAAAGGCTCATAGAAAATGCATTTTGCACCGCTTTTTTTTATGTCGTCAACCACCTGTGCAACCTGTGCGGGGGAGGGATCGCTCTCACCCGATATACCCTCTAATGCAACCTGCTCAATACCAAGCTCCTCACATAAATATCCGTATGCGCCGTGGGTTACAAACATCTTTAAACCGCCAAAGCCTGCATTTTTATACTCGTTTTCAAGCTCCTCTAATTTCTTTATATAGCTGTCACGGTTAGCCTCAAAAACAGCTTTGTTTTGAGGCTCAATATCGGACAGAGCATTGCATATGGTATTTAACTCGGCATATGCATTTTTAAAGCTCAACCATGTATGCGGATCGGTATTTTCCGTATCGTAAAGCCTTGTAACAGCTACGGTATCTGGCAGAGTATCTATAATACTGTCTGCCCAATCATCAATACCGCCACCGTTATAAATAAACAAATCGCTCTTTGTTAGCTTTGAAATATCCGTGGCAGTCGGCTCAAAGTCGTGCGGTTCCATGCCCTGTGGCATAAGATTTATTACATCGACTAAATCTCCTGCTACTGTTTTTGTAAAATCAGATACCGCATAAAATGATGTATATACCGTTGCTTTGCCACTGTTATTTGTTTTATCCGCACAGGATGATAACAAAAGCACTATCATAATGGGAATTATACATAATAATTTTTTCATAAGTTATTACCTCTTTATTTTAATGGTGTTAATATGACGGTTTTTTCTTATTTGGCTTCATACCAGCTGTGTCCCGTTGACATATCTACAATAAGCGGAACTTTAAGCTCCATGGCGCCCTGCATTTCCTCTTTAAGGATTTTTTTGACAGCCTCTACCTCATCATGTGGCGCTTCGATAATAAGCTCGTCATGTACCTGCAAGATTAGCTTTGATTTTAACCCCTCGTTTTTTAGACGGTTAAATACCTTTACCATTGCAAGCTTAATAATATCTGCCGCCGTACCTTGTATGGGGGTGTTTAGTGCGACTCTTTCGCCGAATTTTCGCATCTGCGGATTTGACGATTTAATCTCGGGGATATACCGTATTCTGTTCATAAGCGTTTTAACATACCCCTGAGCCTTTGCCTGCTCTTTTATATCGTTCATATATTCATGAACACCGCTGTATTTTTCAAGATACCCCTCAATATACGCTTTTGCCTCATGGAACGATATACCTAAATCATTTGCAAGCGAAAATTCGCCAATTCCGTATACTATGCCGAAATTAACCGCTTTTGCGCTCCGCCTCTGGTCGGGCGTTATTTGATCCAACGGAACACCCAAAACCTGTGATGCGGTAACGGCGTGTATATCCTCGCCGTCAAGAAACGCCTGCTGCATTATTTTATCATTTGCAATGTCTGATAATACCCTCAATTCAATCTGTGAATAGTCCGCATCAACCAATACGCAACCCTCTTTTGCAACAAACATCTTCCGTATCTCTCTGCCAAGCTCCGTTCTT
This sequence comes from Clostridia bacterium, assembly GCA_017443895.1. Classification (GTDB taxonomy): domain Bacteria; phylum Bacillota; class Clostridia; order UBA1381; family UBA1381; genus 12844. The sequence continues at coordinate 20,347 of JAFSXU010000017.1, forward strand.
GTCGGAATATTCTGGAGATTTGGCTCGGTTGATGAAATTCTGCCCGTAACGGTTACGGTCTGTGTAAAGATTGAGTGTATTCTGTGCGTTTTTGGATTTATAACTGCGGATAAGCCGTCACAGTATGTGCTTTTTAGCTTTGAATACTGGCGGTATTCAAGGATAAATCCGATAATCGGACTTTTGTCCTTTAGCTTGTCCAAAGCATCGGCATTGGTTGAATATCCGCTTTTTGTTTTCTTTGCAGGTTTAAGTCCCATTTTCTCAAAGAGAATAACGCCTAACTGCTTCGGCGAATTTATGTTAAACTCCTCGCCTGCAAGGAAATATATCTCCTTTGTAAGCGCATCAATTTTTTTGCTTAGCATATCCGAGAACCTTGTAAGCTCGTCCTTGTCAACCAAAAATCCGTTTAACTGCATATGCGCAAGCACCGATATTAACGGTAGCTCAATGTCATAGTAAAGCTTAGTTTGCCCGTTTTTGGTAAGCTCCTTTAAAAGATAATCCCGAAGAGGCATAAGAGAGAGAGCACGCTTTGCTAAAATATCCGATGTTTCACTCTCCTCATCAAATAAGGATAACTGTTTTTCCTCACTCTTATCAAGAGTAACGCCCAAGAAACTCTGTGCCATATCGTCAAGCGTGTACTGTGATTTTGACGGATTTATAAGATATGCCGCAATCGCCACATCAAATTTCAATGCTGTAATATCAATAAACGGATTTATGGCTACGATAAAATCCTTTATATCACAGGCAATAAATTTTCCCTCAGTTAAAATATCGCAAAATGCCGAGTTTAGCTCCTCCTGCGTCAAACCGCTTGTATAATACGCCGTTTTCCCAATCGCAAAGCCTGCATTTATAAGCCCACCGCTGTTATATTGCGGCACAAACGCAATCTCATCGGCATTTTTTAAAATTTCGCATAGCTCAGATCCCGATGTAATCTCTTTAATTGTTGTACCCTCATAAATGTCAACGGATAGGGTGGAGGTGTTATCATCAGGCTTTATACCAAGCTTTTTTATGATGCTTGAAAGCTCTAAGCTGTTTAAAAGCGGATATAACTCACTTGTTGCATCGTTGGAAAATCCTCTGAATTGGCAGTCTGAAATTTTAAAATCTGTCAAAGGCACATCACGGATAATTGTTGCAAGCTCCTTTGAAAGATATGCAATTTCCTTGCCCTCTTCGAGCTTTTTTAATGTTGCGCCCTTTAAATCAAGCGGAAGATTATCAAATATATACTCAATATTATGGTATTTTTCAATAAGGCTCATTGCCGTTTTCTCGCCAATCCCTTTTACGCCGGGGATATTGTCCGAGCTATCTCCCATAAGCGCCTTTACATCAATAAACTCTTTGGGCGATACACGGTAGCGCTCAAAAACTGCCTTGTCATCATATATTGTTGTATCGTTAGAGCCTGATTTTGTAACGGTAAGCACAACCTTTGTTATGTCTGATGCAAGCTGTAGGTCATCCTTGTCGCCCGTTGCAATGTAGCACTCGACATTGTTCTCCTCGCATATTCTTGAAACTGTGCCGATTATATCGTCAGCCTCATAGCCTGCAAGCTCTAAAACAGGTATGCTCATTGCCTTTAAAATATCCTTTGCAATCGGCATTTGAGCTATTAAACCGTCGGGTGTGGCATGGCGGGTTGCCTTGTAATCATCAAACATCTTGTGTCTGAAGGTCGGAGCATGTACATCAAATGCCGCACAGATATAGTCAGGCTTAATTTCGTTTACAAGCTTTATTAAAATATTTATAAATCCGTATATCGCATTTGTCGGCGTTCCGTCTGCCGTTGCAAGATAGCGTATTCCGTAAAATGCGCGGTTTAGAATACTGTTTGAATCCAAAATAAGCAGTTTTTCCATTTAAAAATCTCCCTGTAATCAAAGACTTGTTGCAAAAAATTCGCATTTACTGTATTTTATACTTATTTATATAATATGTCAACAATATTTTATCCGCTTTTTAACAATATTTATCATTTGCGTTCATAAATTATTCACAAACATTACAAAAGTTATTTACATTTAATTCATACCAGTGTCAAATATAGGGTGTAATATAAAAAATGTCAAAGGGAAATACTAAAATCCCTAAATATGAAAATTTGGATTTGAGCAGAATATATAAAATCTTGGAGGTAATAGAAAATGAAAAAATATCCTTATACTGAAAGTACAGACATGGTAGTGTATGACATACCGAAAAAGAAGGAGAAGAAACAAAGACCGTTTTTGGTTGGCTTAACATCGGCTCTGTTGGCAAGCGTGTTTACATTTGTTGCGTGCGGTGCAGGCGGATATTATTTAGTCAAGCATAACGGAATAAATCCAAATTCACTTTTAACATCAAAGGTAACGGCTACTGCCGATAATAAAAGCGATATAGCAACCCCTACTGTAAATACCAATGTTTCAAAGGGCGCTTTAACTGTTACAGAGATTGCGCAAAAGGTTGGTCCAAGCGTAGTGGGAGTTATCAACAAGACTACGGTATCTGCTCAAAAATACTATGATCCGTTCAGCGGTAGATATTACTATACAGAGGACCCGTCAAATGACGGTCAGACTGTTGAGCAGGGAAGCGGTTCGGGAATTATTATAAGCAAGGACGGATATATCGTAACAAACCAGCATGTGGTTGACGGTGCCTCGGAGGTTTCCGTTATATTAAACACAGGCGAGGAATACACCGCAAAATTAGTCGGTCAGGACACAAAAACAGACCTTGCAGTTTTAAAGATTGATGCAGGTAATGATCTTCCTGCCGCAACCTTGGGCGTATCGGCAGATGTTAAGGTCGGCGAGCTTGCGGTTGCGATAGGTAACCCGATGGGTATGGAGTTTTCGGGCTCTGTTACGGCAGGAATTATAAGTGCCGTAAACAGGACTATGACAATAGAGAACAGAACATATAACCTTATCCAGACAGATGCCGCAATCAACAGCGGTAACAGTGGCGGAGCGCTCATTAACCAGTACGGTGAGATTATCGGAATTAACTCTGTAAAGCTCTCATCGGCAGGTGTTGAGGGTATGGGCTTTGCAATCTCGATTGACGAGGCAAAACCGATAATTGACGATTTGATGTCCTCGGGCTATGTAACGGGCAGACCGCTTGTGGGTATATCAATTCAGCCGACACAGTTTGGCTTGTTCGTTGCCGGAGTTCAGGAGGGCTCGGGCGCCGAGAAGGCAGGCTTGCAGGTAAAGGATCAGATTTTGGCGGTTGACGGAAAAGAGGTTTCATCAACCGATGAGATAAATAAAATAAGAGATACCAAAAAGCCCGGCGATACCTTGAAATTCAAGATTTCAAGAAACGGACAGACAATGGAGGTTGATGTGGTATTGCAGGAGGATACATCTGCAAAGGAACAGGATAAGGCCGCATCACAAAGATAGCTAAAAAGTGGTATTTTGAAAAGTTAAAAACAGTCAAAATTACCCCTTTTCATAGTGGGGTTGTCTGTAAGGGCAATCCCAATCCCCCAATAATTACAGGCATATGCCTGTTAATTATATAAAAAACGGTTATTAAAACCATTTTTCCCATCCCTTTTTAAAAGAGGCTTTTGAAGGAAGCCTCTTTTTGTGTGTACCGATAAATTTTGGTTTAACGGTGTAATATCCAATGTCATTGTAGGGCAGGGGCTTGCTCCTGCCGTTCTGAATATGCGTTGTCGGGGACGGTTGGAGCAAGCCCCAACCCTACAACCCATACCAATTGACGGTTTTATAATGTACGCTAAACCAAAATTTAAACTTTACAAAAACAACATCAAACTCAATGCCATAATTGCCATTCCGACTATAAAGCCGATTATGGTTATTTTGCTTTTTTCATATTCCCTTGCCATAGGCAAAAGCTCCTCAATTGATATAAACACCATAATTCCCGCTATTGCGCCGAAGAGTATTCCAAACAGGGTATCGCTAAAAAACGGGCGAAGTGCCAGATATCCTATTACCGCGCCTACAGGCTCGGTAATTCCCGATAAAAACGAAACGGCAAACGCTCTTTTTTTACTGCCTGTTGAATAATAAATCGGTACAGATGTTGCAATGCCCTCGGGGATATTGTGAATTGCAATTGCCAGTGCTATTGCAATTCCCAAATGTGGATCGCGCAGGGCTGATGTAAAAGTTACCATACCTTCGGGGAAATTATGTATTCCTATTGCAAGGGCTGTCATTATCCCCATACGCTGTAAGGTTTTATTGCACTCGCCACTATGCTTACAGCCGATATCACCCTCTGAGGACGGTACAAGATAGTCAATAAGACCTATAAATATAACGCCTGCAAAAAATGATGCCGTTGCCATGATATACCCCAAATTATCGCCATGCTCTGAGGCGAGAAAAACATTCGCCTTTTGAAATATCTCAATCATGGACACATAAATCATAACGCCTGCCGAAAAGCCCAAAGAACCTGCCAAAAACCTTGTGTTTGTCTGTTTTGTAAATAACGCCATAACGCTTCCCAAACCTGTTGCAATCCCTGCAAGCAATGTTACAAAAAATGCAAAAATTACGCCGTTATCCAAATTATCACTTCCTTATTCCAAATCTTATGTTATGATATGCCAATATGGCGGTTTTGGTTAATTTGGTATTGCTAAATTTTTACTTTGGGTATATAATTACAAAAAATCTCAAAGATTGGATAAATATAAGGGGATTTGTTATGATAAATATTACATCTTCACAAAATGCAAAGTATAAATACTTTAAATCTCTTGAAAAGAAGAAAACAAGATACCTTCAAAAAGAATACAGCGTTGAGGGCATAAAATCGGTAAATGATGCGATAAATTCAGGTAAAACAATATCGGCAGTCATTGTAGCCGATGATTTTTATGTAACCGACTATGATGCCCCGACATACAAACTGCCAAGGGAATTATTTAATAAATTATCCGATACCAAAACACCGCAGGGGATTATGGCAATAATCAAAATGGATGCGGACAATATTGGATTAGACATAACAAAATCATATGTATATTGCGATAATGTATCAGACCCGGGGAACTTGGGCACGATTATACGAACTGCCGATGCATCGGGCATGGGCGGAGTTATATTATCGGGCGGCTCGGTTGATGTATACGCTCCAAAAACCGTAAGGGCAAGTATGGGCTCGTTTTTTAATGTCGATATAATAAGGGATAAGGGTGTAGACGATATAAAAGAATATAAGGCAATGGGTTATAACCTTATATCGGGTATTTTATCAGACGATACAATTGATTTTAAAAAGGTTGATTATACCCTGCCTACCATAATAGTTGTCGGGAACGAGGCAAACGGCGTATCCGATGAGCTGAGGGCTTTATGTACGCCTACAAAAATACCGATTTACGGCAAGGCAGAATCACTGAATGTTTCCGTTGCGGCAGCTTTATATATGTATGAATGGGCAAGAAATCAAAAGCGGAAATAATTTCCTTGACAATTAAAAAGTTTTGTAGTATTTTAAAAAAAGTGTATAGTATATAATAAGCATATAAATATGAAAGAAAAGAAATCGGTGGTATTATGGAAAATTGCGTTTATTGGATATGGCTTACCGAAAAATACGGTATAACAAGTGCAAAAATTTCGGCACTGCTTGATAAATTCGGGACAATTGATGCTATATATAAAGCAAATAACTATTCACATATTGAGCGTATCACCGAAAATGACATAAAAAGCCTTGCCGACAAAAATCTTGACGGGGCTAATGATATTTACAAGAAAATGTCCGAGCTTGACGGATATATCCTTACATACGATATGGAGGAGTACCCCGATAAACTTCGGAATATTACACCAATACCTTACATATTGTATGTTAGAGGCAAGCATATAAACCTTGATGAAGCGCTTACAATCGGCGTTATCGGGTCAAGACATGCAACCGATTACGGACGGCTTGTTACATCGAGGCTTGCAGGCGAGTTATCTTTTCAGGGCGTCATACTTATAAGCGGAATGGCAAGAGGTCTTGACGCTGTTGCGTCGGGGCAAGCGCTCAAATACAATATGCCGACCGTTGCGGTTATCGGATCGGGGCTTGATGTTGTATACCCCAAAGAAAATGAACGCTTGATGTATGATATTATAAAGACGGGTATGGTAATAAGCGAATATCCGCCCGGCAGTGAGCCAAGGCGTGAGCATTTCCCTGAACGAAACCGTATTATTGCAGGTCTTTCAAACGGAGTGTTGGTAACACAGGCTAAAAAAGGCAGCGGCTCGTTAATAACAGCAAGATGCGCCATGGAATACGGAAGAGATGTGTTTTCAGTACCCGGTAACATTTTAGATCCGATGTATGAGGGTACAAACCGACTTATACAGCAAGGCGCAAAATTAGTTATGAGCGCAGGGGATATTATTGAGGAATATCCGTATGCAAAGTTCACTGCTATAGAGCTTAAAGTTACAGAGCCTCAAAAAGAGGCAGAGCCACTTATTGAAGATAAGGCAAAGCCAAAAGGGTTATCCGATATTGAAGAGAAGATATTTGATTTATTAACCCAAAGGGATATGAGTGTTGATGAAATGACAGGGAGGCTTGATATATCCGCTCAGGATATGAATATAAAAATGACCATGCTTGAAGTGCGTGGCGTAGTAGAGAAAATGCCGGGGAATATATATAAAATTAAGACCTCATAGGCATATATAAAAACGGAGGATAGAAATGGCAAAGAAAAGATTGCTCATAGTTGAGTCACCTGCAAAGGCAGGCACAATCAAAAAATACCTTGGAAAGGACTATAGCGTTGTCGCATCAATGGGACATGTTATTGACCTTCCCAAAAGTTCATTGGGCGTTGATGTGGACAATGACTATGAGCCTAAATATATAACAATCCGAGGTAAGGGCGAATTACTCACATCCCTTAAAAAGGAAGCAAAAAAGGCAGACGAGGTCTACCTTGCAACCGACCCCGACCGTGAGGGAGAGGCAATAAGCTGGCATCTGGCAAACGCCTTAAAGATTGACCCAAATTCAAAATGCCGTGTAACCTTTAACGAGGTAACAAAAAATGCCGTAAAAGCGGCGATGAAAAGTCCCAGAAGCATTGATATGGACTTGGTTGATGCACAGCAGGCACGAAGAGTTTTAGACAGAATTGTGGGTTATAAAATAAGCCCTATACTTTGGGAAAAGGTAAAAAGAGGCCTTAGCGCAGGCAGAGTACAGTCTGTTGCAACAAGAATTATTTGCGACCGTGAGGACGAGATAGAGAACTTTACCCCCGAGGAGTATTGGACAATTGATGCAAAGCTCACAGATACAAAATCAAAAAAGAGCTTTATGGCAAAATACTACGGTGAGAACGGTAAGGAAACAAAGCTAAAAAATCAGAACTCAACCAATAAGATTACAGATGATTTGGAGGGCGCTCAGTTTAAGGTCAGCAAGGTTAAGAGGAGTGAGCAACGGCATAACCCCAAAGCTCCGTTTACAACCAGCACCATGCAACAGGAGGCGTCTAAAAAATTCAATTTCCAGGCAATAAAGACAATGCAGATAGCACAAGGTTTGTATGAGGGTATAAGCCTTGGCGGAAAGCTTGGCACAGTCGGTCTTATAACATATATGAGAACGGACTCATTAAGAATAAGCCCCGATGCACAGGCAGAGGCGGTTGCATTTTTAACAAACGAATACGGCAAGGAATATGTTGCTCCCAAGCAGTTTAACACAGGCAAAAATGCGCAGGACGCCCATGAGGCAATCCGCCCGACCTCGATAAATATTAAGCCCATTGACATAAAGGATAAGCTCACAAATGACCAGTACAAGCTCTATAAGCTTATATGGGAGCGTTTTGCCGCATCACAAATGGCAAGCGCCGTATATGATACAATGAGCGTGTCCATTGACGCAAACGGGCATACCTTCCGTGCAAGCGGATCAAATATTAAGTTCAAGGGCTATATGAAGGTGTATGTTGAGGCTGATGCAAGCGATGACGATAAGAATAAAATGCTTCCCGAGCTTAGCGAGGGCGATGTTCTGAAAATGAACGACTGTAACTCAAAACAGCATTTTACCCAGCCACCTGCAAGGTACAGCGATGCAACTTTAATCGAGGAGCTTGAACAAAAGGGCATAGGCAGACCTTCAACCTATGCGCCAACCATTGCAACTATTGTTTCAAGAGGATATGTTTCAAGAAGCAAGCGCCAGCTTGTACCTACCGAGCTTGGCAAGGTAACAACGGATATTATGAAAAATAATTTCCGTGACATTGTGGATGTTGACTTTACCGCAGGCATGGAGGAGGAGCTTGACGAGGTCGAAGAGGGCAAGCTCAAATGGAAAAAGGTAATCGGCGACTTTTACCCCAAATTCAATGCCGAGCTGACTGAGGCGGAAAAGAATATTTCAAAGATACAGATAAAGGACGAGGAGTCCGATGTAATTTGCGATAAATGCGGTCGTAAAATGGTTTATAAGCTCTCAAAATTCGGTAAATTCCTTGCATGCCCCGGTTTCCCCGAATGTAAAAATACCATGACTATAAGGAACTCAACCGGAGTAACATGCCCAAAATGCGGTAAGGGTGAAATCCTTGTAAAGCGTTCAAGGCGTGGCAAGGTATACTATGGCTGTGAGAATATACCAAAATGCGATTTTATGATTTGGTATGAACCCCTTAAAGAAAAGTGTCCGCTGTGCGGAGGCTTACTGATGAAGAGAAACGGCAGACGGGGCGCAGTTGTTTGCTATAATGAGGACTGTAAATATGAGCGAAAAGGTTAAGGTAATAGGCGCAGGGCTTGCAGGCTGTGAGGCGGCATGGCAGCTCTCACGGCAGGGTATAGAGGTGGAGCTTTATGAAATGAAGCCAAAAAAATTCTCACCTGCACACAGAAGCGAAAATTTTGCCGAGCTTGTCTGCTCAAACTCACTAAAGGCGGACAGAATTGAAAACGCTTGCGGACTTTTAAAAGAGGAAATGCGCCTGTTTGACTCGCTTATGATGAGTGCGGCGGATATTTCCCGTGTTCCTGCGGGCGGAGCTTTGGCGGTAGACCGTGATGTGTTTTCAAAATTCATAACCGATAAAATAAAAAATGAACCGCTCATTACGGTAAAAAACGAAGAGGTTACACAAATTAACCCTGATGAATATACCATTATCGCAACAGGGCCTTTGACATCTGATAGCTTATCGGAGGCAATATCAGAGCTTACAGGCGATACGGGACTTTACTTTTTTGATGCCGCCGCACCGTTGGTAACGGCAGAGAGTATTGATAAGGATAAAACCTTTTTCGGTGCAAGGTACGGTAAGGGCACACCCGATTATATAAACTGTCCCATGACAAAGGACGAGTACTTTGCATTTTATAACGAGCTTGTAAATGCCGAGTGCGCCGACCTTCACGAATTTGAGAACAGCGCTGTTTTTGAGGGGTGTATGCCTGTTGAGGTTATGGCAAAGCGTGGCGATAAAACCCTCACCTTCGGGCCTTTAAAGCCTGTTGGCTTGGTAAATCCCAAAACAGGCAAGGACGATGCCTATGCGGTTGTTCAGCTAAGACAGGATAATATTGAGGGTACTTTGTATAACATAGTCGGGTTTCAGACAAATCTGAAATTTGGCGAGCAAAAAAGGGTATTTTCAATGATTCCCGGACTTCAAAACGCAGAATTTGTAAGATACGGCGTAATGCACAGAAATACATTTATAAATTCGCCGAGGCTGTTAAATAAATACTATCAGCTAAGGGAAAACGGCAAAATATTTTTTGCAGGTCAGATAACCGGTGTTGAGGGCTATGTAGAAAGCGCCTCATCGGGAATATTGGCAGGCTATAATATGGCAAGAAAGCTAAAAGGCAAGCCCATGTGGGAGCCTGATAAAAAAACCTGTATCGGTGCCCTGCCTTTATATATAAGTGATGAATATGTTACTAAATTTCAGCCTATGAACGCAAACTTCGGTATAATCGAGGGCTTAAACGAGAGAATTAGAAAAAAAGCCGACAGATATAATAAGATTGCAATAAGGGCGTTGGATTTAGTGAAAAAACAAATGGAGGAATTATTATGAAAAAAAGTTTTATATTTTTGGTAAGTGCAATTTTGGCAGTGTCAATGCTTGGCGGCTGCGGAAAAAAGACTGCGGACAAGCAAGAAACAAAGACAGAGGATAAAACAAGCACATCAAGTGTAGATAAAAGCGATATGGCTGTTGTAAACGGCGAGGAAAAACAGGTAAGCGACAACGGTAAGTTTTATCTGCCACAGGTAATGTACTTTGTTTCTGCGTCCGATGAAACATACGATGCCGAGATTAAGGCATTTAACGAGCTAAAGGACGAGTATAAGGACATAGTTGAGTTTGATTTAAGGGATATTGACAAAAATCCCGAGGATAAGGAAAAGTTCCCTGTCGAGGGTATGACGCCGACCTTGATTATGCTTGATACTGCAAATAATATATCCGCCATGGAGTTTAAATGCTCCGATAAGGCGAAGCTAAAGGAGTCAATAGAAAATGCCTTTAACGGTATGCAGGAGGATATAGAAAAAGGAAAAGTTAACGCTCAAAAAAGAGCCGAGTAAAATATGATTGGTGTTATTTTATACTTATATTTCTTGTTTGTCGGTTTTTTGTATGCCAATACAATATTTAAAAACAAGGATATATATTTTAGGGGCTGGTTTGGCGGAGTAATAGGGACTGTTGCGCTGATGTCGGGGATAATGATACCTGCATCGGTTTTCGGATTTTCTATACTTAGCCATATCGTGCTTTTGGTACTGTTTACAGTGCCGTATATATTGCTAAAAGCTTTAAAAAAGGACAAGCTTTTTGATATTGAGCTATCATGCACCGAAAAATATGCAGATATTAAAACGCTGTGCTTTGTTATATTGCCGATAACCCTTGTTATATGCGTGCTTTTAACAAACCATGTTTTAGTGCCGTATAAAGGCGGTTTTGCATCGGGGCAGAGCACATACGGCGATTTACAAATGCATCTTAGCTTTATAACAAGCATAAAGGAGCAGGGTGAATTTCCGCCTGAGTACAGTCTCTTATCGGGAACACTTATGAACTATCCGTTTTTTGCGGATATGCTGTCAGGAAGTCTGTATCTGTTAGGAACGCCGTTAAGATGGGCGGTTTTAATACCAAGCTATATAATATCGTTTTTACTGGTTTTGGGCTTTTATATTTTAGCCTATACCATAACCAAAAACCGTGTTGCAAGTATTTTGGCGACAGTGTTTTTCTTTATAAACGGCGGTTTCGGCTTTGCATATTTCCTTGACGGTGCAAAGGCTGATCGTGGCATATTTACCGATATTTTTACGGGTTATTACCATACGCCCACCAATTTTAACGAGCATAATATCCGTTGGTCAAATACCATATGCGATATGATTATTCCACAGCGCACAACTATGGCGGGCTGGTTTATGCTTATGCCGTGTTTGTGGCTTTTAATAGATGCCCTAAAAACAAAATCAAGGCAGGAATATATAATTTTAGGTATCTTGGCAGGGTTTATGCCAATGGTGCATACCCATTCGTTTTTAGCGCTTGGAATAATATCGGGCGCAATGTTCTTTTTATATCTCTTTGGCGAGGATAATAAAAAGGACTATATAATAAACTGGGTAATATTCGGTGGAATTGTGCTTGTTATGGCAGCACCACAGCTTGTATTCTGGACATTCAGGCAAACTGTAGGCAACGAATCATTTTTAAAGTGGCAGTTTAACTGGGTAAACCATGCAGATCCGTATTTGTGGTTCTATATAAAGAACTGGGGCATAACGGCACTGTTTATCGCACCTGCATTTGCATATGCAAAAAAGGATAACAGACGGCTTTTAGTAGCCGTTGCGGTCGTGTTTGTTATTGCAGAGCTTATCCTGTTTCAGCCAAACGAATACGATAACAATAAGCTGTTTTATCCTGTGTATATGATAGCTGTTATAAATGTATCGGCATGGCTTGTATATATGTGGGATATGCTTAAAAATGTAAAATTCCGTGCCTACCTTGCGGTGTTGGTAATCCTTTCGGGCACCGTATCGGGCGCACTCACGATATGCCGTGAATATGTAAGCGGTGGACAGTATCAGACATTTTCGGCAGACGCCGTTAAAATGGCTGACTATATAAGGGAGAACACCGATAAAAATGCGGTATTTTTAACAGGCGGTGAACATTTAAACCCTGTTTGCACGCTGGCTGGCAGAACGATATATTTAGGCTCGTCACTCTATGTGTATTTTCACGGTATGGGTGATGAACTCTCAAAGCGTGATATGAATGTGCATAATGCATATAGTGCAAGCTATGCGGATTTGGTTGATTTTGCAAAAGAGAATAATATCAGCTATGTATATGTAAGCAACTATGAAAGACATGACTTTGACATAAACGAGGAAACAATATCGGGTTTGGAGCTTGTGTATTCAATAGGCGATCAAAGTCTGTATAAAATTCAGTAGGAGAAATGCTATGTTTGTAGATAAAGCGAAAATTTTAATAAAAGCAGGCAACGGCGGAAACGGCTCTATTTCTTTTCGCCGTGAGAAATACATTGCAGCAGGAGGACCCGACGGCGGAGACGGCGGAAACGGCGGTAACATAGTATTTAAGGTTGATTTGGGTATGACAACGCTTATGGACTTTAAATACAAGAGAAAATACAGCGCACAATCAGGCGCAGACGGCGCAGGAAAGCGCCAAAAGGGTAAAAGGGGCATAGATACCGTTATATCCGTTCCGCAGGGTACGGTTGTAAGGGACGCAAAAACAAACAGGGTTATTGCAGACTTATCCGACCCCGAAAAGCAGGTTATACTTGCAAAGGGTGGCAGCGGCGGCTGGGGCAATGCGCATTTTGCAACCGCAATCCGCCAGACTCCCAACTTTGCAAAAAACGGCTTGCCGGGTGATGAAAGAGAGATTGTTTTGGAGTTAAAACTCCTTGCAGATGTGGGCTTGGTAGGCTTTCCGAATGTCGGAAAATCAACCATACTTTCCATGACCACAAAGGCGGACCCAAAGATTGCAAACTACCATTTTACAACGCTTGAACCAAACTTAGGCGTGGTTGACCTTGGTGATAACAGGAGCTTTGTCCTTGCCGATATACCGGGAATTATCGAGGGCGCGTCCGAGGGCGTAGGCTTGGGTCATGAATTTTTAAGGCATATTGAAAGAACAAGGGTGCTTATCCATGTTGTTGATGTGTCGGGTATCGAGGGCAGAAACCCCATAGAAGATTTTGATATAATAAACAGGGAACTCTCCGAGTATGATATGTCGCTTGAGGAACGGCCACAAATTGTGGCGGCAAATAAGACCGATATTATTACCGATACCGATATGTATGCCGAGTTTTTAGCCGAAATGAAAAACCGTGGCATTGAGGTATTTGAAATTTCCGCCGCAACCAATAAGGGTATCGACCCTCTTATGAAGCGTGTGTATGAGGAGCTTTCAAAATTACCGCCCGTTGTTATCTTTGAGCCTGAAATGGATATTGAAGAGGATATCTTTGAGGATGATAGCAAAGGCTATACCATTCGCCGTGAGAACGAGTCCTATGTTATCGAAGGACCGTGGATTGAGGCAGTCGGCGGCAGTGTCAACTTCTCCGATCGTGAATCCTTACAGTATTTCCAGCGTATGCTTCTAAAGCGTGGCGTTATCGAGGATTTAATTGAGATGGGAATAAAGGAAAACGATAATGTAATAATAGGGGATCTGGAATTTGATTTCGTATTCTAAATCGCCCCAAATTGTCCGTATTTACGGTTTTTGTAGGGTGTACAACGGAACGGCACAGAGGCCGTTCCCTACAATCGCCTTGAATTTTTGCGATCCAAGCTAATTTGGAACGATTTACAGAACGGAAAAAATAATATAAAACGCTAAACTGTATCAAGAAAACTATTCTTGGTACAGTTTTTTGTATGCGATTATAAAAGTAAATTACAGCAGTATCTACACAAGTATAACTTGAATTGGTTTACCTGTTTTGTTTGCGTAATCTATCGTATTTTTTGTACCTCTTGAATGATTATCCCAAAAAACAAGTACCATATCCGCAAAATCAACCATTTCACAGTTTCGTTTAAGAGGCGCACCTCTTTTATACTTAGCGTAATTGGGGCGAACAATATATTTTGATATCCGCATTTTATCCGCATACTGTTCCACAAGAAAATCAATGCCCTTTGCACCGCCCGATATAATAACATCCGTATCAGCGGGAATATATGGCGATATATCAAAATCAGTTATACTTCGGGAGCCTGCTATCATAAGTTTCATATCAATATCCTCTGTAAATAAAAAAAGTGTGTTACCCGTATAAGAGCAACACACATAAAATGTATCACTCTTCGTTGCAACACGACTAATATGAATATACTTGACAACACAGAGTATCCAAAACACATTAACAGAGTGAACATTTTTAACAAATTTACTCTGTGCTTTGAACACCAAAAATAAACAACCAAAAGTTGCCAAATATATTTTTTATAAACAGGCACTGCAAAAACAGTGCCAATAGTCATGTTGCAATTGTATTATATCACAATACTTCATTTTTGTAAACAACTAAAAAGTGCGTAGCCTACCATAGAGCAGAGCTACGCACCAAAAAACGCACTAACTCTGTCTTAAAAGGTTGCTACACACTTTTTACTAACACACAACTTAATCTTTCGCAAGGGTATGTTAAAACAAGAGTGTACGCTTTTTACAATAGCGTGCCCCCTGCAAAGGATTTTATTAAGTTGTTTTAAAAGTAAAAAGTTGTAGCAAAACTATTATACTATGAAAGAGGTTGTTTGTCCACAATTTTTTATATAGTAAAACAGCTTTTTTATTTTTTTATCCTCTAAATGTTGAAAAAAACTTACAAATAGTATATAATGGTAAATTAGGAATATATTGATTTAATCAGTAATTGTACAGGAAGGGCGATAAATATGAATTTAGAGTTATCCCAGATAGAAAAAGCGGCAGAGCGTTTAGAGCCGATCATACACAGAACAAAGATTGAAATGTCAAAAACCTTTTCTCAAATGACGGGTGGGAGCATATACTTAAAATATGAAAATCAGCAAAAGACAGGCTCATTTAAAATCCGAGGTGCGGCAAACAAAATAACCGCACTTGTTGAGCGTGGCGAGGTAACCTCCGTTGTTGCATCATCGGCAGGCAACCATGCCCAGGGCGTTGCGTATGCATCGCAGGTAAACAATATCCCTGCAACCATCGTAATGCCAAAGTCTGCGCCTATTGCAAAGGTATCGGCTACGGAGGGGTACGGAGCTAAGGTAGTGCTTTGCGGAGACTGCTATGACGATGCGTATAACAAGGCTGTCGAAATTCAGGAAAAAGAGGGAGCAACCTTCCTTCACCCCTTTGATGATTACGAGGTAATGGCAGGTCAGGGAACAATAGGCATTGAGATATTGGAGGACTTGCCGACGGTTGATATGATTGTTGTACCGGCAGGCGGCGGCGGACTTTTGGCAGGCGTTGCGGCGTGTGTTAAGCAGATAAACCCAAGAGTTAAAATAATCGGTGTTCAATCAGAGGGCGCAGATGCGATTTATCAGTCGTTTAAGACAAAGAAAAAGGTAGTATCACAAAAGGTCAGGACCATTGCAGACGGTATTCAGGTAAAAGCACCGGGCGATAAGACAATGGAAATGATAAACAAATATGTTGACGATGTTGTGCTTGTGTCCGACTCGCAGATAAGCGCGGCAATTCTGATGCTTTTAGAGCGTACAAAGCAGGTCGTAGAGCCTGCAGGTGCAACTCCTTTGGCGGCGGTATTAAATAACAAGATTGATGTAGAGGGTAAAAAGGTTGCCTGTGTTATGTCGGGCGGTAATATTGATGTTAGCTTTATCCACAGAATTATAGAACTTGGTCTTGTATCAAGAGAGCGAAAGATTAAGTTTGCAACAACGCTTTTGGATATCCCCGGCTCTTTGGAGCATTTATCACATGTATTGTCCGAGGCAAATGCAAATATCGTAATGGTACAGCACGACAGATTATCCGCAGACCTTGATCCTAACGAGGCAATTATCCATATTGCGTGTGAGGTTGGCGGAAAAGAACACGGCGAGCGTGTAATAAAGACCTTGGAGAAGAATGGATACAAGATAATACTTGAATAAAAAATATTGTAAAAATTACAACGGGAGGTTTGGCTATGATTACAAAAAATCTGATAACCCTTATGTATGAAACGGCTTCAATCCAGCGCTGGAATGACCATATCCGTCCATGGACGGGCTTTACCGAACTTGACAAGCAGGCGCATAAGATGTTTTTTGCATATGTCCTGAGCCTTTGCGAGGGCGATAAGGTGGATATGCTAAAGTTGATCGAGGGCGGAATTTTTGAGTTCTTCCACCGTTCCATTTTAACGGATATAAAGCCTCCCATATACCATAGACTTATGAGCCAGAAGGGCAGACAAATTGATGAATGGGTGCTTGAGGTTTTAAAAGATGATATGGAGCAGATAGGTGGCGGTTTTTATGACAGAATGTGCCGTTACTATACCGATAAAGATTATGCATCTCTTGAAAAACAGATTTTAAAGGCGTCTAATTACTTAACCAGTAATTGGGAATTTCAGATAATATATCCTATGAACACAAACACCTTCGGTATTGAGCAGGTAAAGCAGGATATGATTGAGGAGCTTGCAAGGAGCGATACATTTAAGGGCTATAAATACTATATGGGAAGCCCGTACCTGCAGGAATTTTTGTCACTTATCGGAAAATTGAGGTATCAGCAGCGCTGGGCAAAGGCGGTAAGAGTACCGCAGACCTTTGTTATGGGGCATATGCTTGTGGTTGCGATACTGTCGTATTTTTGCACATTGGAGCTTGATAATCCGTGCAAAAAGCGCCTTGAAAACAATTTCCTGTGCGGACTGTTCCACGATTTGGCGGAAAGCCTTACAAGGGATATTGTATCGCCTGTAAAATCGTCTGTAAAGGGCTTGGGCTCGATTATAAGCGGAATTGAAGCGGAGCAGATGAATAAAACCATTTATCCGCTGTTACCAAAGAGCTGGCATAAAAAAATAAGATACTATACAGAGGATGAATTTTCATCAAAGATAATGCAGGGCGATAATATTGAAACCTTGACCTCGGAAATGATAAACGAGCATTATAACGATGACGAGTTTGATCCGCTTGACGGCGAGATTGTAAGGGGTTGCGACCACTTATCGGCGTGCATTGAGGCATATATGTCCATTTCATACGGTGTGAGATCTGAGCAGATAACATCGGGGTATCAAAACCTTATGGAACGCTACGAAAATAAAGTAATAGGCGGTATAAATTTCAGTGAACTATTCAGATACTTCAAGCTCTCCCAAGCTTGACTATGAAAAGGCAAAGGATAAGGCTCTAAGGCTTTTGGAGTTTCGCTCACACAGCGAAAAGGAGCTTTGTGACAAGCTCCGCCGTGCAGGGGCAATGGATGAGGATATAGAAAGCATACTTGCATTTTGCAGAAACTACGGCTTTGTAAATGATAGGGAATTTGCAAGAAAAAAAGCGCTGGATTTAAAAAACCTCAAAAAATACGGAAAACAAAGAATTTACCAAGAGCTAAAAGTAAAAGGCATAGGACAAGAGGATATAGAATTTGCATTGTCCGAGCTTGACTTTGATGAGGAGGATACATTATATCCTCTTGTCGAGAAAAAACTAAGGGGTAATTTTGAGGATAAAAACATAGATAAATGTATTCGGTATTTTATATACAGAGGCTATAATATTTCGGATATAAAACGGTGTATAGAGAGGATAAAAACGAATGAAATGTAGAATTGCACTGATGTCGTTAGGCTGTGCAAAGAACCAGACAGACGGTGAAATAATGCTTGGGCTTTTGGCGGATAACGGATACGAGATTGTACCCGAGCCCGACGATGCCGAGGTTATAATAGTAAACACCTGCGGATTTATAGAGTCTGCAAAGCAGGAGTCAATAAATGCAATACTCCAAATGGCGGAATATAAAAATAATAACTGTAAGCTCTTAATTGCAACAGGCTGTCTTGCAGAACGGTATAAGGACGATATTTTACTTGACCTCCCGGAGGTTGATGCAATATTGGGTACGGGCGATTATGACAGAATTTGTGATGCGATAGAGAGTACATTTGCAGGCGAAAAGTATGTAAAAACAGGCGAGCCTGACCGTAACGCTCCCGAGTGCCTGCCAAGAATTTTATCAACACCCCCGTATACCGCATATTTAAAGATTGCCGAAGGGTGTTCAAATAACTGCACATACTGCGCAATACCCATGATACGGGGTAAGTTCAGAAGCCGAAGAATAGAGGATATAGTAAACGAGGCGAGGACGCTTTCACAAAACGGTGTAAAAGAGCTTATCGTTATCGCACAGGACACAACAAGATACGGAACGGACATATATGGTAGACCGTCGCTTGATAAACTGCTTTGTGAGCTTGTAAAAATTGACGGTATAGAGTGGATAAGACTGCATTATTTCTATGCCGAGGCAGTAACGGACGAGCTTGTAAAGGTTATGGCAAAATACGATAAGATTTGCAGCTATATAGATATGCCTATCCAGCACGCAAGCAATAAGATTTTACGCCGTATGGCAAGGCGCACCACAAAAGAGGAAATGACGGAAAAAATAACGGCGTTCCGTAATGCGATGCCTGATTGTACCATAAGGACATCTGTTATTGTGGGTTTTCCGGGCGAAACGGAGGAGGATTTTAGAGAGCTTTACGAATTTGTGCGTGAGACGGAATTTGACAGACTCGGCGTTTTTGCATATTCACAGGAGGAGGGAACTCCTGCCGCTAAGTTTGAGGATCAGATAAGCGAGGATATAAAAGCGGAGCGCCTTGATAAAATTATGACCTTACAGCAGGGCATAAGCTATGAGAAAAACAAGGCAAAATTGGGTAAGGTAATAGATGTAATAGTCGAGGGTTATGACGAGGATAATTTCCTGTTCTATGGCAGAAGCAAGGCGGACAGTATAGAGATTGACGGACTTGTGTATTTTGCTACAGAGGACGAGGTTGATGCAGGCGACATAATCAAGGTGAAAATATTAGACGCAGACGAATATGATTTAACAGGTACAAGAGTATAAATAAGCTAAAATGCTTTATATATGGAGGTATAAACTTATGAACACAGCAAATAAAATAACATTGCTAAGAGTGGTGCTTGTTCCGATATTTATGGCACTTTTGATGATTGATAATGTAGGTTGCAGAGTCGGCGCATTGGCGGTCTTTGTTATTGCATCAATTACAGATGCTATTGACGGACATATCGCAAGATCAAGGGGACAGATAACGACATTTGGCAAGTTTGTAGATCCGCTTGCGGATAAGATTTTGACAACTGCCGCATTTTTGGTGTTCTTGGGACTTGGCGTGTACAAGCCCATAAGCGGAACAATTGCCGTTATGATTATAATGACAAGGGAATTTATGGTTGCAGGTGTAAGACAGGTAGCTGTCGGCGAGGGCAAGGTAATTGCCGCCAGTATGTGGGGCAAATTAAAAACCGTTGTTCAAATGATTGCAATAATTATTACAATTTTAATTATGGCGCTGTTTCCCAATAGCTATACAACAGGTGTAGAAAACCTTGTTATAGAAATTTTACTGTGGATAACAATTTTATTTACAGTCCTGTCAGGAGCAGAATACCTTGTAAAAAATTGGCACTTAATGAAATTAAAATAAGCCTTTGAAAGGAAATAAAGATAAATGAGTTTTATTGATGAATTGAAATTTGACCAAAACGGCTTAATTCCTGCCGTTGTGCAGAATGTTGACACTCGTGAAGTGTTAATGGTGGCGTATATGAATAAGGAGAGCTTAGAGCTTACCTTAAAGTCAGGCAGAGCGACATTCTTTTCAAGAAGCCGTCAGGAACTTTGGGAAAAGGGCGCAACATCGGGTGACTATATGTATGTAAAAGAGATAAGAGTTGACTGTGACGGTGATTGTCTTGTTGTTTTGGCGTCGCCTGCGGGCAACGCTTGCCATACAGGTAACCGTAGCTGTTTTTATAGGCGTGTTGACGGTGATACACTGGTTGAAGATAAGAAATTAAAAGCAAAATCCGATATTCTCATGCGTGAGCAGGCTGTAATTATTGACAGGAAAAATAATCCCGAGGAGGGCTCATATACAAACTATTTGTTTGAAAAGGGCGAGGACAAGATATTAAAGAAGGTCGGCGAGGAGGCAGCCGAGGTTGTAATCGCAGGTAAAAACCGTGACAGGGACGAAATCAAATACGAGGTGTCCGACCTTATGTATCATTTATCGGTAATGCTTGTCGATAACGGTATGACATGGGACGATATCTTTGAGGAAATGGAAAACAGACGGTAATCCCCTAAAACAGCAATGTCATCGGGTTGATTGGATAAGACTCGTCAGCCACCGCAAACGGCGTCAGCCGAGTTGCCGTAAACATGCGTTGGATTTGCAACATTACCTAAAACAGGAGAAAAACATAAATGGCAAACCAGAAAAATATAAGAAATTTTTGTATAATAGCACATATAGACCACGGTAAATCCACCTTGGCAGACCGTTTGCTTGAGCTTACAAACGAGGTCGAGGAGCGGGACATGAAGGAACAGCTCTTAGACGATATGGATTTGGAGCGAGAGCGTGGAATAACCATAAAGGCGCACGCCGTAACCCTGCATTATAAAAAGGATAACGGCGAGGACTATACTCTGAATTTAATTGACACCCCGGGACATGTTGACTTTAACTATGAGGTGTCAAGGTCGTTGGCGGCGTGTGAGGGTGCAATTTTGATAGTTGATGCGTCGCAGGGAATTGAGGCTCAGACTCTTGCAAATACCTATCTTGCCGTTGACCATGATTTGGAGGTCGTGCCTGTAATAAATAAGATTGACCTTCCCTCTGCAATGCCCGAGGTGGTAATAAGAGAAATTGAAGATGTAATCGGTATTCCTGCCGAGGACGCACCTAAAATTTCCGCCAAAACAGGTCTTAATGTTGAGCAGGTTTTAGACGAAATTGTTGATAAAATTCCTGCACCTACAGGCGATAAATCATCACCCTTGCAGGCACTTATTTTTGACTCGTATTATGATAGCTATAAGGGCGTTATCGTTTATGTGCGGGTTAAAGAGGGGACATTAAAACCGGGACAACAGATAAAAATGATGGCAACGGGCGCAACCTTTGATGTTGTGGAGGTTGGATTTATGCACCCGTCGGGACTAAGGCAAACAAAGGAGCTATCCGCAGGTGATGTAGGCTATATTGCGGCAAGTATTAAAAATATCCACGATACAAGAGTGGGCGATACCGTAACTACGGTAGTAAACGGTGCAAAAGAGCCATTGCCGGGCTATAAAAAGGTAAACCCGATGGTTTATTGCGGAATATATCCGGCAGACGGCGCACATTATGAGGACTTAAAGGAAGCATTGCAAAAATTACAGTTAAACGATGCGGCTTTGATGTTTGAGCCTGAAACATCGGTTGCTTTAGGCTTTGGTTTCAGATGCGGTTTTTTGGGACTTTTGCATATGGAAATTATACAGGAGCGATTGGAAAGGGAATACTCGCTTGACCTTGTAACAACCGCACCGAGCGTTATATATAAGGTGTATAAGACAAACGGCGAAATGATTTGGGTTGATAACCCTACAAATTTACCCGACCCTGCCGAGATTGAGCATATGGAGGAGCCTATGGTAAAGGCTACGATTATGGTGCCAAAGGACTATGTGGGTAATGTTATGGAGCTTTGCCAGGAGAGGCGCGGCATATACAGGGATATGACCTATATGGACGAAACGAGAGCCGAGATTTTCTATGAACTTCCGTTAAACGAGATAGTTTATGATTTCTTTGACGCACTAAAATCAAGAACAAAAGGCTATGCATCATTTGACTATGAGCTTATCGGCTATAACACATCAAACCTTGTAAAGCTTGATATTTTATTAAACGGCGAAATGGTCGATGCACTTTCGTTTATTATCCATAAGGATAACGCATATGCGAGGGCAAGAAAGATGTGCGAGAAATTAAAAGGCTCAATTCCAAGACAGCTCTTTGAAGTGCCTATCCAGGCAGCAATCGGCTCAAAGATAATTGCCCGTGAAACGGTAAGGGCAATGCGTAAGGATGTGCTTGCAAAGTGCTACGGCGGAGATATAACGAGAAAGAAAAAGCTTCTTGAAAAGCAAAAAGAGGGAAAGAAGCGTATGCGCCAGGTCGGCAGCGTAGAAGTCCCACAGGAGGCATTTATGTCGGTACTGAAACTGGACGAATAAAATTAAAAAGTGAGTTGCTAAAATATCAACAACTCACTTTTTTTGATGTCTAAAAATTTTGCTGTAACGGCATATTTTTTAAATATACAGCATAAAAATATATTAAGCTATATATACCTATTTAACTTCGGAATTTTCTATTGCAAAGCTCAGGAGCATATTTACAAGCTCATTCCTTGATCTGTTGGTTTTTTGTGAAAGCTCATCAAGTTTTTCCACTGTTTCGTTTTTGATGCGTACAGAGAACACCTTGTACCCGTCTTCACCCTTGTATGACTTTTTATTTATAATCAATTTCTTATCCATAGTCCCACCTCAATACAATTATATATTGACACAAACACATATTATATGTTATTATATATAACATATAATATGTTAAAAAATGAAACATATACAGGAGGCGAATATGACAAAAATTAAAAATATTAGCACATTTGTAGCACTTTTGACGGTGGTGTGCACATTTGGTTTGTTGTGTACAACTCTACATTGCAATGTGGCATTGGCAGAGGGCAGATTTAGTGATGTCGTAACATCAGACTGGTATTATGATGATGTAGTATATGTAAATGAAAATGGATTGATGAACGGAACCGACTCTGATTTGTTTGCCCCCGAAAATTCGACAACCAGAGCAATGATAGTAACGATTTTGTGGAGGCTTGACGGAGAACAGAAAGGTGGAATTTCCACATTTTCAGATGTTAATCAAAGTGCCTATTATTATGATGCCGTTGCATGGGCATCATCTAATCAAATTGTCAGTGGTTACAGTGAAAATCTATTCGGATCGGACGATCCCATAAAAAGGGAACAGCTTGCGACAATTATGTATAGGTATGCACAATACAAAAACTATGACTGTTCTAAAACTATAAGCCTTAACGGGTATGCTGATTTTGAGCGGATCAGCAGCTATGCCGTTTCTGCGTTTGAATGGGCGAATGCGGAGGGTATAATTACAGGCTCGTCACAGGACACAATTTTGCCTGACGGTGAGGCTTTAAGATGTCAGGTTGCGGCAATACTCAGGCGCTTTTGTGAAAAATATAAAAACAGTAGTGAGGTAACAGAAACTGTAAATACTGTTGCTGCTATAAATAACAGTGGCTCATCAGGTGGAGGCGGTGCTGTAAGACCGCAAGCAACAGCTGTGCCTACGCAGCTATCAACTGATAAAACAGCTAAAATAACTGTGGGTAAAGCAGAGGCAAAAGCAGGTGATAATGTAGACATTGAGGTAAAAATAGATAACAATCCCGGAGTTTTGGGCATGGCGCTTGCTGTAGAGTATGATATGGACAATTTAACTCTTGAAAATGCCATAAACGGAGAGGCGTTTTCTAATGTGCTTGATTTTACATCATCAAAGACATTGATTTCAGGTACAAGATTTTTATGGGACGGAATAGAGCTAAATCCGCAGGATATTAAAAACGGTACAATCCTTACGCTTAGATTTCATATCTCGGATACTGCAAAAGAGGGTAAATATCCGATAACTGTTGCATACAGAGCCGGAGATATAGTTGATAATAATCTGTCAAATATTGATTTAAATATTGAAAACGGCGGTATAACCGTTAAAAACTAAAGGATAAGGGGGTGATAAATATGTTTAGAAAAAGGGTTTTATCTTCACTGATTGTATGCTTTATGCTGTTTGGGTTAATCGGTG
Source organism: Clostridia bacterium (assembly GCA_017443895.1). Lineage (GTDB taxonomy): Bacteria > Bacillota > Clostridia > UBA1381 > UBA1381 > 12844. The sequence continues at coordinate 44,445 of JAFSXU010000017.1, forward strand.
CAAAAGCTCAGACGATGCCAAAAATCACAATTGAAAGCGTAAACTGCGATGCAGGCGGTGAGGTCGTTGTTCCGATAAAAATATCGGATAACACGGGCATATGCGGTGTAACCTTGAGCATTGAATACGACAGTGCATTGACTTTAACCAATATTCAAAAGGGCAGTGCCTTTTCAAGCTTGGCAATGACAAAGCCGGGTGATATGTCGGCAAATCCGTTTAATATTGTATGGGACGGAACAGATCCTGATAATTCAAACGGAACAATTGCACTGCTTACATTTAAAGTCCCTGATTATAAGGGAACATTTAATGTAAGCGCTACATATCAAGACGGTGATGTAATCGGCGGCAATCTTTTTCCTGTGGATATATCCATAGAAAACGGAGCAATAATAGTCGGCGATAGCGACCAACCGCATACTGATGAGCCTGAAGACGATGAGTTTACAATAAGCGTTGATAAGGTTAAGGCGGATGCGCTTGCAAGCGTGAATGTTCCGATAACTGTTTCACATAACAGCGGACTTTGCGGAGCAACAATTTCTGTATCGTATGATAAAAAGCTCAGCTTGACAGGCATAAGCAAAGGCAGTGCCCTCTCAACACTTTCAATGACAAAACCGGGCAAATTGTCGGCAAATCCGTTTAATATTATATGGGACGGAACAGATCCTGATAATTCAAATGGAGTAATGGCAGTTTTAACATTCACAGTGCCCAATGAAGCGGGAACATATGATATTTCTATATCATATGATGACGGAGCTATAGTTGACGGTAGCTTAAATACACTAACACCAAAAACAGTAAACGGCAGTATTGAGGTAGGAACTGAGATTTGTGTAACGCTAGGCAATGAAACTGTAAACCTTTCGGGCAACACAGCAGACGGAAAAATAATTGTTGTATCGTATGATAAGTCAGGTACTATGCTGTTATGTAAATTTTATGATACAGCCGATAGTATAACAGCCGATATAGCTGAAAGTGCCGATTATGTTAAGGTACTTTGGTGGGATGGCTTAGACAGTATGGTACCTGTTTGCGCGTCTCAAACAGTAAGTATAAAAAAATAAGTGTAGGAGGAAAACAAAAATGATAAATAAAAGGATAATTTCTGTTGTATTATCAATGATTATGTGCATATCTATATTTCCGACATTGGTATTTGCGGATAATGGAAGTGCTGAAATTACAGTGCAGTCCGTTAGCGCACCGGCAGGAACAGTAGTAGATGTGCCTGTTACAATCAAGGGTAACCCCGGAATATTGGGTGCAGAGTTGAAATTTACATATGATGAAAAACTTACCCTTAAAGGCATAACAAACGGCGAGGCATTTTCACCGCTTACCATGACAAAGCCGGGAAAATTGACATCACCGTGTAAGGTAATATGGGACGGACAGGACCTTGAAGCGAACGATATAAAGGACGGTACGATTGTAACCTTACATTTTGCGGTTTCTGATGATGCCAAAGAGGGTGATATCTATAATGTAACCGCATCATATGATAATGGCGGATTTGTTGATTATGATTTAATGCCTGTTGATATTGAAATTACAAGCGGTGCTGTATCGGTTGTAAGCATAAAATACGGCGATGTAAATGACGATACAAATGTTAATACCACCGATGTTATTATGATGAGACGCCATATTGCAGGTGGTTATAATCAGATAATAAACGAAGCGGCGGCAGATGTAAATGTTGATACTAAGCTAAATACACAGGATGTTATTATCGAAAGAAGATATATTGCAGGCGGATATGAAATAGACGCCCTGCCGTATATAGTACATAATCATAATTTAGTACATCATGACGCAGTGGAGCCAACCGAAACAAGCGAGGGTAATGTTGAGTATTGGGAGTGTACAGTGTGTGGTAAATACTTTGCTGATGCAGAGGGAAAGAACGCTCTAGATAGTATAAAACCGGTTAAAAGCGAATATACAATCCAATATGAGTGTAGCATGATTCCGCAAAGAGGTGCACCTACAGAAGAAGATAAAAAGTATACCTACGGAGTTGAAAAGGTATTGCCGACTCCCGAAATTGATAAATACACATTTGTCGGCTGGTCTGTGAAGGATGCAAAACAGAGAGAAATAATAAAAACAATTCCTGCTGGTATGACGGGCAACTTGATTTTGCAAGCAAACTGGGCAAGTAACAGAAATCAAGCAATTCCTGTGCAGAATTTGGCAGAGCCGTATATTCTTGAAAATACAGAAGAAGGAAAAATTTTATTTGCATATGAAATAGGCAAAATAGTAAATGTTCCGTTATACACAACATTGGAATTACAGTGTGCAAACGGAATTATAACAACGGTTAGAGAAACTCATGAAAGTACCGTAAATACAGAAACTGCAAAGACCGTTGCACAGACTATCTCAGTGGCGACATCAAATTCCGCAACATGGACATTGGAAAATGGATGGAATGAAACAACTTCAGTTGATGAAAAATGGGCAGAAACTCATGGTAAGACTGTTGAAGAGGCAACAGCAATTGCTAAAAGCTCTTCAGAAACTTACGGTATTGTAAACTCCGTAGGCGGACAGAATATGACATCAAGCTCATCAAGCGGTTCATACAGTTTTTCTGAAAATGATGCACATTCACGGGGCTTTGATGTAGAACATATGGAAAGTGTTGATTTAACAACAGACCACAAGTTCTCGGCAGAAGTATCAGCCTCTGTTCCGATTTCTATTGTAAATGTAGGTGCAAAAGTAGGCTATGAGTATAATAATAACAAGGTTGAAAAAACCTATGATGACACAAAGCTTACAGGATCGGATGAATGGAGCAGTAGCAGTAATATATCAGGTATGAGTTCCAACAGCAGTACAAGCTCAAAGTCGTGGAATACCGATAAGAGCTTTACTCAAAGTAGTAGTATAAGTCAGACTGATACTGTTTCTAAAGCATTATCGGAAATCATTACAAATGAAACAAACTATGGAAAGACAAATACTGTAAACGGTAAGCAGATTGAGTCAAATACAGGTGAAACATCAAACAGTTCAAGTGAAGAAACAAGCTCAACAATAAAGTATTTTGAATCCGCATTTGAAGGTACAACAAGGGAGTTTACTTCTACAGGTTACACTTATGGTAACTACAGAATGGTTATGGCAGGGACGGTACATGTTTTTGCGGTAGTGGCATATGATGTGGCAAGTGAAACATATTCCGTTTCGACATATAATGTTTTGGGAACAGGTAATAAAGATGATGCCCCTAAGGAATATCTTGATTATTCCTATGACGGAACATTCAATGACTATGAAACAACAAGACTTCCGTTTGAAGTACCGTTTGAGGTAAATAAATATATCAATGGAAGAATAACCAAAACGAGAGGTTTAAGGTTTGATCTTGATAAGGGAGAGGCAACATCATATTCGTATAATGCAAATGATGAAATTGTATATGTGCCTTCATATGTTAAGAGTAATAATAATGACGGAACAGCAAGTGCGGTTAAAATATCTTCAATCAATTCAAAGCTCTTTAAGGGTAATACTACAATCGAGGCAGTGTCATTGGGTAAATTTGTAACGGAGATTCCCGACGGTGCATTTGAGGGCTGTACATCACTTAAATATGTATATGCACCCGGTGTTACAAAGATAGGTGAAAATGCGTTTAAGGGTTGCACTGCATTGGAGGCATTTACCGTATCAGACAAGGTAATAGAGCTTGGTGAGAGTGCGTTTGACGGTGTAAACTCACAGATAACCGTATATGCGACAAATAAATCTGTCGCCAATGCTGCGGCTAAGTCGGGAGCTGATAATCTTGTTTTAAACCTTTCAGGTATTACAGATTCTGATAATATAGAGTTAAATGTTGGCGAGATAAGCAATTTTGAGCTTTACGGCGGTGATAAGGAATACAAGGGAATGAGCATTAAATCCGATGCAAGTACTACTGTTATAAATGGAGTAGCAATTACGGAAAATACAAAAATGCCGATTGAGCTATCATCTGAAAATGTAAGGTTTGACAGAGTAACTGTTGATTGCTATGGATTGGGTCTTGCCCTTAAAGCGGATAATACAAGCCTTACACTTAACAGAACGAACAGCATAATGTCCTCAAGTGAAAACGCTATCCTTTGCAAGGGTATCTCAATTTCTGAATATGCAACAGATGTTGTCGGTAAATTGAACATTAAGGGTAATATGCTGGTAGCTTCTGACAGTGTTCCTGGCGAGGAATGTCTTGATTTTGCAAGCGGTGAAATAATATATATCAATGATGAAGAGTTTGACAATTATCTTTCTGCTAAAAAGGTATCATTTGACGCAAACGGCGGTATGACTAATGCGGAAGATAAATCAGTGGCATATAACGGTACATTCGGAGAACTGCCTATAGCAAGCCGTGATTATTATACATTTGACGGTTGGTATACTACGGCTGATGGCGGAGAAAAAATAACTGCTGACAGCATTATGACATCATTGGTGGATATAACGCTTTATGCTCACTGGATTGAAAATGATGTTTCCGAGTGGGTGCCAAAATCAGAAATGCCGGAGGATGCACAGCGTATAGCTACAAAATATAAGTACGACTTAACATCATACACATCATCAAGTTCATCGACACTTAATGACTGGACACCGTATGGCTCAACTTGGGTATGGAGTGCTTACGGAAACTGGAGCGGCTGGCAGGATTCATATGTAGGTGGCAGTGATTCAAGAGAAGTTCAAACTCAGCAAGTAGTTGCATCATCAAATTATAAGACGGTATATAGATATTACAGATATTCAACTGCTTATGACGGTTCAACATCTTGGTCGTCATACTCAACTCAAAACCCATATTATTATGAGTATACATTTGATTCTCCACTGACATATGATTCACGCTATAGTGGATATCAATGGTGGTATAGTAGCAGCCATTTTAGAGTATTGTATTGGTTAAGAGAGGAACAGCAATGGGTGTCTGACAATTACAAAACACAGTATCGCTATCGTGACAGACATAAAATATACACATACTACTATAAGAAAACTCAAAACGATTTGGAATTAGATTATTATCCGACATATGCATTATTGTCGAGCGTTTCCGAATCAAATCACCCGACAGGCGACTATATGTCAAATGTTCAGGAGTATGTACAATACAGAACAAAATAAAGTACAAAAAATGAAGTCCGAAATGGACTTCATTTTTTGTTGTCTAAAACTTAGTTAGCTTTTTTCGGAACAGTTTCCCAGTCCTTCAAGAACTTATCAATTCCTGAATTTGTAAGCGGGTGATGGAGCATTTGCTCAAGCACCTTAAACGGAACTGTTGCGATATTACAGCCTGCACGAGCCGCATCAATCACATGGATTGGGTTTCTTATGCTTGCCGCGATAATCTCGGTATCAATATTGTGGAGCTTGAAGATGTCTGCAATCTCCTCAATTAAAATCATACCGTTTGTACCGATATCATCAAGTCTGCCTAAGAACGGACTTACAAATGTTGCGCCTGCACGAGCGGCTAAAAGTGCCTGTGCGGCTGAGAAAATAAGAGTTACATTTGTCTTTATACCTTTGGCAGAAAGGATTTTAACAGCCTTTAAGCCTTCCTCGCACATCGGAATTTTAATAACAATGTTCTTGTGAATTCCTGCAAGAGGAATAGCCTCTTCAACCATCTTATTAGCCTCAAGAGAAATAACCTCTGCGCTGATAGGACCGTTTACGATTGTTGTGATTTCCTTTACTACCTCAACGAAATCTCTGCCTTCTCTTGCGATGAGTGACGGGTTTGTGGTAACACCGCAAATAATTCCCATATCGTTTGCACGCTTTATCTCATCAACATTGGCTGTATCTACAAACAACTTCATTATGTTTGCCCCCTTAAAAATTTTAAATCTTTTTTATTTTGTTGCTTTCTTAGCTGTTGTTTTTGTTGCAGGCTTTTTAACCGCAGTTTTTGTTTCTGCTTTCTTAGCCTCAGCCTTTGGAGCTGTTTTTGTTTCTGCTTTCTTAGCTTCAGCCTTTGGAGCAGGCTTTGCTTCTGCTTTTTTTGCAGGAGCCTTTACCTCTGCCTTTTTAACTTCTGCTTTCTTTACCTCTGCCTTTTTTGTCTCTTTCTTAGCAGCAGGCTTTTTTGCAGGAGCCTTCTTTGGAGCAGGCTTTGGAAGAGTAGCCTTCAAAGAGTCGATAACAGTCGCATCACCCTTTAGAGTTGCGCCTTTTTCAACTGCTTTTGCAAGACTTAATTTACCACTGATAAGAGAGAGCAAGTCAGCCTTAGCTATATCCAATACTGCGTTGTTATCTCTATAGTCGTACGGTTCTACTGCAAGGACACCGTCTTTTACTGCAGCATATAAAGTACCGCCGCAGTCCTCGTCTGTCATAGTAATCTGTAATGCGAAATCAGCAACATTTTTTGCGTCAGCTTTCTCAAATTTTTTCTTTACCGATTCAAAAGCTTTTTCAAAAGTCATTTCCGATTTCCTCCTTTCGTTTTTGTTGGATAATATTATAATTATCCAAAAGTGGTTTTTTTACTTACAGGCTATAGTATACATCAATTTAAAATTTGTGTCAATTCGTAAATATGATGAAACATTGGGGTATTTGGGCGTTTCTTTTGGGTTTTTTACACATCAAAAGCTGTAAAATAGAAGAAAATTATAAAAAAATTTGGTAAAAGCATTGATATTGTTGTGAAATTTCGTTATAATAGGTACAATGGTGTAATATGGACAATTATGTAATTTGTGAGCAAATGAGTAGTTTGCTCAGACCTAAATTTTTACACAAAAAGGAGTCAAATAATGTCAGATAATAAAGCTATGGCAAAGCTGTTGTTCCCGAATATCACAGCCTTGCCAAAGGACTACGAGGAAAAGTATCCGCCAAGAAATTTAAAAGAGGGTGCCATTGTTACAAGATTTGCGCCGAGTCCTACGGGATTTTTACATTTTGGCGGACTGTTTGCAGGCTTTATCGGAAGAACTGCCGCAAAGAGTACCGACGGTGTTTTCTACCTGAGGATTGAGGATACGGACAAGAAACGAGAGGTAGAAAACGGTGCGGAGCTTATTATAAAAGGTCTTAACGATTTTGGAATAGAGATTGACGAGGGCGTTGTTTCCCAAACTGAGGAAAAGGGAATATACGGACCGTATACGCAGAGTAAAAGAACCGAGATTTACCAGGCGTTTGTAAAGGATTTGGTTGAAAAAGGTCTGGCATACCCTTGCTTTATGACAGAGGACGAGATTGCTAAAATCCGTCAGGTGCAGGAGGCAAAAAAGGAGCTTCCCGGAATTTACGGCGAGTATGCAAAATATCGTAGTATTACTGTAGAAGAGGCAAAGAAGCTTATATCCGAGGGCAGGGAATATGTTGTAAGGCTTAATTCACCGGGCAAGGTCGGCGGAAGAATAAAGTTTAAGGATATGATTAAGGGCGAGATTGAAATGGACGAAAACATTTTAGATGTAGTGCTTTTAAAGAAGGACGGAACGCCTACATATCACTTTGCACACGCAGTTGACGACCATCTTATGCGTACAACCCATGTAATCCGTGGTGATGAATGGATTTCGTCTGTGCCGATACATTTGCAGTTGTTTTGGGTATGCGGATTTAAAAATGTTAAATATGCGCACATTTCTCCTATTATGAAAGAGGAGGACGGCTCAAAGAGAAAGCTCTCAAAGAGAAAAGATCCCGAGGCGGCAGTAAGCTACTATGAGGAAATGGGCTATCCAAAGGGCGCGGTATGGGAGTACCTCTTAACTCTTGCAAATTCAAACTATGAGGAGTGGCGCGCTTGCAACAAGGACGCATCACCCGATGATTTTAAGTTTTCGTTCTCGAAAATGAGCAAGGCAGGCGCTTTGTTTGACCTTGTTAAGTTTAACGACATCAGTAAAAACTATATAAGCACGCTTGATGCCGAGGAGGTATATTCTCTTACGCTTGACTGGGCAAAGGATAATAACCAAAAGCTCTATGATTTATTATCCGATGATGAAAAATATGCAACATCAATTTTTGCGATTGAGAGAGGCAATAAAAAGCCGAGGAAGGATATTGCAAAATGGTCCGATGTTGAGGGCTATATTTCATATTTCTATAACGAGCTTTGGGACAATAACCGTTCTTATGCCGATAATTTAACAAAGGACGCTATAAAAGAGATACTTTTAAAATACCGTGAGGTATATACTGTTGATATTGATGCGGATAACTGGTTCCCTGCTGTAAAGGAAATGGCAGTGGAGTTAGGGTATGCAGGCGCACCAAAGGAATATAAGAAAAATCCCGATGCATATAAGGGTCATGTCGGCGATGTTGCGGGCGTTATCAGAGTTGCCGTAACAGGGCGGACAAACACACCTGATTTATACGAGATTATGCAGGTGTTGGGCTATGACGAGGTAATGAGACGGCTTGACGAGGCGATAGAAACATTATAACAAGGAGAGTTTGGGTGAAAAATAAGCTACGCATCTCACAGTTTTTGCGCTCGGGGCGGTATCTATATACAGCACCGCTCGCTTAAAACCGCAATCTGCGTGCTTCTTTTCCACCATATAAATTTGAGTCGCCATTTGGCGACGGAATGGAGAGGTTAGATGGACGAATATATAAGCAGAAATTTTATTGAAGAGGCTATTGACAAGGACTTGGAGGCAAAGGTTTATAACCATGTTCAGACCCGTTTCCCTCCCGAGCCTAACGGATACCTCCATATAGGTCATGCAAAGGCAATTTGCATTGATTTTGGTATGGCTGACAAATATAACGGCACTTGCAATCTGCGTCTTGACGATACAAACCCGACCAAGGAGGACACAGAATATGTTGATGCAATTATGGAGGATATAAAATGGCTTGGCTTTAAATGGGACAAGGTTTTATATGCATCCGATTACTTTGACGATATTTATGAATGTGCTATAAAGCTCATAAAAAAGGGCAAGGCATATGTCTGCGACTTATCAGCTGACGAGATAAGGGAATACAGAGGCACATTAAAAACCCCCGGTAAAAACAGCCCGTACAGGGACAGGAGTATCGAGGAGAACCTTGACTTGTTTGAGCGTATGACAAAGGGCGAGTTTAGTGACGGCTCTAAGGTGCTTCGTGCAAAGATTGATATGGCATCGCCAAATCTCAATATGCGTGATCCCGTAATTTACAGAATTTTAAGAGCGCATCACCATAGAACGGGTGATAAGTGGCTTGTATATCCGATGTACGATTTTGCACACCCAATATCGGACACCGTTGAGGGTGTAACACATTCTTTATGCTCGCTTGAATTTGAGGATCACAGACCATTATATGACTGGTTTTTAAGGGAGCTTGAATTTGAGGCTCCGTCAAGACAGATAGAGTTTGCAAGAATGAATTTAAACTACACTCTTACAAGTAAGAGAAGATGTTTAAAGCTTGTAAAGGAAAATATAGTATCGGGCTGGGACGATCCGAGAATGTCAACACTCTGCGGAATGAGAAGACGGGGTTATACACCTGAATCAATCAAGGATTTCTGCGAGAGGATAGGTGTTGCAAAGGCGAACAGCGTTATAGATTTCTCATTGCTTGAAGCATGCATAAGAGAGGACTTGAACAAAAGAGCGCCAAGAGCAATGGCAGTCCTAAGACCTCTAAAGCTCATCATTGACAACTACCCCGAGGGTCAGTCAGAAGAGGTAGAGGTAGAGGTAAATCCCGAGGATATGACAATGGGAACAAGACAAGTTAAGTTCTCACGGGAACTCTACATCGAGCAGGATGATTTTATGGAGGTTGCTCCTAACAACAAATACAGACGACTTAGCTTAGGCCGTGAAGTAAGGTTAAAGAGCGCATATTATGTAACGGCGAACAGTGTTGAAAAGGACGATGAGGGGAATATCACAGCCATTCACTGTACCTACGATCCCGAGAGTCGTGGCGGACAGACTGCCGACGGCAGAAAGGTAAAGGGTACAATTCACTGGGTATCCGCACCTGATGCAATAGATGCAACGGTGCGTTTGTATGACAGGCTGTTCAATGTTGAGAACCCGTCAGACGAAACGGGTGTTTCAGACTTTACCGATAATCTAAACCCCGATTCAATGATTGTGCTAAAAAATGCCAAGCTTGAAAATACAATGACGGATTTAAAGCCGGGCGATAAGTTCCAGTTTTTAAGACAGGGATATTTCTGTGTTGACAAGGACTCAACTGCGAACAATATCATAATAAACAGAACAGTTGCCCTGAAGGATAGCTGGACTAAGAAAAATTAACAGATAAGAGGTAATAAGTCTGAAAAAATGCTCGTTGCATAGCACTGTTGCTGAGGACTTGAAGTATACAAGTACGACTGCGTCCTTCATAACAGCACTCTGCTTAGAGCATTTTCCCAGACGGTTTTGTGAAAGGAGTTAATGATTATAAAAATGGATTTTACAAAATTTTATGCAGATAGAGTAGTGCCTATGAAAGGCTCTGCAATAAGGGAAATGTTTAAGCGTATGGCAGACCCCGAAATAATTTCACTTGCAGGCGGAAACCCTGCGTCGGAGCTTTTCCCGGGCGATGAATTATCAAAAATCGCAGGCAAGATTTTAATGACATCTCCAACTCTTGCACTCCAGTACGGTACAACCGACGGATACCCGAAAATGCGTGATTGTGCAATAGCTCGTGCAAAAAAGGTTGACGCATATAAAGATGGGGATATGGCACTTATTATGACAGGTGCAAACCAGGGCATTGACCTTGTTGCAAAGGCAATCATAAACAAGGGCGATAAGATTATAGTTGAAAGCCCCAGCTTTATAGGCAGTTTAAATGCGTTCAGGACTTACGAGTGCGAGCTCGTAGGCGTTAGAGTTGACCCTGACGGAATGAATATGGAGGAATTGGAGAATGCGCTTAAAAATAACGACGGCGTAAAAATGATTTATACCATTCCTACTTTCCAGAACCCAACAGGCGCAACAATGAGCTTAGAAAAGCGTAAAAAGCTCATTGAGCTTGCAAATAAGTATGATGTTGTTATCCTCGAGGATAACCCATACGGCGATTTGAGATTTAAAGGCGAGGATGTAGCAACCGTAAAATCACTCGATACCGAGGGCAGGGTTATATATGCAGGCTCGTTCTCAAAGATTTTATCGCCGGGTATGCGTCTTGGCTATATCATAGGCGATCCGTCAATCTGCTCAAAGATTGAAATGCTAAAGCAGGTAAACGATGTTCATACCCCAATGCTAACACAGCTTATGTGCGTTGAGTTTATGAAAAAATACGATATTGATAAATATATCGCCAAAAACCGTGACCTATACGGCAAAAAGTGCGCCGCTATGGTAGAGGCAATGGAAAAGTATTTCCCTAAGGGCAAGGTAAAATATACCGTACCCGAGGGCGGAATTTTCCTGTGGTGTGAATGTCCTACAATAGACGATATTGCGCCGATTGTTGATAAATGCCTTGAAAAGAAGGTCGCAATAGTACCTGGCAATAACTTTGAGATTGATATAAACGCTCCGTCAAATATGTTCAGACTTAATTATTCGTCTGCAACTATAGAGAATATCACCGAGGGCATAAAGCGTTTGGGCGAAGTACTTAGCGAATGCTTATAATTTGGAGGACATAATGGACGATAAGAAAATAATATTTTCAGGAACACAGCCATCGGGTGTTTTAACGCTTGGAAACTACTTAGGCGCAATAAAGAACTGGGTAGAGCTTCAAAAGGACTACCATTGCATATATGCAATGATGGATCTGCACACAATAACGGTAAGGAACACGCCTGCCGATATCCGCAGAAGAACGCTTGAGGTTTTGGCGCTTTACATTGCATCGGGCATTGATCCTGATGAGAATATAATGTTTATTCAGTCGCAAAACCCAAACCATGCCGAGCTTTCGTGGGTGCTAAACTGCTACACATATATGGGCGAATTACAGCGTATGACGCAGTTTAAGGATAAATCCGCAAGGCATGCGGAGAATATAAATGCAGGATTGTTTACATATCCTGTGCTTATGGCGGCGGATATTTTGCTTTATCAGACTGATTTTGTGCCTGTGGGCAAGGATCAGATGCAGCATATTGAGATATGCCGTGACATTGCCCAAAGATTTAACAGCCTTTACGGTGATGTATTTAAAATCCCTGAGGGACTGCTCTCAAAATCAGGCGCAAAGGTAATGAGCTTGCAGGAGCCGACAAAGAAGATGTCAAAGTCAGACCCTAATCCAAAATCGTATATTTCTATGATGGACGATATGAATGTTATCGCAAAAAAGATAAAAAGCGCCGTAACAGACAGCGAGGGCAAGGTTGAATACCGTGAGGGTGATGATACAAAGGCAGGTATAAATAACCTTATAAGCATAATGTCAGCCGTTACGGGAAAGAGTATTGAAGATATAGTATCCGACTACCAAAACCAAGGCTATGGCGTATTTAAGCAGGATGTTGCCGAGGCGGTTGTCGAGTGTATAAGGCCGATCAGGGAAAAATACGATAAGCTTATAAATGATAAAGCTTATCTTAACGGTATATGCAAAAACGGTGCCGAAAACGCCCGTCGCATATCACAGCGTACATTAAATAAGGTATACAAAAAAGTCGGTTTTGTTATTTAAATGGAGGTAAATGTATGGGGGTAAATGAAATTCTCAGTATGTTTTTTGCACTTTTGGTGTCGTTTGGCTTTTCATTTGCGGCAACACCTCTTGTAAGGCGGTTAGCGTTCAGAATTGGGGCTGTTGATGTTCCAAGGGACTCACGCCGTATGCATAAGCGTCCTACGCCCAGAGTCGGCGGTTTGGCGATAGTATTCGGTTTTTTGGTTGCAACGGTGTGCTTTGCCGTGCCCTATTGTGATAAGCAGGCACTAACGGGAACGCTCATAGGTGCAATGATTATCGTAATACTTGGCGTTATAGACGATTGCAAGGCGCTTCCTGCCCTGCCTAAGTTTTTTGTTCAGATAATAGCCGCACTTATCGTTATATATGTTGGCGGAATAAAAATAAGTGTGTTTACAAACCCGAATATCTTTTCGGAAAACCCGTACTGGGTATTGCCGCAGTGGTTTTCCGTTACAATAACTGTACTGTGGATAGTATTTATAACAAACGCCGTTAATTTCATTGACGGGCTTGACGGACTCGCCGCAGGCGTAAGTGCGATAATGTCAATTTCGCTTGTGTTCATATCCATCCGTTCAAATGAAATATCCATTGCAATTTTGGGTATTGCGCTTATGGGTGCGTGCTTTGGCTTTTTGCCGTTTAACTTTAACCCTGCAAAGATATTTATGGGCGATACAGGCTCGACATTTTTGGGATTTATGCTTGCAACGCTGTCAATTCAGGGAATGTTTAAATCATATGCGGTAATTTCGTTTGCTGTTCCGCTTCTTATTTTGGGACTGCCCCTGTTTGATGCAAGCTTTGCAATGATAAGGCGTATGGCAAAGGGTGAGAGCCCGATGCACGCAGATAGGGGACATCTTCATCACAGGCTCATAGATATGGGCTTTTCACAAAAGCAGACGGTGTTCATTCTCTATGCTATTTCGGGCGTTTTGGGAATTTCGGCGGTGCTTTTGGCAGAGAGCGGAGTGTTAAGAGCGTTGTTATTGCTCATATGCGTTTTAATACTTATCCTTATAGGCAGTCTTATGGGTAAAAATTCATATGTGCATACACATACACAGCATGATGAAAATATAGAAAACAGTGTAGAGGTAAAGGAAAATGAAGAAAATTAAAGTAATGTTGGTTTTCGGCACAAGACCTGAGGCTATAAAAATGTGCCCTTTGGCATTGGAGCTGAAGAAATATGATGAGATTGAGCCTATCGTGTGCGTTACCGCACAGCATAGGGAAATGCTTGACCAGGTGCTTGAAATATTTAATATCACACCCGATTATGACCTTGATATAATGAAAACCCGTCAGACTCTTGTAGGAATTACAACAAGAGTTTTAGAGGGACTTGACGAGGTAATTAAAAAGGAACAGCCCGATATTGTGCTGGTGCATGGCGACACATCAACAAGCTTTGTTGCAGGACTTGCCGCATTCTATAACCAGGTAAGGGTTGGACATGTCGAGGCAGGTTTAAGAACATACGATAAATATTCCCCGTTCCCGGAGGAAATGAACCGCCAGCTTACGGGCAGAATTGCGGACTTGAACTTCTCACCCACAACCCAGAACAGGGAAAACCTGTTAAAGGAAAATGTGGCTGATGAGTCGATATTTATAACAGGAAATACCGTAATTGACGCCTTAAAAACAACGGTGCGTGAGAACTATGTATTCCATGACGAGGTTTTAAACAATATCGACTTTAAGAATAACCGAGTAATCATCGTAACCGCGCACAGGCGTGAGAATTTGGGCGAACCGCTTAAAAATATCTGTACGGCGCTAAAGGAAATCGTAGAAACATATCCGGATGTTGAATTGGTGTACCCTGTACACTTAAATCCTGCCGTACGCGAGGTGGCGTTTGGAATTTTAGGCGATGTAGACCGTGTACATTTAATTGATCCGCTTGATGTATTGGAGCTTCATAACGCAATGTCAAGAAGCTTTATGGTTATGACAGACTCGGGCGGTATTCAGGAGGAGGCTCCTGCGCTTGCAAAGCCTGTTTTGGTGCTGAGGCGTGAAACGGAGCGTCCCGAGGCGGTAGAGGCAGGAACCGTTAAGATTGCAGGCGTTAATAAAGACGATATAATATGCCTTGCAAAGGATTTACTTGATAATGAGGAGTCGTATAACAAAATGGCACATGCCGCAAATCCCTACGGTGACGGCGAGGCGTCAAGGCGAACAGCCCAGGCAATCCTTTACTATTTTGGTTTAAGAGATGAACGCCCCGAGAATTTCAGCGTAAAATAAATATATAAAAACATATAAAACATATCGGAGGGGAGGTAATGGCCTTGGCAGAGCTTAGTGTTTCAAGGATTGAGGAGTTGTTAAAAAACCGTAACTATGCGACCTTAAAGGCAGAGCTTTTGGATATGAACAGTGCCGATGTTGCGGCTGCTATTGACGAGCTTTACAGTGACGACTTTGACGAAAAAGCGGAGTTTTTAATGCTGTACCGACTTTTGCCGAAGGATACCGCCGCCGAGGTATTTACATTTATGAACCCCGATATGCAGGAATATCTGATAAATGCCTTTTCCGATACTGAGCTTCGTGAGGTTTTAAGTAAATCGTTTATTGATGATACCGTTGATATGATAGAGGAAATGCCTGCAAATGTTGTGGGAAGAATTTTAAAGAATTCCTCAACGGGCGCAAGAAAGGCGATAAACGAGATTTTAAAATATCCCCGTGACAGCGCCGGCTCAATTATGACGATTGAGTATGTAAGTATTCATAAGGATATGACGGTGTCAGAAGCGTTTGATAAAATACGGAGCGTCGGAGTCAATAAGGAAACGATATATACCTGCTATGTAACCGAGAACAGACGGCTTATAGGAATTGTATCTGTAAAGGATTTATTCATTGCCGATGATGATGACATCATAGGCGATATAATGGAAACAAATATCATAAGCGTTGAAACAACTGAGGATAAGGAAAATGTTGCAAAGATGTTCAGAAAATATGACTTCCTTGCAATACCTGTTGTTGATAAGGATTACAGGCTTGTCGGTATCGTAACCTTCGACGATGCTATGGATGTCATTGAAGAAGAGGACAGCGAAGATGTGTCAAAGATGTATGCTATGACGCCTATGGAGGACTCGTATTTCAGAACAAGCGTCCTCCGCCATGCAATGAACAGAATTGTGTGGCTGCTTATCTTGATGATTGGTATGTCAATTACAGGTGTTATAACCATGAACTATGAAACGGCGTTTTCCATGATGCCTATTTTAGTCGCATTTATGCCAATGATTATGGATACGGGCGGTAACTGCGGTTCGCAGTCATCAACGCTTATTATTCGTGGTATGGCGCTTGATGAGATACATTTTTCCGATTTCTTTAAGGTAGTATTTAAGGAATTTAGAATTTCCATTATTATAAGTGCAATTTTAGCTTTGGTAAACGGCGCAAGAATATATATTATGTACGGACATAATTATACCTTGTCCGTTGCCGTTGCCATATCCATTATTGCAACCGTTATTATGTCAAAGCTCATCGGTGCAATGCTTCCCATGCTTGCAAAAAAATGTCATTTAGACCCTGCCATTATGGCAGCGCCCTTGCTTGCCACTATAATTGATATGTGCTCGGTGATGTTATATTTTAATATTGCCTCCGCCATGTTAGGTTTATAGGCAGGACTTGCGCTTTTGGCGCAGATCGCTAAAGCTACAAACAAAACTCCCGCTCGGTGTATCGCATACTACCGAGTGGGAGTTTTATTCGTTCTGCATCCAAAATCGCAAGCCCTACTCAGGATTGGTAGCTTTCGGCAAAGATTGCTAAATTTTGGTTTATATGGGTGAATGGGTATCACAATTTGTAGGGGAGGGTTTCCATGCCCTCCCGTTCCCAGTATGCATTATCGGGGATACGGGCAGGCACGGAGACCTGCCCCTACGACCATGCCAATTTACCGTAATCAAAATGATACGCTAAACCAAAATTTACAACACAAAATTATACATAACTACCATACACAAAAAATGATGGCAAGACAAAATGCTTGCCATCAAATCTATGTTTATTTAATATCGTCTAATGATATAACATCAACCTTATCAGGTGTAAGGCCTACCTCCATGACATCCACCATTGCGGAGAATGTGTCAATGCTTGTCATAAGCGATACGGAACATTCCGTACTAATTCGTCTTATTTTAAATCCGTCGGAGTATACATCATTGCCCTTTGCAGGAAGGTCAATAATAAGGTCAATCATACCCGAGCGTATAACATCGAGAACATTCGGTATACCCTCTGAAATCTTTTTAGCAGTCTGAACAGGTATTCCATTTTCCTCCAAAAACTTAGCCGTACCCGGTGTTGCAACGAATTTACAGCCCATTTTATGGCAACGCTTTGCAAGTGGCAGGAAATTATCCTTCTCATGCTCGCATATTGTGGCAAGAATGGTTGAACCGCACTTCGGTATTGTTGTTCCTGCCGCAACAAAGCCCTTATAAAGTGCCTCTTTAAAGTTTTTGCCAACACCCAAAACCTCGCCCGTTGAGCGCATTTCAGGACCCAAGGAAACCTCAACACGCGGTAATTTCTCGGTTGAGAATACAGGTATCTTTATTGCAACCGTGCTTGTAACAGGCGCAATGCCCGTTGTATAGCCCATATCCTTTAGCTTTTCGCCCATCATTATACGGGTTGCAATATCTATAACAGGTACATTTGTAACCTTTGTTATATAC
Source organism: Clostridia bacterium (assembly GCA_017443895.1). Taxonomy (GTDB): domain Bacteria; phylum Bacillota; class Clostridia; order UBA1381; family UBA1381; genus 12844. Next base: position 61,856 of record JAFSXU010000017.1, read on the forward strand.
GGCACTGTTCGGCTTGAGCGTGGGTTTACCTCGATAATGTAAAGCTCATCACGAAATTCGATAAACTGAATGTTAATCATACCGATAACATTTAATTCTATTGCAATTCTGTAGGTTACATCCTTGATTTTTTCGATTATGTGTTCGGGAACATGCTGTGGGGGATAGATTGAGATTGAGTCACCGCTGTGTATTCCCGCACGCTCTAAATGCTCCATAATACCGGGTATTAAAACATCTTCTCCGTCGCATATCGCATCAACCTCAAGCTCACGCCCTCCAAGATAACGGTCGATAAGCACAGGGTTATCCTTATCCTTGTTAAATGCGTCTGTGAGGTAACGGACAAGGTCAATCTCGTTTCTTGTAATCTCCATACCCTGGCCGCCAAGAACATATGACGGACGGACAAGCAACGGATATTCAAGCTTGTTTGCCTCTTCAATACCCTCTTTAACGCTCCATACCGCTTTACCCTTAGGACGCTTGATGTTGAGCTTTTCAAGCATATCGTCAAACTTTTCTCTGTCCTCTGCCTCGTCAATGTACTTTGGCTGTGTTCCTAAGACCGGAACATTCATATCCGCCAAGAAGTTTGCAAGCTTAATGGCAGTCTGTCCGCCAAACTGCAGGACAACGCCGTCGGGCTTTTCAAGAGTTATGATGTTATAAACATCTTCTTCTGTCAAAGGCTCAAAATAGAGCTTATCCGAGGTGTCAAAGTCCGTTGATACCGTTTCGGGGTTGTTGTTTATGATAATTGTTTCAATATCGTTTTTCTCAAGCGAGAGAACACAGTGTACCGAGCAGTAGTCAAACTCAATTCCCTGACCAATTCTTATAGGACCCGAGCCTATAACGATAACCTTTTTCCTGTCTGACGGGAAGGACTCTGTAACCTCATCATATGTTGAGTAGTAATAAGGCGAAACAGCCTCAAACTCGCCTGCGCAGGTATCAACCATTTTATAAACAGGCGTAATACCCATTTCAATCCTCTTTTTGTATACCTCCTGCGCCGTTGCACCGCAAAGCTCAGCGATACCTTCATCCGCAAAGCCCAGCTCTTTATAGTACTTCATCACATCGGGCGTGATTTTATCCAGTGTATATGTTTTTAGCATTTCTTCTGCATCAATGATTTTCTTAATCTTGTGCAGGAAGAATAAATCCATACCTGTAATTTCTGAGAGCTTTTCAAGATTATAGTTTCGTCTTATAAGCTCCGCCAAGTCAAATAACCGCTCATCATCAGGCACGATAACCCTTTGCTTTAATTCGATTGTCGAACGGTTTTTGGATGACTCACGCTCTAAAGTAAACTGCTTTATTTCAAGCGACCGTATACCCTTTAAGAGTGATGCTTCAAACGAGTTTCCTATTGACATTATCTCGCCCGTTGCCATCATTTTTGTGCCAAGATTTCTCTTTGCACCGAAGAATTTGTCAAACGGCCACTTGGGTATTTTTGTAACAACATAGTCAATGGCAGGCTCAAAGCAAGCATAGGTCTTGCCTGTTACGGCGTTTGTTATCTCGTCAAGGTTGTAGCCTAAGGCTATCTTTGCGGCTATCTTTGCGATAGGGTAGCCCGTAGCCTTTGATGCAAGTGCAGACGAGCGCGAAACTCTTGGGTTAATCTCGATTACACAGTAATCAAAGCTGTTTGGATCAAGCGCAAACTGCACATTACAGCCACCCTTAATCTCTATTGAGTTAATAATATCAATTGCCGCTTTTCTTAGCATCTGATATTCCTTGTCCGCAAGCGTAAGCGCAGGCGCAACAACTATCGAGTCGCCTGTGTGCACGCCCACAGGGTCAACATTTTCCATTGAACATACCGTTATACAGTTACCTGCACCGTCACGCATTACCTCAAATTCACTCTCTTTCCAGCCCTTTATTGACTTTTCAAGAAGAACCTGACCTATTCTTGACAGGTGCAGACCTTGTGAAAGGATAGTGATAAGCTCATTCTCGTCCTCTGCAATACCACCGCCTGTACCGCCCAAGGTATACGCAGGGCGGACAATAACAGGGTAGCCGATTTTTTCGGCAAACGCAATTCCCTGATCCACCGTTGTAACTATTTCAGACGGTGCAATCGGCTGATGAGTGCGCTCCATAAGACGCTTAAATGAGTCTCTGTCCTCACCCTCTTTGATTGATGCGATAGATGTACCTATTACATTTACATTGTATTTTTCAAATACGCCCTTGTCGTATAATTCACAGGTAAGGTTAAGACCTGTCTGTCCGCCCATGCCTGCAATTACGGAGTCGGGACGCTCTTTTGCAATTATCTTTTCAACATATTCGGCAGTCAACGGCTCAATATATGTTTTTGCAGCCATACCACGATCCGTCATGATGGTTGCAGGGTTTGAGTTTACCAAAACAACCTCAATACCCTCGTCCTTTATTGCCTGGCAAGCCTGTGAGCCTGAATAGTCAAACTCAGCCGCCTGACCGATAACTATAGGACCTGAGCCTATAACCAATACTTTTTTAATTCGCTTATCTAAAGGCATATCACTTTACCTCCTTTAAAAATCTGTCAAATAACCAGCCTGTATCAAGCGGTCCGGGTGCAGCCTCGGGGTGGAACTGTACACTTTGGATTGGCAGCGTCTTGTGCCTTATACCCTCGCAGGTACCGTCATTTACATTCATAAATGCTTCCTCCACATCGTCTGTGTAGTCGGACACGATATAGTTGTGGTTTTGTGAGGTTATATAAACCTTATTTGTCAATAAATCCTTTACAGGGTGGTTTGCGCCGTGATGCCCAAACTTCAGTTTCTTTGTCTTACAGCCAAGCGCAAGCCCGATTATCTGGTGTCCCATGCAAATTCCGCAGATAGGGAACTTGCCTATAAGCGCCTTTACAGTATCAACCGTTCCGGGCGCATCAAGCGGATCTCCCGGTCCGTTTGATAAAAATACCAAATCAGGCTTTGCCTCCTCAATTACAGAGGCAGGAATGTTTGCAGGGTATACCGTAACAGAGCAGTCACGCTTTGTAAGGTCCCTTAAAATTCCGTCCTTTGCGCCCATATCAATAAATGCAACCTTAGTTTTTCCGTCCTTGTTAAGTGTGTATACCTGATCTGTTGTTGTGTCCATAATAACATGCGAATTATCAAGCGTGTCTAAAAGTGCGGACACCTCATTATCCGACGGATTATTGCAAACTATGCAAGCACGCATTGTTCCGTGCTCGCGGATAATTTTTGTAACCGCTCTTGTGTCAATGCCTTCAATTCCGACAACGCCCTGTTCTTTTAGGAAATCGTCAAGGTTCATTTCGTTTCTGAAATTTGACGGAAAATCGCATTTCTCACGCACAACAAACGCCTTTAAGTTTGTATGCTTTGCCTCCATATCCTCAAGGTTTATGCCGTAGTTACCTATAAGCGGAAATGTCATGGTAACTATCTGCCCTGCATATGACGGATCGGTCAATGTTTCCTGGTATCCCGTCATACCAGTTGTAAACACAATCTCGCCCACGATGTCTTTTTGCGCGCCGAACAGCTTGCCGTAAAACCTTGCGCCGTTTTCAAGAATAAGCTGTGCTTTCATATTCATACCTCCCAAGTTTTTGGTTAAAAAAAAAGACAATGGAAATACCATTGTCAAATATTTTTAAAAACAGAAAATGAAAATAAACAGAGACTCTTATAAACTCCGACTTGTTGTGTTAAGTTATAATCCTTTGCTTTGTGCATGGGTACCCCTCGCTTAAATTCATTTTAGTTATTCTAACAAACAAAATCAGTTTTGTCAATAACAAGTTCTAAAATTTTAGAATAATCAGCAATATTGTAAAAATATGATAAAAATAATCAGAAACACCATTTTCCGTTCAATATTTTACACAAAAATAAATTTTTTGTAAAATTTATGTTGACAAATCCTGAAATTTTTGTATAATGGTACTTGAATTTAAAAATTCACTTACAAAGGTGTGTTTATTGAGATTACCAACTCGATAGACGCATTTTTTTGCTGTTTTTTTGCCGCATAATTGACATTTTATAGATTTTTAGATATTATATACTTATATAAGTATATAAATGGGAGGTATGTAAGATGTTAAACAAGAACGAGGTTTTGGAAAATGCCTTAAACGGTGCAAGAGAGCTTATGGAACGGTTTACACCTGAGGAATTACCGCCGTCAAACAGATTTCATTATCATCAGGGAGTGTTTTTATCGGGTGTTGAACAGCTGTATGCACTGACAGGCGAGGAAAAGCTAAACGATTACATAAGAGCATGGTTAAACTATAATATCGAGCCCGACGGCACAGCACCAAGGTGTTTTTTGGGTGAGTTTGACGATTTACAGCCTTCTGTTTTGGTATTTAACCAGTATAAGCAGACAGGTGATAAAAGGTATGAACTGTGGCTTGATAGGCTTATGGATATAATCGAGCCGTGGCCCACCAATGCGCAGGGCGGAGTATGGCATAAGTTTCGCAACAAAAACCAGATGTGGCTTGATACCATGTATATGATGGGACTTATAACAACCAAACTTGCAATGGAATGGAATAATGAGTACCTTGTATATAAGGTTCATCATCAGATGAAGCTCATGCGTGATAATATGACAAACCCAAAAACAGGCCTGTTGTATCATATGTGGGATGATTCAAAGGAAAATCAGTTTGTTGATAAAACCGACGGACTTGTAAAGGTGCATTGGGGCAGAGCAATGGGCTGGTATGTGGTTGCAATGTTTGAAATTGCCGAGGAGATAGGTATGAGTCATCCACTTTATCAGGACTTTATTGATACAGGCGTCCGGTATTTAGAGGCGGTATATAAGTATCAGGATAAGGAAACAGGCTTATTCTATCAGGTAATAGACTATGTTGACGATGAGAGGAACTGGCTTGAAACCTCATGTACGGCACTGTTTGTTGAAGCGTGCGCAAAGGCATACCGCTTGGGTGCGATAGACGATAGCTACCTTGAAATGATTGAAAAGGGCTACCGTGGGGTTATGTCAAAAACGGAAAGCAAGGATAATAAACTGTATCTGTCGGGCGTTTGTGTGGGAACAGGTGTCGGAGATTTGCAGGCATACTTTGACAGACCCACCGTTACAAATGATTTGCACGGTATGGGCGCATTTTTGCTTATGAGCGCAGAGGTTGCAAAGATACTTTAATAAGTGTGGTACATACTTAAAATATTGTTGTATTTTTAACAGATTTGTGATAAAATAACAACATCTGAATTTGTGAGAGGAGATAAAAGTTTATGTGGCATCCTATAAAGCATTTTATGACCATTACAAGACACAGACATATGGTAATTAAGCATTGCTTTAGGGTTGGGATTTTGCATCAGGGCTTGGTACATGACCTTTCAAAGTACAGCCCGACAGAATTTATCGAGGGTGCCAAGTTTTATCTTGGGGACAGAAGTCCTACGGAGGCGGCGCGTTATGAATACGGCTATTCAAGGGCATGGCTCCACCATAAGGGCAGGAATAAACATCATTTTGAGTATTGGACTGACTATAATATACGAACAAAACAGGTAGAGCCGATAAAAATGCCTATAAAATATGTTAAGGAAATGTTTTGCGACAGGGTTGCCGCAGGAAAGATATATCAGGGCAAGAATTATACCGATGATAACCCGATAGAGTATTATTTGCGCGGCGGAACGAGGTATAAGATGCACCCTGAAACGGCGGTGTTGCTTGAGGAATGGCTCAGAATGGTGCAGACCGACGGAGAGGACGCAACTTTTAAACATATAAGAGAGGTTAAAGATTATTGATGAAACTGCATAGGCTTTATAAGCTTGTATATTCAAATAAGTTTATTGCATGGATAATGCTTGCATTCCAAGTCCTGGTGCTGTGCGCAGGTTTTGTGTGGCTCAAGGATTATTCAAGAGTATACTTCGGATTGGTAAGTGTAACTTCGGCACTGCTTCTTATATATGAGATAAACAGGCGTGAGGCGCCCGAATTTAAAATGACATGGATGATTGTGATTGCGATTATACCGTTGTTCGGTGCGCTGATGTATCTGTATACAAGATTTGGGTTTATTTCAAAGGGCATAGCGATAAATCACAGGGAGGCGTGCAAGGAGATTGACCCGATTGTACCCTGTGACGATGAGGTGTATGAAAAGGCAAAAGCGCAAAGCGGTGTCGGAGGTTTGGTGCATTATCTGAAGCATTCGGCGGCAAAATCTGCGCCGTATGCAAACACTCAGGTGGAATACTACAAGCTTGGCGAAGAAATGTATGTACAAATGAAAAAGGAAATGGAAAATGCAAAGCATTTTATATTTATGGAATTTTTCATTGTAAACCAGTCAAGTACAATGTGGCACGAAATGTTTGACATTTTAAGCCGAAAGGTAAGAGAGGGCGTTGAGGTAAGGCTCTTGTATGACGGAATTGGCTCCGTTGCAACCTTGCCAAAGAATTTCACGCTTATGCTTGACAATGCAAATATCCGCCATGCGGAGTTTGCGCCGGTAAAACCGCTTTTGTCAACTTACCAGAATAACCGTGACCATAGAAAAATTATTGTAATTGACGGTGAGGTGGCATTTACAGGGGGAATAAATATTGCCGATGAGTATGTAAACAGAATAAGCCGTTTCGGACACTGGAAGGATAACGGTATCAAGGTAGTGGGCGATGCGGTTGATAAATTCAGCGCCATGTTTTTGGAAATGTGGAATACAGTTTCCGATGACGACAAGGACTACACAAAATATATAGGTGCCGGGAATAAGGAAAAGACTGATGCAACGGGCTTTGTAATCCCATATGGGGATTGTCCGCTTGACGAGGATAACATCGGGAAAAGGGTTTATATTGACCTTATAAACCGCGCAGAGGAATATGTGCATATTATGACGCCCTACCTTGTGCTTGATAATGAAACAATGGAGGCTTTAAGGTACGCCGTATCAAGAGGCGTTGAGGTTAAGATTATAATTCCGCATCACCCCGATAAGGCGTATGCGTATTGGCTGGCGCACACATATTATCCTGAGCTTATGCATTACGGCGTTGAAATTTATGAATATTCGCCGGGCTTTATTCATGCAAAGACAATGATAGTGGATAATAAGTATACGGTTGTGGGCACGGTTAATTTTGACTACAGAAGCTTTTATCTGCATTATGAGTGTGCGGTGCTTATGGCAGGTGTTGATGAGATAGAGAAAATTGAGACGGATTTTTCAGATACTGTATCAAAATCCGAAAAAATCACACAAGAGATTTATAAGCAGTTTAATCCTATCACAAAATTGATCGGCAGGGGTATCAGAATATTAGCACCTATTATATAGGTAGAAAACGATGTATGCAAATTGCTTTGTTACCCATTTTTGTGCAATTTAACCATTGCATATTGCAGTCAAATAGTGTATAATTTAGACAGTATTTAAATACAATAGCTATGACGGTATAATTTATCTGCCGTCTGCGCTCGCCGATATGCGCATTATAGTTGTCGGTTTGATAGAATACCGCTTGCCGATATTGCGGTTCTAAATGGTCGGTTTGATGGCTGTCTGAGTACTCAGACAGCCTTTTTTTGGAGGAATATATGAAGCAAGGCTTTTTCTACATAGTTAAAGATGAATTTTTTGATAAATTTGAGGGTATGGGGTGTAAATTTAAGTATAACAAAAGACAATCTCGACCTACATACTGTTGCTTTGAAGATATACGGCACGAGGGCTTGTTTTGGGCAATACCGACGGGGAGTGTGAAAAATAAAAATTTAGACCGCATAAAGACCTATATGGCGCTTGATGGAAAAGATGTCAGAAGCTCTTTTTATCACATTGGATATACAAACCGTAAAGCTATATTTTATATAAGCTCTGCATTTCCTGTTACAGATAAATACATTCTGCGTGAGTATACCACCAATGGTATGCCACTTGAATTAAAAAGGAGTGGTCTGAAATCGGATATCAGGCGCAAGCTGTTGAAAATCCTGACATACGAGAATCAGTTCCCGAACAATTTGGAACCTCATATAACAACAATCAAAAGCATTCTCTTAGAAGAGTTAAAAAATCTTGAAAACACATAATGATACATTATTAACACATTAAACCTGTGTTGACTTTTTTTTCATATAATGTTAATATCTATTTGAGGTGATGAAAATGAAATTTGGATTTATCGGCAGTGGAAATATGGCAACTGCAATAGTGGGCGGAATTATCGGCTCGGATATTGCAGGCGTAAATGAGATTATAGTTTCAGATATAAACGAACAGAGCTTAGATGCCATATATAATAAGTACAAAGTGGCTACAACCTTGCACAATAAAGAGGTAGCGGAGTCGGATATTCTGTTTTTGTGTGTTAAGCCCAATGTTGTCTATAAAGTAATTGATGAGATAAAGGATTTTGTTACACCTGATACGGTTGTTGTGTCAATTGTTGCGGGACAGTCAATAGAAAAGCTTGAAAAAGCGTTTGAAAGAGAAATAAAGCTTGTAAGGGTAATGCCGAATACTCCTGCGCTTGTGGGTGAGGGAATGAGCGCATTATCCAAAAATGCGAATGTTTCGGAAAATGAAATTAAATATGTAGAAAAGGTATTTAACGGTTTTGGCATTGCAAGGGTGGTTGATGAAAAGCTAATGGATGCCGTAACTGCCGTAAGCGGTTCATCGCCGGCATACGCGTTTATGATGATTGAAGCAATGGCAGACGGCGCCGTTATGAACGGAATGCCAAGGGATATGGCATATACCTTTGCGGCACAGGCGCTTTTGGGCAGCGCAAAAATGGTGCTCGATACCGGAATGCACCCGGGGGCTTTAAAGGATATGGTATGCTCGCCCGGCGGAACGACAATTGAGGCGGTAAGGGTGTTAGAGCAAAAAGGCTTCAGAGGCGCACTTATAGAAGCGGTAAACGCCTGCGCAAAAAAGTCAAAAGAATTAGGTTAAATCAACATAAAATTCAATAAATTCATATATAATTAAATTAAACGCCAAAATCAAAGTAAAGGCGCATAGTTAAAATGCACAATTTTTTAACAAAAATTTCTGTAAATTTGTTAGAAAAATAATGAAATTTTTTGTAAAAAATGCTTGCCAAATCAAGTAAAATACTGTATAATTACACATGTTGTGACACTTGACAAACGATGAAGCGGGAGGTTGCGGCAAGAAAATGTCGGTTTTTCCGTGGAGAATGTCCGATTCAAGAAACCGGGCGGCAGTCACGCTACACTATGCGCTAAAAGAGGCAAACTGCGTTTTTATAAAAACGATAAGTGCCTTACAGTGGCATAAATGCGGCGAAAATTGACTATTAGCCCCCAACATCTGTGAGTTGATGTGTGGGGTTTTTATTTTCGGGTGATAAGGAACACCCGGCAGTGTGTGCAATTTTCATAAGGCGCTGTCGTGCAAACGAACAACACTATTCCAAGATATTGTCTTGGCACCTAAAATTTATTTTCCGCATAATGTGCGGACCATACAGAATAGGAGGAAAAATAGTATGGCAGCAAATCAGAAAATCAGAATTAAGTTAAAGGCTTACGATCATGTAATTCTTGATCAGTCAGCCGAGAAGATTGTTGAGATTGCAAAGAGAACGGGAGCTAAGGTATCAGGTCCTATTCCTCTTCCTACAGATAAGGAAATCATCACAATCTTAAGAGCAGTGCATAAGTATAAGGACTCTCGTGAGCAGTTTGAGAGAAGAACTCATAAGAGACTTATCGACATTGTTGTTCCTGGTGCAAAAACCATGGAAGCTTTAATCAAGATTGATTTACCTGCAGGCGTAGAGATTGATGTTATCCAGAAATAACAAAAATTTCTATAAATAAAGGTTTATCACATAAAAAACGCAGTAGCAAATGCTATGATGCGGGTCAAGTTCCCAAATTTAGCTTTTTAACGGGAACCAATAACTGAATAAAGGAGGACATACAATGGAAAAAGCGATTTTAGGCACAAAGATTGGTATGACACAAATCTTTGGCGAAGGCGGCGTTGTAATCCCTGTAACAGTAGTTCAGGCCGGACCGTGTGTGGTTGTCCAGAAGAAAACTGTTGAAACAGACGGATACGATGCTCTACAGGTTGGCTTTGGCGAAGTTAAGGAGAAGCACTTAAACAAGCCTGAGCTTGGACACTTCAAGAAAGCAAATGTTGCTAACAAGAAGTATTTAAGAGAGTTAAGACTTGCTGATTGCTCATCATTCAATGTGGGTGATGAAATCAAGGCTGATGTATTCTCAGCCGGTGAAAAGATTGATGTAAGCGGCATTTCAAAGGGTAAGGGCTTTGCAGGCCCGATGAAGCACGGTTTACACCGTGGACCTATGACTCACGGTTCAAAGTCAAAGCGTGTATCGGGTTCAATGGGTATGTGTTCAAACCCCGGCCGTGTATTCAAGGGCAAGATTTTACCTGGTCACATGGGTGTTGACAAGGTTACAGTTCAGAACCTCGAAGTTGTTCAGGTTGTAGCAGAGAATAATCTTATTCTCATCAAAGGCGCAATCCCCGGAAATAAGGGTGGCCTTGTTACAATCCGCAATGCAGTTAAGGCATAATTTGAGAGGTTTTTGGAAAGGAGGATATGTAAATGGCTAAAGTGGCTTTATATAATATGGAAGGCGCAAAGACAGGCGATATGGAAGTATCGGATGCAATATTTGCGGCTGAAATAAATAACGCAGTTTTGCATGCGGTTGTAGTAAACCAGCTTGCAAACAAGAGACAGGGCACACAGAGCACAAAGACTCGTACAGAAGTTGCGGGCGGCGGTGCAAAGCCTTGGAGACAGAAGGGTACAGGCCGTGCAAGACAGGGTAGTACAAGGTCGCCACAGTGGACCGGCGGCGGCGTTGCTTTAGGACCAAAACCGAGAAGCTATCGCTACACATTAAATAAGAAGGTAAGAAGACTTGCTATGAAGTCGGCATTATCTGCAAAGTACGCTGATTACAAGATATTCGTTGTTGAGGACTTATCAGTTGATGAGATCAAGACTTCAAAGATCGTTACATTGTTAAAGGGACTTGAGGTAAATAACGAAAAGGCTTTAATCGTAACAGCTGATGCAAACGAGAAAGTTTATAAGTCAGCAAGAAACATTAAGGGCGTTACACCAACTCATGTAGGCACATTAAATGTTTATGACATATTAAAGCACGATGCATTCGTTGTATCAAAGGATGCAGTTCTAAAAATCGAGGAGGTGCTTGCATAATGAATTCATACGATTTATTAAGAGAGCCGGTTTTAACCGAGCGTTCAATGACTCCTGTATATGACAGAGAGGGAAACGAGATTAAGAAGTACACCTTCAAGGTACCTGTAACAGCCAATAAGGTTGAGATAAAGCAGGCAGTTGAAGAGGTGTTCGGCGTAAAGGTTCAAGCTGTAAACACAATCCGTATGGAAGGTAAGATGAAGAGAATGGGCAGAAGCATGGGCAGAAGACCTGCTTATAAGAAGGCCATTGTAACTCTTGCATCGGGCAGCAAGACAATCGAATTTTTTGAAATGTAATTAAGATAAGGAGAAAAGGATAATGGCTATTAAAAAGTATAATCCTACTTCGCCTGCCAGAAGATTTATGACAGTTTCAGACTTCGCTGAGATTACAAAGAAGTCACCTGAGCGTTCATTGCTTGCTACTAACAAGAAGAGCGCCGGAAGAAACTCATACGGTAGAATAACAGTTCGTCACCGTGGCGGCGGAAACAGAAGAAAGTACAGAATTATTGACTTTAAGAGAAATAAGGATGGTATGAGCGCTACAGTAATTGGCGTCGAGTACGATCCGAACAGAACAGCTAATATTGCACTCATCAAGTATGAGGACGGCACACTCGCTTATATCTTAGCTCCTCAGGGACTTACAGACGGCGATGTTGTAGAGTCGGGCAAGGGCGCTGATATAAAGCCGGGTAATGCATTATTTATTAAAGATATTCCTGTAGGTACTTTAATTCATAATATTGAGTTATATCCGGGTAAGGGCGGTCAGTTAGTAAGAACAGCAGGTGCATCTGCACAGCTTATGGCTAAGGAAGATAACGGATATGCTCAGGTAAGACTTCCAAGCGGTGAAGTAAGAATGATCCGTCTTGATTGTAAAGCTACAATCGGAGTTATCGGAAACCAGCAGCATGAGAATATTTCTATCGGTAAAGCCGGCAGAAAGCGTCACATGGGTTGGAGACCGACAGTTCGAGGCGTTGTTATGAACCCGAATGACCATCCACACGGTGGTGGTGAAGGTAAGTCACCAATCGGTAGACCTGCACCTGTTACTCCATGGGGTAAGCCGGCGCTTGGTTTAAAGACAAGAAAGCATCGTAACAGAACAGATAAGTTTATCGTTAAGCGTCGTAACGACAAATAATGATTGATAGGATTATTCCTGAAAGGAGAAAACTTTAATGAGTAGATCAATTAAAAAGGGACCTTATGTTGAAGAAAGACTCATGAAGAGAATTGATGCAATGAACGCAGCCAATGAAAAGAAGGTTGTAAAGACTTGGTCAAGATCTTCAACGATCTTCCCTGAAATGGTAGGTCACACAATCGCTGTTCATGACGGTAGAAAGCATGTGCCGGTTTTTGTAAGTGAAGACATGGTAGGACATAAGTTGGGCGAGTTTGCTCCGACAAGAACTTTCAAAGGTCATGCAGGCGCAAAGACAAGTAAGTAATTGTCTTTGAAATATAAATAGGAAACAAAAACGAACCGAATAAATCGGATACAAACCTATAAGGAGGAACAAAACAGCATGGAAGCACGCGCAGTTTTAAAATATGCTCGTATTTCACCGAGAAAAGTTAAGATTGTTCTTGACTTAATCAGAAATAAGCCGGCAAATGTTGCAATGGGTATCTTAAACAATACTCCAAAGTCTGCAAGTGAGCTTTTAATCAAGCTTTTAGACTCAGCAATTGCCAATGCAGAGCATAACCATGGAATGGATAAGAATAAATTATATGTTGCACAATGTTATGCATCACAGGGTCCTACTTTGAAAAGAATACAGCCTCACGCACAGGGCAGAGCATTCAAGATTTTGAAGAGAACCAGCCACATTACCTTAGTATTAAAGGAAATGGAAGACTAATTTAAGAAGGAGGTTAATCATGGGACAGAAAGTAAATCCACACGGACTCAGAGTCGGTGTAATCAAAGATTGGGACTCAAGATGGTTCGCAGGTAAGAAAGAGTTCGGCGACCAGTTGGTTGAGGACTACAATATCAGAAAGTTTGTAAAGAAAGCTTGTTTTGATGCCGGTGTTTCAAAGATTGGTATTGAAAGAAAGCAGAACAGAGTATTTATTACTATCAATGCCGCAAAACCGGGACTTATTATCGGTCGTGGCGGAGAAGAAATAAACAAGTTAAAGGCTCAGATTGAGAAGCTTACAGACAAGACTGTAAATGTTAATATCATGGAGGTTAAGTCACCTGATACAACAGCACAGCTTGTTGCAGAGAACATTGCAGCACAGCTTGAGAGAAGAATATCTTTCAGAAGAGCTATGAAGCAGACAATGTCAAATGCAATGCGTCGCGGTGTTAAGGGTATTAAGACTACAGTTTCAGGCCGTGTAGGCGGAGCAGAAATTGCAAGATCAGAGAGTTATCACGAGGGTACAATTCCTCTTCAGACTTTAAGAGCAGATATCGATTACGGCTTTGCTGAGGCAAAGACAACATACGGTATCTTAGGCGTTAAGGTCTGGATTTATAAGGGCGAGATTTTAAATGTAGCTGACGGCAGAAAGAAAGAGGCTGAGGCTCAGAACGCTCCTTCAGATAACAGACGCGATAACCGTCGTAACAATCGCCGTGGTCAAAGAGGCAATGGCGAGAGAAGACCAAACAACGGTAACAGAAGACCGAAGGGAGGCAATGAATAATGTTATTACCTAAGAGAGTAAAGTATAGAAGAGTAATGCGTGGCAGAATGAAGGGTAAGGCAACACGCGGCAATGTTGTATCAAACGGCGAGTTTGGTTTACAGGCATTGGAGCCTGCTTGGATCACTTCAAGACAGATTGAGGCTGCCCGTATCGCAATGACAAGATATACAAAGCGTGGCGGTCAGGTATGGATAAAGATATTCCCTGATAAGCCTGTTACAAGGAAGCCTGCCGAAACTCGAATGGGTTCAGGTAAGGGTGCTCCTGAGTACTGGGTTGCAGTTGTAAAGCCGGGCAGAGTTTTATTCGAGGTTGCCGGCGTATCGGAAGAAGTAGCAAGAGAGGCATTGCGTCTTGCAATGCATAAGCTTCCTATCAAGTGCAAGTTTGTTAAAAGAGAAGCAGAGGATGGTGAATAAGAATGAAAATCAATGAGCTTAGAGAATTATCAACAGCTGAACTTGAAGAAAAGCTCGCGAGTTATAAGCAGGAGCTCTTCAATCTCAGATTTCAGAACGCCATTAATCAGTTGGATAATCCAAAGAGAATTAGTGATGTTAAGAAGACTATCGCTCGTATATTAACCATCATTCGTGAAAGAGAAGTGCAGGAAACTGCAAACTAATGGACGAGCAGTAAGAAAGAATTTTGAAAAGGAGGCACTTATCAGTGGAAGAAAGAAACAGCCGTAAGGTTAAGATTGGTAAGGTAGTTAGCAACAAGATGGATAAGACAATCGTGGTTGCTATCGAATACAACAAAAAGCATCCGCTCTACAGCAAGATTGTAAAGCGTACCTATAAGCTTAAGGCACATGATGAGAACAACGAGTGTTCAATAGGCGATAAGGTAAAGGTAATGGAAACAAGACCTCTCTCAAAAGATAAGAGATGGAGACTTGTTGAAATCGTAGAAAAAGTTAAGTAATTTAGCTTTCCTAAGAAGGAGGAATTATAAATGATACAGCAGCAGACACTTTTAAAGGTAGCTGACAATACAGGTGCCAAGGAAGTTATGTGTATCCGTGTTAAGGGCGGCTCTAAGAAGAGATACGCAGCAGTCGGCGATGAAATCATTTGCAGTGTCAAGAAGGCAGCTCCGGGCGGCGTCGTTAAAAAGGGCGATGTTGTAAAGGCAGTTGTTGTAAGAACTGTAAAGGAAACAAAGCGTCCGGACGGTTCATATATCAGATTTGACGAAAATGCAGCAGTAATCGTAAGAGATGACAAGAACCCAAGAGGTACTCGTATATTCGGACCTGTTGCAAGAGAACTCAGAGATAAAGAGTACATGAAGATATTATCATTGGCTCCGGAAGTTCTTTAATTTAGGAGGATACAAACAATGAAGAAAATGCATGTTAAAAGAGGCGATGAGGTTCAGGTTATCGCCGGAAAAGATAAGGGCATGAAGGGTAAGGTAGTTAACGCATTCCCTGCAACCGGTAAGGTTACAGTAGAGGGCGTTAACATCGTTACAAAGCATCAGAAGGCAAGACGCCAGGGCGAAGCAAGTGGAATTATGCATATGGAAGCTCCGATTGATGCATCAAATGTTTTAAGAGTATGCCCAAACTGCGGTAAAAGCGCAAGAACCGGTATCAAGATTTTAGACGACGGTTCAAAAGTAAGATATTGCAAGAAATGTAAAGAAACATTTAACGACTAATCGAGAGGAGGAAATTTAAGACATGACTCGAATGAAAGAAAAGTATGTAAAAGAAGTTGCTCCTGCTCTCATGGGTAAGTATAGCTACAAGAGCACAATGCAGATCCCAAAGCTTGATAAAATAGTTATCAACATCGGTCTTGGCGAAGCAAAGGATAACCCAAAGGCAGTTGAGGCTGCTTGCGGCGACTTGGCAAAGATTTCAGGTCAGAAGCCTATCATTACAAAGGCAAGAAAGTCTGTAGCTAACTTCAAGCTCAGAGAAGGTATGAACATCGGTTGTAAAGTTACATTAAGAGGCGACAGAATGTATGAGTTCCTTGACAGGTTATTCAATGTTGCTCTGCCTCGTGTAAGAGACTTCAGAGGTATCAATCCGAACGGTTTTGACGGCAGAGGAAACTACTCATTAGGTATTAAGGAGCAGTTAATCTTCCCTGAAATCGACTATGATAAGATTGATAAGTTAAGAGGTATGGACATTAACTTTGTAACAACTGCCACAACTGATGAGGAAGCTCGTGAGTTATTAACTCTCATGGGTGCTCCGTTCCGTTCATAATAAGGAGGATAAGAAAATGGCAAAAACTTCTATGAAAGTAAAGCAGTTAAGAAAGCCTAAGTTTTCAACACAGGCTTATACAAGATGTAAAATCTGCGGAAGACCACATGCTTACTTGAGAAAGTTCGGTATCTGCCGAATTTGTTTCAGAGAACTTGCTTATAAGGGTCAGATCCCGGGCGTAAGAAAAGCAAGCTGGTAATAAGTAAAATCGTTAGGTTATTGGAAGTACGATTTCTACAAGAGAATTCGGAAGGAGGAAAAATATAATGCAAATTACTGATCCTATTGCAGATTTACTCACAAGAATCAGAAACGCAAGCACATCAAAGCACGAAACAGTAGATGTTCCTGCTTCAAAGATGAAGAAAGCAATCGTTGAAATTCTTGATGAAGAAGGATATATAAAGGGCTATCAGGAAATTGAAGACGGCAAGCAGGGAGTTTTAAGAATTACACTTAAGTATACTCCAAACCACGAGAGGGTTATAAGCGGTCTTAAGAGAATATCAAAGCCGGGTTTAAGATACTATGCAGGTGCAGATGAGTTACCAAAGGTATTAAACGGTTTGGGTATCGCAATCGTTTCAACATCAAAGGGTATCATGACAGATAAGAAGGCAAGAGCACAGCATATCGGCGGCGAAGTATTAGCATTTGTTTGGTAATACGCCATAAATTCTAAATTTGATAAAACCGATTTGCAAAACTGCTGAATCAGTAATAACTGATTTGGAGGCTCAAAGATTTTATTACTGGTTGCAAAGCTGCAATGATACAGATAATAAATAACTGAAAGCCTGCTTCAAAAGCAGAGGGAATTTAAGTTAAGGAGGAAAAACATATGTCAAGAATTGGTAAGTTACCTATCACTATACCTGCCGGCGTTGATGTCAAGGTAAGTGAAGATAACACAATTACAGTAAAGGGCGCAAAGGAAACTTTAACAAGACAGCTTCATCCTGATATGATTATCAAGGTTGAGGGCGGAGTTATCACAGTAGAGCGTCCGAGCGAAAGCAAAATGCATAAGTCATTACACGGACTTACAAGAACACTTGTAAACAACATGGTAGTCGGTGTAACAGACGGATTTAAAAAGAATCTCGAAATAAACGGTGTTGGTTACAGAGCTCAGCTGCAGGGTAAGAAGTTAGTCTTATCATTAGGCTATTCACATCCTGTTGAGTATGAAGCACCGGAGGGTATTACTTTGGAAGTACCTGCTCCTAACCAGATTGTAGTCAAGGGTGCTAATAAGGAATTAGTTGGTGCAACAGCCGCTAAGATCCGTGAGTACAGACAGCCGGAGCCATATAAGGGTAAGGGTATTAAGTACGATTATGAGCATATAAGACGCAAAGAAGGTAAGACAGGCGCTAAGAAGAAGTAATAGAAAGGAGTGTTCTTAAATGATAAAAAGAGTTAATACAGAAGCTGCGAGAAAAAGACGTCACGCAAGAGTAAGAAAGAATATCTCCGGCACAGCCCAGAGACCTCGTCTTAATGTATACAGAAGTTTAAATCATATCTACGCACAGATCATTGACGATACTAAGGGTGCAACATTAGTTGCAGCATCATCAATGGATAAGGACTTTGAAGGCTACGGCGGAAATGTTGAGGGTGCAACAAAGGTTGGTAAGGCAGTTGCCGAGAAAGCCTTGGCTGCAGGTATCAAGCAGGTAGTATTCGACAGAGGCGGATATGTATATCATGGTAGAGTTGCTGCTCTTGCCGAAGGTGCAAGAGAAGGCGGCCTTGAATTCTAACAGATAGGAGGACGAGTTAAGTGACTGAGAGAATTGACGCAGAAGTTTTAGAATTAGAAGAAAATGTTGTTGCAATAAACAGAGTTGCAAAAACAGTAAAGGGCGGTAGAACAATGAGATTCAGCGCACTTGTAGTAGTCGGTGACAAGAACGGTCATGTAGGCTGCGGACAGGGTAAGGCTGCTGAAGTTCCCGATGCTATAAGAAAGGGCATCGAGGCCGCAAAGAAGAACTTAATCACTGTTCCTCTTGTTGGTACAACAATCCCTCATGAGGTTATAGGTATCCACGGTGCCGGTTCAGTATTGTTAAAGCCTGCATCAGAAGGTACAGGTATCCTTGCAGGCGGTGCAGCCCGTGCTGTGCTTGAGCTTGCAGGTATTAAGGATATCAGAGCGAAGTGCTTAAGATCAAACAATAAGAGAAATGTCGTAAGTGCAACACTTCAGGGACTTAAAGACTTGAAGAATGCAGCCGATGTTGCTCAGCTCCGCGGAATTTCCGTAGACCGGCTCAAGGGTTAATAGGAGGATAAAATAATGGCAAAATTAAAGATTACATTAGTCAAAAGCACAATCGGCAGAAAGAAGGATCAGATAGCAACTGTCGAAGCTTTGGGACTTAAGAAAATCAGAAGTGTTGTAGAACACGAAGACACACCTCAGATAAGAGGTATGGTAAACAAGGTATCTCACCTTGTAACAGTAGAAGAAAACTAATTATGATATAAGACAAGGAGGTGTAGCAAAATGAAATTAGATGAGTTACAACCTGCAGTTGGGTCAAAGTTCTCAGCAAAGAGAGTTGGCCGTGGTATCGGTTCAGGTACCGGTAAGACATCAGGTAAAGGTCATAAGGGACAGAATGCCCGTTCAGGCGGCGGTGTAAGACCGGGTTTTGAAGGTGGTCAGATGCCTTTATACAGACGCTTACCTAAGCGTGGTTTCAATAACATTTTTGCTAAGCAGTATGTTGCAATCAATGTCGAGGACTTAAACAAGCTTGAGGACGGTACAGAGGTAACAGCACAGGTGCTTAAAGAGAATGGTATAATTTCAAAGACACTTGACGGCGTTAAGATTTTAGGACGCGGAGAGCTTACAAAGAAGCTAAGCGTCAAGGTTGCAAAGTATTCAGCATCAGCAAAAGAGAAGATCGAAAAGGCCGGCGGAAAGGCTGAGGTGATCTAAGATGTTTGATACACTCAAAAACGCTTGGAAAATTCCGGAGTTAAGAGCAAGATTGTTATTCACATTGGCAATGCTTGTAGTATTCAGATTTGGAGCGCACATTCCGGTTCCGTTTTTATCAGCGGATGCCATGCAGGCATTCTTAGGTAACGGCGGTACAGACCTTTTCAGTTTATTTGATGTATTCACAGGTGGAGCTTTCTCACAGGCTACAGTAATGGCACTTGGTGTTTCACCTTACATCAATGCTTCAATTATCATTCAGCTCCTCACAGTAGCCATTCCTGCATTGGAAAGACTTTCAAAAGAGGGCGTCGAGGGTAGAAAGAAGCTCAATAAGATTACAAGATATGTGGGTATTGCACTTGCATTTGTACAGGGTGCAGGCTTATATGTAACACTTCATAACATGAGTGTTCAGTCAGGTATCCAGGCTATCGCACAGCCTGACGGTATTCCAAAGGCACTTATATTCTTCGTAATCGTATTAACATTCACCGCAGGTACAGCGTTTATCGTATGGCTTGGTGAAATGATTACAGAAAAAGGAATTGGTAACGGTGTATCACTTATGATTTTTGCAGGTATCGTTTCAAGAATACCTTCAGCAGCATACAGTGTATACCAGAACTACCTTGCAGGCAGCAGCGCATCTGTAAAGAACATTGCAATCGTAGTTGCATTAGTTGTTTTAGTAATTGCGGCAATCGTATTTGTAGTATTCTTCTCAGAGGCAGAGCGCAGAATACCTATACAGTATGCAAAGCGTGTTGTAGGCCGTAAGATGTATGGCGGTCAGAGTACCAATATTCCTATAAAGATAGCAGCCGGCGGTGTAATGCCGATTATCTTTGCGTCATCAATTATGGCGTTCCCGGCAACAATTGTAAGACTTATCTCAGGCGGAAACTTACCGACATCAGGACTTGGTGCAACAATCTTAGGTTGCTTGTCAGCAGGCTATAACGGCGCACCAGGCTGGACATCGATAGTATACGCTGTAATATACTTCTTACTCATTATCTTCTTCACATACTTCTATTCAACAATCCAGTTTAACCCAATTGAGATTGCCAATAATGTAAAGAAGAGCGGTGGATTTATACCGGGTATAAGACCGGGTAAGCCAACAAGTGATTATATCGGAAAGACAACTTCAAGATTAAACCTTATCGGTTCAATATTCTTAGGCATCATCGCAGTATTGCCTGTAGTAATCGGCGCAATGTTTAAGATTACCGGACTGCAGATAGGCGGTACATCATTGCTTATCGTTGAGGGTGTTGCGCTTGAGTCGGTACGCCAGATAGAATCACAGATGGTAATGAGACACTATAAAGGATTTTTAGAGTAAGGTATATACCAAGAGAGGCGGTAAAATTATGAATTTAATTTTGGTAGGACCACCGGGTGCCGGCAAGGGTACACAGGGTGAGATACTTTCAGAAAAGTTAAATATAGACACTATTTCAACAGGAGCAATGCTCCGTGCCGCTATAAAAAATGATACAGAGGTCGGCAAGCTTGCCAAGCAGTATATAAATGAAGGTAAGCTTGTTCCCGACGATGTAATCATTAAAGTCGTAAAAGAAAGATTATCTGAGCCTGATTGTGAAGGCGGATTTATCCTTGACGGATTTCCAAGAACTACAGCCCAGGCTCAGGCTCTTAAAGAGTCAGGTATAAGGATTGATAAGGTGCTATCCATTGAAGTTCCCGACGATGTGATAGTTGAGAGATTATCCTCACGCCGTGAGTGTTCAAAATGTGCCGCACCTTACCATATCGTTTTCCATAAACCTCTCAAAGAGGGTGTTTGTGATAAATGCGGAGGCGCGCTTATCCAAAGAGCGGACGACAATCCCGAAACGATTAAAAACCGTTTAAAGGTTTATCACGAGCAAACAGAGCCTATAAAAGACTTTTATGAGGGTGAGGGCTTGCTTGTAAGGGCAGTCGGTCAAAGCAGCATAGAGGATACAACAAAGGAAGTCTTTAAGGCTTTAGGACTCGAGGTGTAATGATATAATGATAACCATTAAATCAGCATCACAGATAGAGAAGATGCGAAAGTCGGGCGAAATTACAAAGGGCGCTCTTGATTTGATTGAAAAATCAATAAAGCCCGGAATTTCAACAAAAGCACTTGACAAAATCGCATATGACTATATAATATCTAAGGGTGCAAAACCCAATTTCCTCAATTATAACGGTTTTCCGGGCACAATCTGCGCATCTGTAAATGATGAGGTTGTACACGGTATACCTTCAAAGCGAGCAATCTTAAAGGAGGGCGACATCATATCAATTGATATGGGTGCAATCCTTGACGGTTGGCACAGCGATGCGGCGAGAACTTTTGGTGTCGGCAAAATCAGCGCCGAGGCACAAAAGCTTATTGATGTAACCCGTGAGAGCTTTTTTGAGGGATTAAAATATGTAAAGCATGGTGCAAAGCTGGGCGATGTTTCAGCGGCAATTCAAGCCTATGCCGAGGGACATGGCTACGGGGTTGTAAGAGATCTTGTAGGACATGGAATAGGCAGAAACTTGCATGAGGACCCAAGCGTGCCAAACTTTGGCAGAGCAGGACATGGTGTAAAGCTTGTGGCAGGAATGACACTTGCAATAGAGCCAATGATAAACGAAGGTACATGGAAGGTTGAAGTGCTTGATGACGACTGGACAGTAGTTACAGCGGACGGTAAGCTTGCGGCTCATTATGAGAACACAATAGCAATAACCAAAACCGGCTACGAAATCTTGACATTATAGGAGAGGTGTAGCGATGGAAATAAAGGTTGGATCTTTGGTAATCTCAAAAGCCGGGCGTGATAAGGGCGATATGTTCATAGTTTTAAGCATAAGCGATGGATTTGCCTATCTTGCAAACGGCGAGTTAAGAAAAGTGGACCGTCCCAAAAAGAAAAAGCTCAAGCACCTGCAGGGGACCAATATGGTTTCAGAGTTTATTGCGAATAAGATAGAAGTAATCGGAAAGGTAACGAACTCAGAGGTGCGAAAGGCATTGGCACAGTCAGGAGGGAATGACAATGGCTAAGGATAATGTATTGGAATTAGAGGGAACTGTTGTTGAAACTCTACCTAATGCAATGTTTCAGGTTGAGCTTGAAAATGGGCACAGAGTGCTTGCGCATATTTCAGGCAAACTAAGAATGAACTTCATAAAGATTTTACCGGGCGACAAGGTAACTCTTGAGATGAGTCCGTATGACTTATCACGCGGTAGAATTACATGGCGTTCAAAGTAAAGATTTGTTCCGGTGATGAGTAGAGCTTGCCAAAAATATTTGGCAACAGCAGTTTTCAGTATTGAAAACAAATTTAGGAGGTAAAAAAATGAAAGTACGTCCATCAGTAAAACCGATTTGCGAGAAGTGCAAAATCATTAAGAGAAAAGGCAAAATAATGGTAATCTGCGAGAACCCAAAGCATAAGCAGAAGCAGGGCTGATTACCGAATTTATGACTTGTTCAAATGTCTTTTGAAAAGAAGGACTTATGAAATATAGGGAGTAGAAAGCTCCCAAGGGGTGTGGTTACCCCGACACTAATAAAATTTTTGATGATATCTTTAATTATGGAGGTGTAGAAAAGTATGGCAAGAATAGCAGGTGTTGAATTACCAAACGCAAAAAGAGTAGAATACGGTCTCACTTATATCTACGGTATTGGTCTTAAGAGCTCACAGAACATCTTGGCAAAGACAGGTATAAATCCTGATACAAGAGTTCGTGATCTTACAGACGACGAAGTGAACAAGATTCGTGAGGTCATTGATGCAGAGTACACAGTTGAGGGTGACTTACGCCGTCAGGTAGCGCTTGACATCAAGAGACTTATGGAAATCGGATGTTACAGAGGTATCCGTCACAGAAAGGGATTACCTGTTCGTGGTCAGAACACAAAGAACAATGCAAGAACCCGTAAGGGCCCTGCAAGAGCAATAGCAGGAAAGAAGAAATAAAGGAGGGACTAAGCTAATGGCAAAAGTAGCAAAGAAAACCACACGCACAAGGCGTCGTGATAGAAAGAATGTCGAGAAGGGCGCAGCTCATATTCGTTCAACATTCAATAATACAATCGTTACAATTACAGATACACAAGGTAACGCAATTTCATGGGCAAGTGCCGGTGGCTTAGGCTTCCGTGGCTCAAGAAAGAGTACACCATTCGCAGCACAGACAGCAGCAGAAACAGCTGCAAAGGCTGCAATGGAGCATGGCATGAAAACAGTAGAAGTATATGTAAAGGGCCCGGGTGCCGGCAGAGAAGCGGCAATCAGAGCTTTACAGGCAACAGGTCTTGATGTTACAATGATTAAGGATGTAACACCGATTCCTCATAACGGATGCAGACCGCCTAAGCGCAGAAGAGTCTGATTATAGGGAAAAGGAGGAAAAGACTAATGGCAAGAAATATACAACCTGTATTAAAGAGATGCAAGACATTGGGAATAAACCCCGGTGTAATGGGTTACGACAAGTCAACAAGAAGAAACCCGAAGCAGAGCAGAAAGAAGCAGTCAGAGTACGGACTTCAGCTTAATGAGAAGCAGAAGGTTAAGTTCATATACGGCGTTCTTGAAAAGCAGTTCAGAAAGTATTATGTAATGGCTACAAAGAAGCAGGGCATTACAGGTGAGATGTTATTACAGATTCTTGAATCAAGACTTGATAATGTTGTTTACCGCTTAGGACTTGCAAATACACGCCGTGAGGCAAGACAGATTGTTGTTCACGGACATATCGAAGTAAACGGAAAGAAGGTAGACATTCCTTCATACCTTGTAAAGGCAGGAGATGTAATTTCCGTAAAGGAAAAGAGCAGAAGCTCAGCAAGAATCAAGGAAATCGTTGAAACAAATGCAAAGCGTGCAATCCCTTCATGGCTTGAAATGGACAGAGAGAACTTTACCGGTAAGGTAGTTACTTTAGCTAAGAGAGATGACATTGATTACGAAGTTGAAGAGCACCTCATCGTCGAGCTCTATTCTAAGTAATAACCATTTTACCCTCGGTAAGTGGATAATGAACATTTTAAAATGACCTGAAGGTCGAGAATTAAGGAGGGTCACGAAATGATAGAAATGGAAAAGCCTGTTATAGAACGAGTTGATATAAGTGAAGATGGTAGATACGGAAAGTTTTCTATATCTCCGCTTGAGCGTGGATATGCGACTACACTCGGTAATTCATTGAGAAGAATTTTATTGTCTTCTCTTCCGGGTGCAGCTGCAACATCTATCAAAATCGATGGCGTTCAGCACGAGTTTTCAACAGTTCCGGGCGTCAGAGAAGATGTTACGGAAATAATATTAAACATAAAGAAAATGGCTGTTAAGCTCCATGGCGACGCGCCAAAGACGGTTTATATCGAGGCGTCGGGCGCACAGGAGATTACAGCCGGTGACATCAAGCGCGATGATGATGTAGAGATTTTTAATCCCGATTTACACATTGCAACCTTGAACGAGGACGCAGACCTCTATATTGAGATAACACTCTCAAAGGGCAGAGGCTATGTAAGTGCGGATAAAAATAAGCAGGAAATGCAGCCTGTAATCGGAATTATTCCGGTTGACTCAATCTATACTCCTGTTTCAAAGGTAAACTATGATGTTGAAAATATCAGCATCGGCGGAAGCCCAAGGGAGAAGTTAAGCATTGAGTTATGGACAAACGGAACAATAACTCCTGATGAAGCTGTATCTCTTGCGGCAAAGATTATGAATGACTTACTGATGCTCTTCGTTGATCTTAGTGACGATGCAAAGAACACAGAGATTATCGTAGAGAAAGAAGAGAGCAAGAAAGAAAAGGTACTTGAGATGACTATTGAAGACCTTGACCTTTCAGTTCGTTCATATAACTGCTTAAAGCGTGCCGGAATCAACACAGTTGAGGACCTTGTAAACAAGTCTGAAGAAGATATGATGAAGGTTAGAAACTTAGGTAGAAAGTCGCTTGAAGAAGTCATAAATAAGTTAGACGGATTAGGTCTTAGCCTCAAGAAAGAGGAAGACTAACTGTCCTTGATTTGATAATAAAATAGGAGGTAACGGTTATGCCGGGAACAAGAAAGTTAAATATGCCTACTGCACAGAGAAAGGCAATGCTCCGTAATATGGTAACAAGCTTCCTTGAAACAGGAAGAATTGAAACAACTGTTACAAGAGCAAAGGAATGTCAGGCATTAGCTGAGAAGATGATTACTCTTGGCAAGAAGAATACTCTTCATACCCGTCGTCAGGCTCTTGAGTTTATCACAAAGGAAGATGTTGTAACAAAGGTTTTCTCAGAGATAGCTCCAAAGTATGCAGAGCGTAACGGTGGATATACAAGAATTTATAAGCTTGGACCTCGTAGAGGCGATGCCGCAGAAATGGCAATACTTGAGCTTGTGGACTAATATAACAAAAGTAAAAAGACGGTTTTGCATTTTGCATGGCCGTCTTTTTTTTTTTTTGTGATATATTAAATCCATAATATTCAATTTTGTGCATATAAAAAAAGCAAATCCGTTTTTGACTTTGCCTGTCAATGTTCAATTTTGATTTTTTTGTTTTTAATGTAATTTGTAATCACACAGTCAATACTCTGTTTTTCGTCTGAGTCCAATTTTCTGTAGTTTTTTATGTGTGAAAGCTCCTGATCATTTAATGCAGTGTCCGATACCTGTTCAATCTTGTGCTCAATATCCGTATACCCTACGACATAATCTATGGATGTATTAAAATAATCAGCTAACAACTTCAGGGTGTAAATATCAGGCTCCACATTGTGATTTTCGTACTTGTTGATTGATTGCTGTGTAACTCCTATAGCATTGCCTAAGACCTGTTGACTTACATTAAATTTTTTTCGTAAATCCTTTAAATTTTTTAACATAATGCTACCTCCATATCTTATTTTAACAGTAATTGAATATTTTATTAAACACCTTAAAAGTGTTTGAAATAACAATTAAAAGTTGTTAAGTTGCATTAAATATATATGAAATTTTTGTTGGTTTTTAATAAAAAATAAACAGGCTTTAACAACAATATAAGGTTGTAATTGACAACAACAAAAAGTTGTGATAAAATCAGTGTACAGTAGTTTTCTAAAACAAGAAAGGGAGAGGAGACAAAAATGAGAAACAAAAAAATTATATCATTGATTGCCATACTTGCAATGATGATGCTGTGTGCCGTAGGTGTACAGGCGATGGAATTAACCGAAGATTTTACTTTGAACGAAAATCTTACTGAGCAAATTACGGTTAAATCAGGAGCTGAAGTGACGCTTAACTTAAACGGTTATAATATCACGGCACCGGAGGGTCAAGATGCAATCATCAATAACGGTACACTTACAATCACAGGTGACGGTGAAGTAACCGGATCGGATGAAGCAATTAAAAATGCAGGCGGTACGCTTACAGTAAACGGCGGTACATATAAAGGTACAGTATATAACGCTATTTTTATCACAGGCGGAGACAGTGTCACGATAAATGGCGGTACATTTATCGGAGCAGAGGACGCAGTATGCGTTTCAAGTTCTGCACCTACAATACCTATAACAATCACCGGTGGTGTTTTTACACCGGGGGGCAACTTTTGGGCAGTTGTAGCAAAGGGTGAAACAACTATAAGCGGCGGTACTTTCAATGGTGGCGTTTACAATAGCGATGACTCAAGCGATTTATCTATATCAAATGGCACATTCTATGGCGAAATAAGCGGTAAATCACAAATATCAAATGGTGAATTCCACGGCAATGTAGTTGATGCCGGAGTTATAAGCAACGGTAAATTTTATTCGTTTAAGGATGGCAGTACAGCGTATGTAAGTGCCGACACAGTAACAGGCGGTGTTTTCAATACCGGTGTTGAGTTAAATCCGTCAGGTAATATAAGCGGTTGTACGGTTTATGGAGCTTTAAAGAGAAACTCCAGCGGTGGTACAATCTCATTTGCCGCAGGTGATACATATGCATACGGTCATATCAACAACAAAGTCAACTTAGCTGACGGCGCAGTTGTTCATACAAATGCAAATACCACATATTCAGCCTATGTTATGCAACAGGGTTACGGTATAGTAAATAATAAGCTTACAAAGGTTGGTATTAATACGGTATTGCTTCATAAGGGAAATAACTGTAAGTCGGTTGTCAGGGATGCGACCAGTGGGTCTTTGAGTATGTATTTCTGGACAGGAGCCGATAACAGCCAGAGTACATTAGGAACAGACAGCAATCATGCCGGCATTGTCGCAAAGGGAGAGACAATTGAACTTAAAGCCGTAGCTACACCTAACGATGCTCCTTCTGATGGTGTGGCATATGAGTTTAAGGGTTGGTATACAACACCGGACGGCAAGGACGGAATGCCTGTATTCACAGATGAGCTCCTTGACAATGTCTCATATACACCGGAGGAATCAGTAGTTCTTTATGCCGTATATGAAGAGGTCGCATCTGCTGATGCAGCCGATAAAATAACACAGGCTAATACATGGCTTGGCACATACGGAGGATATACAAACGGTACAAGCTTTGATATTACATCAAAGGAAGATATGAATGCGTTTGCGTATGCAGTCAATATTTTGGGATATGATTTCAGTCAGAAGACTGTAAACCTCAAACAAGACCTTGATTATACAAACGACACCTTTACAATAATCGGATATAAGAAGGATTACAAAGCATCTGACGGTACAACTGTAAAGGGCAAGTATTTTAGCGGTACCTTTAACGGAAACGGTAATACCATTTCAAATGTGGCGCTTTCAGACGATACCTATGTTGGTCTGTTCGGATATGCAAAGAAAGCAACTGTAACCGATCTTACGGTAAGTAATTCAACATTCAGCGCACCTAAGGCAACAGGCTTTGTGGGAGCTTTTGTAGGTATGGGCTCAAATATAACTCTTACAAACTGTAAATCAGTAAACAATACTATTACATATGGCTATCATGCAGGCGGTATGGTAGGTAATGCCACAGGCTTGACATTAAATAATGTAGAGGTTTCTGGACTTACAATAACAGCATCTACAATGAAAGACGGTGCAATAGTTGGTTATGTATGCGATCTTACAGTAAACGGTGCAACTGTATCAAATGTTACATTTCCTCAGAACTATACAGGGGATTTAGGTGCAATCGCAGGACATGTAAATACAGGAACAAACACGCTTAATGACATTGTTGTAAATACACCTGATTTGTACCTTATAAGTACAACTTACAGTGGCGAAAAGACAGTGACACTGTCAGGAAATAATACCAATGTTACTGCCAAAGGTATTGTAAAGGAATTGGTAGCATATGTTGATCTTACAATTTCAGGCGGTAATTATACAGTCAATACAATAGCGAATGTATTCGGTTCTTCCGAAGGTCGCTTCTTCGGCGAAAATGCCGCTGTAGAAATGAATATTACAGGCGGTACATTCAGTAGTATTAAAACTGTTTATAACAAAATTACAGATAACGCAACTGCGAATGTTGACAGTTCTTTAGTTGATGACGGAACATCAGGCATAACAACCGAGCTTTTAAAGCAGTGTACAGACGAGGGCGGATTTATACAGGATAGTGAAGGCAACTGGGTACTTGAAAAGGCAAATGTTGTTGCATCCGCACCTAAAACAACAGAAGAACAGCTAATAACACATATTGATGCATATGTTGATGAGGCAAACGGCGGATATGGAAATTTCAGAGTTATCACAGATGTATCAATGACAGGCTCACCTGTTATTGAAAGCTACGGCACATACTTTATTTCGGGTAATGATGTGGACAAGGCATTGACAAACGGTACACCGTTAATAAATACGATAAATGCGGCTATGACTTTTAGTAATAATCAGTTTGCAGCAGACCTTGTAAAAATTCCCGAGGCTAACTTTAATGATAGCATTGCGGCTGTTTCATTTGTAAAGCCTGCAGGTCTTGAAATAAAGACAGTTACATTTGTAACAACTTTTAACGAAGCGCTTGCGCATCATAATGATTAAGGGTAATAGGAGGGAAAGTAAAATGAATAAGTTAGAAAAATATATTACTCCTAATATAGAGATTTATGACTTTAAAGACGAGAACATCATTACAAGCAGTACTAATAACCTTGTGCCTGTTGACGGTTTTAACAAAGGCAAAAATGCAACTTATGCAGGTCAGATAGATGCAAGCGGAGATTTTTTCGGTACTGAATAACGGTAATATATAATTTACATATATTACGACATATTATGCAAAAGGTTAAAGTCTTTTGCAATTACCCCAACTGATATGTCTAAAGGAACAGCGTACATCGTAAGATGTACGCTGTTCTTCTAAGGGGGTAAAACCGCAGAAGCGATTTTCGTGTTTGTGAGGTATTAACATTTTAACCATAAATACGGATTTTATTCATAAGTTTATTATTTTCGGTAATTGACTTTTGATATAAAGTATGTTATACTTGCAGATGTGAATTTATGGAGATGTATCGAATCGGTCATAACGAGCACGATTGGAAATCGTGTTGTCCTTAACGGGGCACATGGGTTCAAATCCCATCATCTCCGCCAGAAAAAACGACTTGTTTCGACAAGTCGTTTTTTCAACGAAATAAATCCCTTGCGGGATTTGTGAAATGCACTTTCGTGCGTGAAATACGCAGATGGCGTGTGAAATGTCTGCGGGTGTCGGAGGATTTATTTCATTTCACTTTGACAAAGTCAAAATTTCACATTTTGCGCAAGCAAAATATTTCACTCAAAAATTCTGCATCTAAACCGTTTGGCTTTTCGATAACGGAGCAAAGCTGGCTTTGCTCCGTTTCTTTTTGTGTAAAATGAACATTAAAATTGTGTAAAATTATCAAAAAAGCTAATTGAAAATGAAAAATATTTGTGATACAATTACATATATAATAAAATTGAGAGGGGTTTTTGATATGGATTTCATTAAAAAAGAGGGAAAATTTGACCTTATAAGCATGGGCGAAGTAATGTTAAGACTTTCACCGCCCGATAAGGAAAAGATTTCACAGAGCGAAGTTTTTGAGAAGAATTGTGGCGGTTCCGAGTTCAATGTCGCATCAGGTGCGGCAAATCTTGGTATTCGTGCCGCTGTTGTTACAAAGCTTCCAAAAAATAAAATGGGACATTTTATTGCAAGGCGTATCCGTTACGGTAATGTATCCGACGACTATGTTGTATATGACTACAGCGACCAAAAACGCTTAGGTATATACTACTATGAAAGCGGTGTATATCCAAGAAAATCCGCCGTTGTGTATGACAGAGCGAATGCGTCCGTATGTTCATTGAAGTTATCGGAAATCCCCGAGGATATTTATGATAAGACAAGGATTTTCCACATAAGCTCAATCACTCTTGCGCTTGACCCGAATTTAAGGGAAACCGCACTTGCTGTTATTAAGCAAATGAAACAGCATGGCGTTGCGATCTCGTTTGATGTAAACTACCGTGCAAGCCTCTGGAGTGAGGAAGAGGCAAGGGAGGTAATAGAAAAAATATTCCCGCTTGTTGATATTTTGTTTGTGTCCGAGGAAACATCAAGACGAATGCTGCAAAGGACAGGCACACTTGACGAGATAATGAAAGGCTATGCCGATACATACGGCTGTAAGATTGTCGCAACCACACGCCGTGAGGTTGTAAGCCCGACCAAGCATAATTTCGGCTCCCGTATCTATTATGACGGCAAGTTCTATGAAGAACCGCATTATGAAAATATCGAGGTTATTGACCGTGTCGGCAGCGGTGATGCCTATGTTGCAGGTGTTTTGTTTGGTATTCTGTCCGATAAGGGTATCGAGGGTGCCATGAGCTACGGTAACGCCCTAAGCGCTATCAAAAATACCGTTTCCGGCGATATGTCCATCAGCTCCATTGACGAGGTTGATTCCGTTATAAAATCTCACACGGCAGTGGGGCATCAAGACGAAATGGTACGGTAAATTAGAAAAAATCTCGTTGTATATTGTCATTCTAAAAATCTCGAAGTACCTTAGTACGACATCAATTTTTAGAATAACAATCTACTTAGAGCTTTTTCCTAATTCAAGTTTGCTAAAAAATTTCGTCGCATCTTATCTATGAAGATTATACAGTTGGGGTTTAAAGGAGTTGTTTATATTAAACAGCTCCTTTTTGTTGACAAACTATCAGCTTATGTTATAATATTTTCGTCGAGTAAAATCGGCGCAGATTGAGGGCAAGTCTAAGGGCGGTTAGCCATCTTTTATATCCCACAGATATGGTGGAGATAGGAGGTGGTATTTATGGATTTGGAATACATAATCACATTTATGATTCTTGTTATAATTATCATAATTTCCATAAAAAAATAACTGCCCCCGACCAAGGTTTGCAGTTATTTTAACACAAACTTAGGCTAACCGTTTTACGGTCTTGCCCTTTATCTGTATATATTATACATCTAAATTGGAATGATGTCAACTATATTATTATTCAGTCAAAACACAGGAAAGCAAATTCTTGTGTTTTTTATTTACAATTCTAAAATAGTGTGGTAACTGTTCAGGAGCAATGCGTTTTATGTGTGTTGCTCTTGCGGGTAGCACACTTTTTTTATTAACGGGGAGGAATTTTTTATGACAACACTAAGGAAAACAGTAAGTTTGGTGTTAGCACTGGCTACAATTGGTTTGGCAGTTATAACATCTGTATACGCCAAGGACATTGAAGTTTATTTAGACAAGACAAAATTAAATTTTGATGTGCCACCACAGATTATCAGCGGGCGAACAATGGTGCCGATGCGAGGTATTTTTGAGGCATTGGGTTATGAAGTAAAATGGACACAGGAAACACAAACAATTATGGCGTCAAAAGGAAAGCAGTTTGTTGTTATGAAAGTTGGCGTTAATGCTATGAATACAACAGATGCAAGTGGTGGCTCAAAGACAGAACAGCTTGATGTACCACCGCAGATAGTAGATGGCAGAACTCTTGTGCCTGTCCGTGCAATTTCGGAAGCAAGCGGGTTGGAGGTAAAGTGGAATGAAAGCACTCAAAGCGTAATAATAGGAGAAAACAGCGGACTTAGTGTTGCTACACCTGTATATGAAGATATAACTGCAAATATCAATCAGATAAATTATTTTATTTCGCAAGGGAAGTATGCAAAGGCTATCAAAGAATGTGATAATGCAAATCTGTGGCATAAATTGTCACAGGAGGATATAAACAAAGTTAATGATCTAAGAGAACTTGCATTTAAAAAAGCGGAAGAAGCATACAAGTATAAATTAGTTCCCGATGATTTAAAAAGGGAAATATATGATATAATAAAAACTGATGTCAGCAGGAGTTTAAGGTCTCCGTCTACCGCAATATGGCCGCAGTATACTGAAGCGATTTACCAATACGAATATGCAAGAGAAGTTCCGCAATATGCGGGGAGCATTGCTGTTTTTGGTAATTTGGAGGCAATGAATGGTTTTGGTGGATACGGAACAGTAAAATTTTTATATTACATTGATGAAGATTTGAATATTATTGACAGATATATAGAGTAAAGACGAAAAACACAGGAGTAACAGCTCTTGTGTTTTTCATTTCTTGACAAACAGGTGGCTTGTGGTATAATAATCTATGCAAAGTGAGGAAAAACAAATGAACAAACGGGAATTTATAAAAAGTAATTTTAATATATCAGAAAGTGTGCTTGATCTTATTGATGAGGCGGAAAAATCGGTTAAAGATAATTTTGCGCATATTGAGCAGATGGCGGAGATTAACCAGCTAAAGGTGATGAAAGCATTTTCTGACAACCGTGTATCGGATGCGCATTTTGTTGAAACAACCGGCTACGGATATGATGATTTGGGCAGGGACACCTTAGACCGTGTATACGCACAGGTATTTGATGCCGAGGATGCTCTTGTACGCCACAATTTCGTAAACGGAACACACACAATTTCAACCGCATTATTCGGCGTACTAAGAACAGGCGATACATTATTAGCAGTAACAGGCAAGCCCTATGATACATTGGAAGAGGTTATCGGCATAAGCGGAGAGGCAGGCAACGGCTCATTAGCCGATTTTGGTATAAAGTATGCGCAGGTTGATTTATTGCCAAACGGACAGCCTGATTTTGACAGCATTAAAAAAAGCGTCGGGGACTTACAGCCAAAGGCGGTTATGTTACAGCGTTCAAAAGGCTATGGTGTAAGACCTACCTTTTCAGCAGAGGAAATCGGAAAAATTATAACTGCGGTAAAAGAAGTAAAGCCTGATACAATTGCCATAGTTGACAACTGTTACGGCGAATTTGCAGACGATAAAGAGCCGACCGCATACGGAGCGGATTTAATTATGGGTTCGCTTATAAAAAATCCCGGTGGCGGACTTGCGCCGTCAGGCGGATATATTGCAGGCAGAAAGGACTTGATTGAGCTTTGTGCCTACAGGCTTACATCTGTCGGAATTGGAAAGGAATGTGGTGCATCCTTGGGCTTTAACAGGGTTTTATACCAAGGTCTGTTCTTTGCACCGCATATAGTTTCACAGGCATTAAAAACTGCTGTTTTGTGTGCGGCGGTATTTGAAAAGTTAGGGTTTTCGGTAAACCCCAAAAGCAATGAAATAAGGCATGACATTATTCAGGCAGTACAGTTTGATGACAAGGATAAGCTAATCGCATTTTGCGGCGGCATACAAAACGGCGCACCGATTGACAGCTTTGTAACGCCCGAGCCTTGGGATATGCCCGGGTATCAGGATCAGGTTATTATGGCGGCAGGAGCGTTTATACAGGGCGCATCAATCGAATTATCCGCCGACGGACCTATAAGACCGCCGTATGTTGCATATATGCAGGGCGGACTGACATATGAGTCGGCAAAGTTAGGAATAGTGATAGCAGCAAATAAGATAATGGAGATTATAAAATGAGTCTTAATACAAAACAAACCTTAAAATGCCCCAAATGCGGGCAAATGAGCGATATAACTGTCTGGAACTCCATAACCGTATCAGACAGCCCCGATTTAAAGGACGATTTGCTAAAGGGCAGGGTAAACATATTCAGATGCCCGACATGTGAGCAGGTGGGACTTATGAGCGTGCCACTCCTCTATCATGATGAGGATAAACGGCTTATGATTTCATTCTCACCGACAAATGATGTTGTGCTTGCCGAGCAACTGTATGAACAGGTCTCAGAATCGTCAAAAAATTCGGGTGAGCTTGAAAAGCTGGAGGGTTATAACCTCAGGTTTGTTACCGATTATAATGAATTGCTTGAAAAAATACTCATTTTTGATATGGGCTTAAACGATAAGGCGATAGAGGTCATAAAGCTGATGATTCTCTCGCAGGAGCTTGACAAAGCCGAGCAGCGCAGTGCGAGATTTGGTAAACTTGAAAATGATACGCTTGAATTTATGATAATAGATACTATAGAAAATCAGGTCTATACATCATCAGTGCCAAAGTCAAGCTATGATACTGTTTGGCAGTCGTTAAGAGAGTCTGGCGTAAAACCGTATAGCTTTGACTGGGAGCGAGTAAACGGCACATATGCGACAAAATTACTGAATGGGTTCAATAACTGATTACAAGTGCGACGAAAAATCGCACTTTTTTGTTTCAAAAATATTACATTTACCCTTGAAAATAGGCAAAAAAAGGTATATAATGTATGCTATGGTATTATACGGATAATATCCGATACATAAAAAATTAAAGGAGTAAGAGAGAAATGGGTTCATTTACAGAGAAGTTAAAGGCTCGTGCTAAAGAGAATATCAAGACTATTGCTTTAGCCGAGGGAGAGGACATCAGGACATTAAAAGCGGCTGAAATTGTTTTAAATGAGGGCTACGCAAAGGTTATTTTAGTCGGCGATCCCGATAAGATTAAGGCTACATGTAAAGCTGAGGGTATAAACATTGGTGATACGCCAATCGTAAACCCGCTTACAAGCGATAAATTACAGGAGTATGCGGATAAGTTCTATGAGTTAAGAAAAGCAAAGGGCGTAACACCCGAGCAGGCTTTAGAAACAATGAAGGATCCTTCATACTACACAGTTATGATGGTAAAGGCAGACGATGCAGACGGTATGGTATCAGGCGCATGCCATTCATCAGCGGATACAATTCGTCCGTCGTTACAGATTTTAAAGACAGCGCCGGGCACAAAGCTTGTTTCGGCATTCTTTATTATCAGTGTTCCTGATTGTGAGTTTGGCGAGAACGGTACATTTATATTTGCAGACAGCGGTCTTAATATGAATCCTACAGCCGATGAGTTATCAGAAATTGCTATTTCATCAGCGGCATCGTTTGAACAGCTTGTAGGCGATAAGGCAAAGGTTGCAATGCTTTCATTCTCAACCTATGGTTCAGCCAAGAACGAGCTTGTTGATAAGGTACAGGAGGCTACAAGGCTTGCAAAGGAAAAGGCACCCGAGCTTTTGCTTGACGGTGAGATGCAGTTTGATGCGGCAATTGTTCCGTCAGTCGGTGCATCAAAGGCACCCGGTTCAGAGGTTGCAGGTCATGCAAACACATTGGTATTCCCTGACTTAAATGCAGGTAATATCGGATATAAGATTGCTCAAAGACTCGGTAAGGCAGAGGCATTCGGACCTATTTTACAGGGTATTGCAAAGCCTGTAAACGACTTATCCCGCGGCTGTGTAGCAGAGGATATTGCAGGCGTTGTTGCAATCACAGCAATCCAGGCAGCATCAAAGAATTGAATTATTGTTAGGAAAGGACATTAAACGATGAAAGTTTTAGTTATTAACGCAGGAAGCTCGTCACTTAAATATCAGCTTATTGATATGGATAATGAGTCAGTTTTGGCAAAGGGACTTTGCGAGAGAATTGGAATTGAAGGCTCAAATTTACAGCATACAAATATTGCGCATGATGAAAAGACAAAGATAGAAAAGCCTATGAAGGATCATGGCGATGCAATCCAGATGGTAATTGATGCGCTTGTTGATGAAAAGATAGGTGTTATCTCATCAATGGACGAGATAGGCGCAGTAGGACACAGAGTTGTGCACGGTGCAGAGGAATTTGCACAGTCATGCATTATTACAGAGGCGGTTATGAAGGCACTTGAAAAGTGTACACCGCTTGCACCTTTACACAATCCTCCAAACATTATCGGTATCGAGGCTTGCAAAAAGATTATGCCAAACACTCCTATGGTTGCCGTATTTGATACAGCATTCCATCAGACAATGCCTAAAAAGGCATATATGTACGCTCTTCCTTATGAGTGCTATGAAAAGTACGGCATAAGAAAGTACGGCTTCCACGGAACAAGCCATAAATATGTATCACAAAAGGCTGCCGAGCTTTTGGGTAAGGCACCTGAGGATTTAAAGATTATTACCTGCCACTTGGGTAACGGCTCATCAATAAGTGCGGTTGACGGCGGTAAGTGCGTTGATACATCAATGGGCTTCACTCCGCTTGACGGCGTGCCTATGGGTACAAGAACGGGCGCTATGGACCCTGCTGTTGTAACATACCTTATAAACACAGGTATGACCTCAAAAGAGGTTGATAACCTTATGAACAAGCAGAGTGGTGTACAGGGTATATCGGGCGTTTCATCAGACTTCAGAGACTTAACAGCCGCTGCCGAGAATGGTAACGAGCGCGCAAAGCTTGCGCTTGATATGTTTGCATACCAGGTAAAGAGATATGTAGGCTCATATGCTGCTGCAATGGGCGGTGTAGATGCGATAGTATTTACAGCAGGCGTAGGCGAGAACGACGCCGAAACAAGAGCGGCAGTAGTTGACGGCTTGGAGTACATGGGCGTTAAGATTGACGCTGATAAGAATAACACAAGAGGTACAGTTGACATAACAGCCGACGGTGCAACAGTAAAGACACTTGTTATTCCGACAAACGAAGAGCTTATGATAGCTATTGATACAAAGAAATTGGTTGAAGGCTAAAACATATCGGACTGTCTGTATTAAAAATGCAGACAGTTCATTTTTTTGTATATGCATAATATTTTGATTTGGTCGGTTTCAATATAAATTTTGGTTTATATGTGTATTAACCCAATATATTGTAGGGCAGGGGCTTGCTCCTGCCGTATCCCATATGCGATATCGGGGATGCGGTTGGAGCAAGCCCCAACCCTACAACCATACCAATTTACGATTTTGCATTGGTACGCTAACCCCAAAATTTATCACATCAGCCCATGTAATAGTCATAATGTACAAGTGCAATATGCCATTTTTGTTTAAAAATTTTGACGAAAAATAAACCTTTGTTGAATATTACTAATGATTGACATAAAAATTTGTGAATAATAAGGACTAACATTTTTTGTATAAATGTGTTAGAATACTTATAGAACAAAAAGTACATATGTGCTTTTGAGATTTATATCTCAACCATAAAAATTATTAAATAATGAGAGGGGAATATAAACCTATGGCAGATTTACAGTTAAAACACATTTACAAGAGATATGCTGGAAATGTTACAGCAGTTAGCGATTTCAACCTTGATATTGAGGATAAGGAGTTTATAATCCTTGTAGGTCCTTCAGGTTGCGGTAAGTCAACAACTTTGAGAATGATCGCAGGTCTTGAAGAAATTTCAGACGGTGAGTTATACATTGGCGGCAGACTTGTAAATGATGTTGCTCCAAAGGACAGAGATATTGCAATGGTATTCCAGAACTATGCGCTCTATCCACATATGACAGTATTTGATAACATGGCGTTTGCTCTTAAGCTCAGAAAGACTCCAAAGGATGAAATCAAGGCAAGAGTAACAGAGGCTGCAAGAATTCTTGATATCGAGCACTTACTTGACAGAAAGCCAAAGGCTTTGTCAGGCGGTCAGAGACAGAGAGTTGCTATGGGTCGTGCTATCGTTCGTAGTCCTAAGGTATTCTTGATGGATGAGCCTTTATCAAACCTTGACGCTAAGTTGAGAGTTGCGATGAGAACTGAGATCAAGAAGTTACATCAGAAGTTACAGACAACATTCATCTATGTAACACATGACCAGACAGAAGCTATGACAATGGGTACAAGAATCGTTGTTATGAAGGACGGTATCGTTCAGCAGGTTGACACACCGGCTAACCTTTACTCAAATCCATGTAACGCATTCGTTGCAGGCTTCATCGGTTCACCGCAGATGAACTTTGTTGACGCTACATTAAGCCAGGAGGGCAATGATGTATGTGCAACATTCGGCAACAACAAGATTAAGATCCCTGAGGGTAAGGTTAATGCTGAGGTTAAGAAGTATATTGGTAAGACTGTAATCCTTGGTATCAGACCTGAGGACATTCATGATGATGAGGCATTCTTAGCATCTCGTCCTGAGGCTGTATGTACAGCAGATGTTGAAGTAACCGAAATGATGGGTGCTGAAACATATCTCTACTTACAGATTGCTGATAAGCCATTCACAGCAAGAGTTAATACTCGTTCAACTGCTAAGGCAGGCGATACAATTAAGGTTGCTTTTGAAACAAATAAGCTTCACTTATTCGATAAGGAAACAGAAGTTGCAATTATGAACTGATACAGGTTTATATTTGAACAGTAAAGGTATAAAAAGGGGATTGCATTGCAATCCCCTTTAGTATTTCAGGGAGGGTTCAATGCCAAAGGAGAACAATCCAAAAACCAAAAGACAAGACACTAATCCACATTCGGACCACAGACAACGGGTATTCAAAAAATATGACGACAGCGGTTTTTCGCATATGTATAAGCATGAAATGTTAGAAATGATTTTGTTTTATGCCATTGGCAGAAAGGATACAAACGAGATTGCGCATGACCTTTTAAAAGAATGTAACAATAAGCTTTTGAATGTTTTAAAAGCGCCCCGTAAAAAGCTTGAAAAGGTAGACGGCATGGGCAAGGGTGCAGCAAGATTTTTAAACGCCTTGGGCGAGCTGTTTGAGTATGTAAAAACAGAAGACCCTCCAAAAAAGCTTAACAGTGATACGGTTTGTGATATTATGTCCGATACATTCAAGGATACAAAGCGTGAAGAACTGCATATGTTCTGTCTTGATCCCAAGGATAATATAATAAAAAGCGAGTGTATGAATGTCGGTAGCTTTGAAAGCTCCGAGGTTGATTTGGGTAAGATTATGCGCTTTGCGGTTGAATGTGACTGTGCGCAGGTTGTGCTTGCGCATAACCATCCGAGCGGAATAGCGTGTGCATCCCAGGCGGATATGACTGTAACTACCTTAATTGAGCACACACTGAATATTGTAGGCATAAAGGTGTGGGATCATATAATTTATGCAAACGGAAAATGCATAAGCATTAAAAACGAAATGGCAAAAAATAAAAAACAAGGCTATAGAAAATAGCAAAGCTACAAGGATAATGTTGTCAAGCTAAGCGGATGCGACCCGTCAGCCGTCATGAGTGTCGGAAGATAAGCTGCCGTAAATATATGTTAGTTTGACAAGGTTAGTATATAAGGGGGTTTTATAATGAAAAAAATAATTTCGGTTATAACAACATTGGCGCTTGCACTTAGCTCTTTTACAGTAGCTATTGCAGCGGATAAGAGCGGAATGGAGAATGCTCTGAAGACTGTTAAATCAAGGATAGGCAATACGGATAAGTATACCGAATTTAACAGTGAAATGAATGATAACGCATATCAGTTTTACTGGTCAAATGATGATGAATACTGTGGCGTTACATATGATGACGGAATAATAACAAGCTATTATCATGATAGGAATATGCAGGATTGGGACCCGGATGCAAAGTTCCCAAAAAAGAATGCCGATGAGGTAAAGGCGCTGGCAGAGGAGTTTATAAAAAAAATAAATCCCGATATTGCAGATGAGCTTACTGTAGATATTCCATCCGCATCCGTAAGAGGCGGATATAATATAGCAATAGAGCATAAAGTCGGCGGATATAGTGTTTTTGACAATTACGGATATATGAGCTTTAACAATAATTTTGACGAGGTGACGCACTTCTATCTAAATTACAGCAAGGTAACTGCTCCCGATAAATCCGAGATTTTGAGCAAAGAAGAACTACAAAAGGTTTATAGCGAGAAAATCGGAATGCACCTTGTATACGAATTCTATCATGATGAGGATACCCAAAATAAGGTATACTATCCCGTTTATGAAAATACCGATTACAGTAAGAAGATAGATGCCATAACCGGTGATGTTATAACACCTTATGACGATGTATATGGCGATGAAGATAACGCAGCCGGTTTGGATGAAAAAAGCGCATTAGCAGGCGGTGCGGGATTTACGGATGTTGAAAATGAGGTGCTTGAGAGTGTTTCGGGACTTATAAGCGCTGAGGAAGCAGAGAAAATAATACGCTCAAATAAATACATCAAGGTATCGGGATTGGAGCTTACATCGCACAGACTTACAAGGAATTGGGATAATGATAAGGATTATATGTATCAGATGTATTTTGGCGGTAAAGACGGGAAATATGCATCTGTCAGCATAGATGCAAAGTCGGGTCAAATACTTAGCTTATACCAAACGGCTGATAATAGCGGTGAGAGAAATACCAAGCTTGAAAAAGAGGCTGCCAATGCATTTGCGGCAAATGAAATAGGCGAGTACCGCTATGATGATGAGGGTAAAAGATTTATAAGAGTTGAAAACGGAATTGATGTAATGGGAAATGATATTTCCGTAGTTGCATATGGCGATACGGTTGTATCATACAGTACATCGTACGACAAATATGCACAGTTCCCCAAGATAGACGATGTAATATCCGCAGACGAGGCAACAAGCAAAATGTTTGACCTGTCGGATTATAAGATTTTATTGTATGCAGATAAGGACGGGAATACAAAGACATTTTTTGACCTTGAAACATATTATAATATAAGTCCGTATACGGGTAAGGCTGTGGATTATAACGGCGAGGAGCTTAAAGAGGAGGAAACCCTCGATATGAGCTATACGGATATGGATAACCACTGGGCAAAGGATATTGTAAACACTCTCGGGCAGTTCGGTATAGGTTTTTATGAGCGTGAGTTTAAGCCCGATACTCATATTACAGCAGGTGATTTTGCAGATCTTTTAGACGAGGTTTTCTACGGCGATATAGTTTATAAGTACTTTGGTGACAGTGGCAAGGACTTTGATAAGCAAGCAAATCTTACCCGTATGGAGGCTGCTGTTATGATGATAAAGGCAATGGGTGCGGATAAATACGCCGATTTTGATATTTACATTTCACCTTTTGGCGATGTAACATCAAATAAGGGATATGTTGCACTTCTCCATGCAATGGGCGTTGTAAGCGGATCAAATGGTAAGTTCCGTCCCGACGACCTTATAACCCGTGCAGAGGCGGCAACAATGCTCTACAATTATCTGGGAAGATAAAGCGTGTAATTTGGCATAGGTAAACAGTTTAACTGATTATAATAAGTCAAGTTTTGGGCATATCTTTTATTGACTTTACCCACATAATATGTTAAAATAGCATATTATGTGGGTATTTTAGTCATAACTAACCCGTTTTAATCGTGAGGAGGATGGATAATGGCAAAAGTTGCAATAATGGGCTTTGGTACAGTCGGAAGCGGAGTTTATGAAATAATCAAAACCAATGCCGCAAAGCTACAGCAAAATGCCGATGATACAGTCGAGCTTAAATACATCTTGGATATACGAGACTTTCCCGACCATCCGCAAAAGGAGCTTTTTACCAAGGATTTTAACGACATTTTAAATGATGAAGAGGTAACTGTTGTTGCGGAGGTAATGGGCGGACTTCACCCTGCATACGAATTTACAAAGAGCCTGTTGCTTCAGGGCAAGAGCGTTGTAACTTCAAATAAGGAGCTTGTCGCAACATACGGAACGGAGCTTCTTGAGATTGCAAGAGAAAAGAATGTAAACTATATGTTTGAGGCGTCTGTGGGCGGAGGTATTCCTGTCATAAGACCGATGCACCAGTGCCTTACGGCAAATAATATAACAAAGATTGCAGGTATCTTAAACGGTACAACAAACTATATCCTCTACCAGATGATTGCAAACGGTAAGGATTTTGAAACTGCTCTTAAAAATGCGCAGGATAACGGCTATGCAGAGCGTAATCCTGCCGCTGATATTGAGGGTCATGACGCTTGCAGAAAGATTGCAATTTTAGCGTCATTGGCGTCAAGAAAAGCAGTTGACTATAACGATATTCCAACAGAGGGAATTGTAAATATCACGCTTGACGATGTAAAGTATGCAGATAAGTTAAATTCTGTAATAAAGCTTATAGGCTATGCCGAGTTTATCGGCGATAAGGTGTACTCAATCGTGGCGCCGATGCTTATAAAGAAAAGCGATCCGTTATCGGGTGTTAATGATGTATTTAATGCCATAAAGGTAACGGGCGACTGTGTGGGCGATGTAATGTTCTACGGTGCAGGCGCAGGTAAGCTGCCTACCGCATCGGCAGTTGTTGCAGACATAGTTGACAGCGTTAAGCATAAGGTACGCAGTAAGAAATTTACATGGTATAAAATAGACACTGATATTATGGCAGATAAGGACGCAAAGAAATTTGCATACTTTGTCCGCACAAACGACACCTTGGAAAATGCAAAGAAAGTATTTGGTGAGATTTGTGTAGCCGACAGTATTGTA
Source organism: Clostridia bacterium (assembly GCA_017443895.1). Classification (GTDB taxonomy): domain Bacteria; phylum Bacillota; class Clostridia; order UBA1381; family UBA1381; genus 12844. Next base: position 104,682 of record JAFSXU010000017.1, read on the forward strand.
GATGGCGAAACAGCCTTTGTTACTCAGCCGTTAACTGCATCAGAGGTTGAGGCAAAATCAAAAGAGCTTAAAAATACTCTAAAGTATATAAGGGTTCTTGATTGATGATAAAGGTTAAGGTCCCTGCTTCAAGTGCTAATATGGGTGCAGGATTTGATACTCTTGGAGTGGCGGTCGGATTATATAACAGAGTCAGCATTGAGGAGATTGAAAAGGGTCTCCGGATAAAAACGGTAAATCCGGGCGGATTTGTCCTCCAGAATGAAAATAACCTCATCTATCGCGCAATGCAAGCGGTATTTGATACCGTGGGCTATAAACCAAAGGGTGTAAGGATTATCCAAAAAAGCGCAATCCCGATGACCAGGGGCTTGGGTAGCTCAAGCGCCTGTATCATAAGCGGAATGCTTGGCGCAAATGCGATGTCGGGCAGAAAATTACCCTATAGTGAGATTTTAAACCTTGCCGCAAAAATGGAGGGACACCCTGATAATGTGGCGCCTGCAATGTATGGAGGATTTTGCATATCCATGATGGAGGGCGACAGGGTTATAACAAAGAGTATAAAGCTTGACCCGAAAATAAAATTTGCGGTTATGATTCCCGACTACTTTGTTGCGACGAGAAAATCGCGGGGAATTTTACCGAGTAAAGTATCAATCAATGATGCCGCATTTAATATAGGCAGAGCATCAATGTTCCAGGCGGCGTTGGTGTCGGGGGATATGGAGCTGTTAAAATACGCTTGTGAGGACAGACTTCACCAGCCGTATAGAAAGAACTATATAGACGGCATGGACGAGATTTTTGATACAACCTATCAGCTTGGTGCCCGTGCTACATATTTAAGCGGTTCGGGGCCTACTGTTGTATCAATCATAGACAGTAATTATGATAGCTTTTATAAAAATATAAGTAATTTCTTTAAGGAAAACTCGCATAAGTGGACCTGTAAGATTTTATCAATAGATAATGTCGGAACGGTGGTTTCCGAGCTAAAACATAGAATGGAAGGATGAATAAAGGATGGGACTTGTAGTACAGAAGTACGGCGGAACATCGGTTAAGGACGCAGAGCGTGTAATGAATGTTGCAAAGCGTATAACCGACACTTATAAGGCAGGTAACGATGTCGTTGTTGCCGTAAGCGCACAGGGAGATACAACCGACGACCTTATTGCAAAGGGAATGGAGATTAACCCCAACGCATCAAAAAGAGAGATGGATATGCTCTTATCAACGGGTGAGCAGATTTCAATTTCATTATTGGCAATGGCTATTGAAAAGCTTGGTTTCCCTGTAATATCACTGACAGGCTGGCAGGCAGGCTTTAAGACAGATACACATTACGGAGCTGCCAGAATAAAGAGAATTGATACAGAGAGATTAAGATCCGAGCTTGACAAGCGCAGAATTGTAATAGTTGCAGGCTTCCAGGGCTTGGATAAATATGACGATATAACAACATTGGGAAGAGGCGGTTCGGATACATCCGCAGTTGCGCTTGCCGCCGCACTCCATGCAGATGTGTGCGAGATATACACGGATGTTGACGGTGTTTATACCACCGACCCCAGAATTTGCAAGACCGCATATAAGCTTGACGATATTTCATATGATGAAATGCTTGAGCTTGCATCATTGGGTGCGAATGTTTTGCATAACCGTTCTGTGGAAATGGCAAAGAAATATAATGTTAAGTTATCGGTAAGATCAAGCCTTAATAATAATGAGGGCACATATGTCAAGGAGGTAGACCAAGTGGAAAAGATGGTTGTAAGAGGAGTAACAAGGGATAACGATGTAGCAAGGATTGCTCTTTGCGGAGTTGAGGATACTCCGGGCAAGGCATTTGTAATATTCAGAATGATTGCAAAGAACGGCATTTCAGTTGACCTTATTATCCAGTCAATAGGCAGTAACGGTAAGAAGGATATCAGCTTTACTGTAGCTGAGGCGGAGCTTGAAAAGACACTTGAGCTTCTTGAGGAGAATAAGAGCACAATCAAATACAATGAGATTAAGTGGACAAAGGATGTTTCAAAGGTATCGATTGTCGGCGCAGGTATGGTAAACAACTCAGGTGTTGCCGCTACGATGTTTGAGGCGCTTTACGATGCACATATCAATATCAATATGATTGCAACATCAGAGATAAAGATTTCAGTTCTTGTAGACCGTAAAGACGCAGAAAGAGCTGTTGTGGCAATTCACGATAAGTTTTTGTTGAACTAAGAAAGATAAATGGGTTGTTGCTGATGTAACAACCCATTTTTGTAAGGTATAGTTATGGAAGACAAAATTTTTGGACGAAACCCGGTTTTTGAGGCGATAAAATCAGGGCGGACAATTGATAAAATTCTTATAAAAAAGGGTAAATACGAAGGCTCTTTAGTTCCGATAATAAAGCGTGCCAAGGAGAAGAGTTTAATTATCCAGGAGGTTGAGCGGCAGAAGCTTGACGAGATAGCAAAGGGTGAAAATCATCAGGGCATAGTCGCATATGTAAGCGAGATCGAATATGCAAGCGTTAAGGATATTTTAGAGCTTGCAAAGTCAAAGGACGAGCCTCCGTTTGTGATAATCTGTGATAAAATAACCGATCCGCATAATTTAGGCGCAATTTTAAGGACTGCAAACTGTGTGGGCGCACACGGAGTTATAATCCCAAAGCGTGGCAGTGTCGGTTTAAACGGCGTAGCCGTTAAAACGGCGGCAGGTGCGGCCGAATATACACCCGTTGCAAGGGTTACAAATATTTCGCAGACCATTTCCGAGCTTAAAAATGAGGGTCTGTGGATAGCGGCTGCCGATATGGACGGAGCTTCGATTTATAAATCGGACTTAAAAGGCGCTCTGGGCATTGTTATAGGCTCTGAGGGTGAGGGCATAAGCAGACTTGTAAAGGAAAACTGTGATTTTACAGTATCAATTCCAATGCAGGGCGATATAAATTCACTAAACGCCTCCGTTGCGGCAGGAATTATAATGTATGAAGCACTAAGACAGAGAAAGCAATGTGAAAAATAAGCATCGCATCTTACTGCTTTTTCGCTCGGGGCGGTATCTGATGGTCAGCAACTTTTGGCAAAGCCAAAAGTCAGCCTAACGGCTGCCGCACATCTTTGCGGTGCATAAACAGCACCGCTCGCTTAAAGCAGCAACCTGCTTGCTTCTTTTCCACATTCAATTGTATTCATATAACAATAAGTAGGGGCGGATATTATCCGCCCGTTAAGAGATAGAAAAGAGGGTTAAATAAATGAAAGCAATAGTAACAGTAGTCGGACATGACCAAAAGGGAATAATTGCAAAGACAAGTATGATATTGTTCGAGAACGGTGTAAATATCCTTGATATTTCACAGACCATTATGCAGGATATGTTCACAATGATCATGCTTGTTGAGTATGAGAGTACCGTTTCAATCAAAAAGCTTGATGAGGAGCTTACAAAGCTTGAAAAGGAAATGGGCTTGTCAATCCATATTCAGCGTGAAGAATTATTTACATCAATGCATCGTATATAAGGGGTGTGGAATATGATAAGTAAGTTTGAGATACTCGAAACTGTCAATATGATTGACAATGAAAACCTTGATATACGAACAATCACAATGGGAATATCTTTAAAAAGCTGTGCAGGCCCCGATATTGATACGGTTTGCAAAAAGGTGTATGATAAGATAACAAGCTATGCCCGTGATTTGGTAAAAACAGGCGAGGATATCGAGCGTGAGTTTGGTATTCCTATTATCAATAAACGAATTTCCGTAACCCCTGTTGCAACGCTTGTCGATGCGCTTGAAGAGCCAACGGTGTATAAAGCGGTAGAGATTGCAAAAACGCTTGATAGGGCGGCAAAGGCAACGGGCGTGAACTTTATCGGCGGCTACAGTGCGCTTGTGCATAAGGGTATGACGCCGGGCGAGGAAATTTTAATAAACTCAATACCCATGGCATTGTCACAGACTGATTTGGTTTGCTCAAGCGTAAATGTCGGCTCAACAAGGGCTGGTATAAATATGGACGCAGTTGCGCTTATGGGTAAGATAGTGAAGCAGGCGGCGGATATGACAGCCGATACACAGGGCTTTGCCTGTGCAAAGCTTGTGGTATTCTGTAACGCTGTTGAGGATAACCCGTTTATGGCAGGCGCATTTTTAGGCGAAGGCGAGGGCGACTGCGTAATAAATGTAGGCGTTTCGGGACCCGGTGTTGTAAAGTGTGCATTGGAGCAGGTAAAGGGTAAGGACTTCGGTGTGGTTGCAGAAACAATAAAGAGGACTGCCTTTAAAATCACCCGTATGGGACAGCTTGTGGCACAGGAGGCGGCAAACCGCCTGGGCGTGCCGTTTGGAATAGTTGACTTGTCGCTTGCACCTACTCCTGCCGTGGGCGACTCCGTTGCATATATCTTGGAGGAAATGGGACTTGAAAAATGCGGTACTCACGGTACAACTGCCGCACTTGCTCTTTTAAACGATGCAGTTAAAAAGGGCGGTGTAATGGCATCGGGATATGTGGGCGGTTTGTCGGGCGCATTTATACCGGTTTCAGAGGACGCAGGTATGATAGCGGCGGCAAAATGCGGTGCACTTACACTCGAAAAATTAGAGGCAATGACTTGCGTTTGCTCGGTAGGTCTTGATATGATAGTAATTCCGGGGGACACAACGGCTGAGACGATCTCTGCAATCATTGCAGACGAGGCGGCAATAGGAATGGTAAATACCAAAACAACCGCCGTAAGGGTAATCCCAGCACCGGGCGCAAAGGTGGGCGATGTAGTGGAGTTTGGCGGACTTTTGGGAACAGGCCCGGTAATGCCCGTAAGTAAATATTCGTCTGCTGAATTTGTCGGCAGGGGCGGAAGGATACCGGCACCGTTACAAAGTTTGAAGAACTAACAACCAAAAACTTGATGATTGTGCTATCGTCAAGTTTTTTTATTATAAATTATTGCAAAATATGCTAATAAATGATATACTTATTCATATTTTAATCGGGAGGCGATTGTGTGCAAAACGAAACGGTAATAGTTCTTGATTTTGGCGGACAGTATAACCAGCTTATCGCAAGACGGGTAAGAGAGTGTAATGTATATTGCGAGGTTATGTCCTATAAAAACGATATAGAAAAGATAAAGGCAAAAAATCCTGTAGGTATCATATTTACGGGCGGACCAAACAGCGTGTATGATGAAACATCACCGCATTATGATAAGGCTATATTTGAGCTTGGCGTGCCGATTTTAGGCATATGCTACGGCTCACAGCTTATGGCGTATTCCTTGGGCGGTCATGTTGCAACCGCACCCGTGAGCGAATACGGAAAAACAGAGATTACCACATCAAAAAGCCTGTTGTTTGACGGTGTTGATGAAAAGACTATTGTATGGATGAGCCATACCGATTACATAGATAAGGTACCCGAGGGGTTTAGAATTACGGCGTATTCAGACGCTTGCCCCTGCGCGGCGTATGAGAATGCAGAAAAGAAACTGTATTCTGTTCAGTATCATCCCGAGGTAAACCATAGCGTACAGGGACAGCTTATGCTAAAGAATTTCCTGTTTAAGGTCTGCGGTTGTAAGGGTGATTGGAAGATGTCCGAGTTTGCCGACAGGTCAATTTTGGCATTGCGTGAGAAAATTGGTGACGGCAAGGTGCTTTGTGCGTTGTCGGGCGGTGTTGATTCGTCTGTTGCGGCGATAATGCTCCATAAGGCAGTCGGCAAACAGCTTACCTGCGTTTTTGTGGATAACGGCTTGCTTCGTAAGAATGAGGGCGATGAGGTAGAAACGCTGTTTAGAAAACAGTTTGATATTAACTTGGTGCGTGCAAATGCACAGGATTTGTTCTTGGGTAAGCTAAAGGGCGTAACAGAGCCTGAGAAGAAGAGAAAAATAATAGGCGAGGAGTTTATCCGCGTATTTGAGGCGGAGGCTAAAAAGATTGGCAGGGTGGACTACCTTGTGCAGGGTACGATTTATCCCGATGTTATTGAAAGTGGTGCAGGCGATGCGGCGGTAATAAAGAGCCACCATAATGTAGGAGGCTTGCCCGAACATGTTGATTTTAAGGAAATTGTTGAGCCGTTAAGGGACTTGTTTAAGGACGAGGTAAGACAGCTTGGTATTGAGCTTGGCTTGCCTGAAAAGTTTGTATGGCGCCAGCCGTTCCCGGGCCCGGGCTTGGCGGTAAGAGTAATAGGCGAGATAACCGAGGATAAGCTTGCAATTTTAAGAGATGCAGACGCAATTTTCAGAGAAGAGGTCGCAAATGCAGGGCTTGATAGAACGATAAATCAGTATTTTGCGGTAATTACCGATATGCGATCTGTTGGCGTAATGGGCGACTTTAGAACTTATGACTATACCTTGGCGCTTCGTGCCGTAACCACAACCGACTTTATGACAGCAGATTGGGCAAGAATACCGTTTGATGTGCTTGAAAGAACATCAAATAGAATAGTAAACGAGGTAAAACATGTAAACCGCCTCGTCTACGACATAACCTCAAAACCCCCCGCAACTATTGAGTGGGAATAAGAATTTTGCCCCGATAAATGGCTCAACCAAGCCGTTTTCAGAACTTAAAAGTCCAAATTGGCAACAGTTTGGCAACATTTGAATTATTCATAAAAATTTAGAGCTAACTGATTTTTTGTAATCGGTTAGCTCTAATTTTGTTAAGTATTTTAATCAAGGAGGCTGCGTAGAGCAGCCTCAAAAACTGCCCGCTATGCGGGTAGATTAAAGCTTAAGCATAGAAAAGACATCGCCAATGTAGTATAATAAAGGTGTTCAAGCCAAATTATACATATGAAAGGAGATGTCTTTATGCCAAGTTTATCACATACACGCTATATGTGCAAGTATCATATAGTGTTTACGCCAAAATATCGCAG
>JAFSXU010000018.1 GCA_017443895.1 Clostridia bacterium
ATCTTGACTATATTGTTTGCACACATGCTCATGAGGATCATGTTGGAGGATTGGCTGGAGCATTGAATTTTGCGAAGGTGGGCACAGCATATGCACCAATTACTGAGTATGACTCTCGTTCCTTTAATAGTTTTGTAAAATACTTAAGCCAACAGGAAAAGAGGATTACAGTTCCGGAAGCAGGTGAACATTTTATGCTGGGGAGCGCAAATGTAACAATACTTGCACCGATAGATTTGTATTTGGCAGAGGATAATATCAATAATTCTTCAATTGTATTACGCATTGTATATGGCAACACATCCTTTATCATCACAGGAGACGCAGAAGAAGCTGAGGAGAAAACGATACTAGATGCTGGATATGAACTAAATAGTACAGTATTAAGGGTAGGGCATCATGGAAGTCAGACATCAACATCGCAAGCATTTCTTACAGCAGTAAACCCGCAGTATTGCGTGATTTCAGTAGGCAAGGATAATCAATATGAGCATCCGCATGAAGTTACATTACAAAAGCTTCAGGAAGCCGAAGCAATTGTTTATCGAACCGATATTAACGGAGAAATCACATGTATAAGTGATGGAGATAATGTTACTTTTGTGACTGAAAAATGAGATTTACGATTAGTATAATATAAAGGAGGACAAAAAGCGGTGAGAGTATATCTTGATAATTGTAGCTACAATCGTCCGTATGATGATCAATCGCAGCTGAGGATTTCACTTGAAACTCAGGCTAAACTGCAAATACAAAGGATGATAAAAAACAAAGAGCTTGACCTTGCGTCTTCATATGTGTTGGCGTATGAAAATAGCAGAAACCCAAATGAGAGTAAGAAGAATTCCATCGGGAAATTTGTAAAGGAAAACCGGGTAGAATATATTGATGTTGACAGGGCTGATGAGGTTAAGACAATCGCAGATGAGATTATTGCGACCGGTGTAAAAACAGCCGATGCATATCATACTGCCTGTGCAATCCTGTCAGGATGCGATTATATGATTACGACAGATGATCGGTTATTAAAATACAAATCAGATAAGATAAAAGTTGTAGATCCTACTGAGTTTATCAGGGAAATGGAGGTGCAGAAATGATGACAAGTACAGCTGAAATTATGGATTTAGGTATGAACTGTCTTCTTGAAAAGCTTGGGACAGTTGAAACGGAGCATTTTATATCTGTTATATTAAGAGAGAAGTCTGATTATACAAAATGGCGTCAGAAATATTTTGATAATGTAAGCTCCGAAGATTTTCAAGCAGCTGCCGTGGATTATGCAAGAAACAATCCTCTGTAAAAGTGTTTCGGTGTTAATTGGGTAGTTTGGGTAGTAAATGGAACTACCCAAACTACCCAATCGACTACCCGATTTACCCAATGAAAGATGCGATGGTGCTATAAATCATATAGCTTTGAGGACTGGACGAGAATCCAGTCCTCAAATTCTTTTGAAGAGGACTGCCCTTTCTTAACAGCAGTTTTCCTTTTCAGAGCCTCAGCCTTGAAATCATCAAAAGCAGATTTCATTTTTGAGAGAGTCTCCGGAGAGGTGTCTTCTGATTTCTCTGCTCGGTGGATGATGTTACGCCACCTCTGGCACTCGTTTTTATATGTCCGGTTAAACTAAACTGCGCCCCTTTTTCGCATATTTTTGAAATCAAGAACTTGCGAAAATATCTTGAAAACCTGCAATTTTTCTGTTATAATAAAAAACGTGTTATTGTGCGTGTTTAAGGGTAATGGAGGCAATTTAATGGCAGTATCTTATGACAGATTATGGAAGTTGTTGATTGACAGAAAAATGAGCAAGGTGGAGCTTAGAAAAAAGGCAGACATTGCGCCGAACACTCTTACAAAACTGAACAGAGATGAAGAAGTCTCTATGACTATATTGTGCAAGATATGTCATGTGCTGGGAACAGATTTCGGGGATATTGTAGAATATATCGATGATGAATCGTTGCATGATAATAGAACATAATGAGTCGTTCTTATTGTACAGCTAAAGGTGTTTAATAGAGCTCGATAAATTGCATAATAGCTATGCATTCAAAATGGAGGACATAAAATGATCGAAGAGAGCATTAGGATTCAAATCATAGATTGTTTACAAAACGGGGATCCAATTCCAGAGGAATATAAAGCTGTGAACGAATACCTTATGA
>JAFSXU010000019.1 GCA_017443895.1 Clostridia bacterium
GTGGCAGTACGGTGGTACGGTAGGGTTTATTTGAGCAAAAAGCACATAATACTGTCGTTTTTGTAAAAGAACGACAGTATTATTTATGACAATAAGTTATATATAGATGCAAGCCATAATATTTAAGTTTTGTGCGGTCCGGGCAGTTTTTCGACAGTCTGAGAGGAGTTTACAACTCCTCTTTTAAACTATTAAGCAATTTTATATCTTTGTCCGTTAAGCTTGCATTTTTAAGTAAATCAGGGCGCTTTTTTAATGTGTTTTTTAATGACTGCTCCCTTTTCCATTCATCAATCTTTGCATGGTTTCCCGAAACTAAAATTTCAGGGATTTCCCTGCCGTGCCATACACGGGGTTTTGTATATTGGGGATATTCCAAAAGTCCCGTAAAATGTGATTCGTTTTCATATGAAGCGGTATCTGACAACACCCCAGGCACCATTCTTGAAACCGCATCAATAACAGCCATTGCAGGTATTTCACCGCCCGTCAGCACAAAATCGCCAACAGATATTTCACAGTCTGCTATCTCGTCTATAACCCTTTGGTCTATTCCCTCATAGTGTCCGCAAAGTATAATTATATGCTCATAATTATTTACCAGTTCCTTTGCAATATCCTGGTTAAATACTCTCCCCTGCGGTGACATATAAATAGTATACGGCTTATAATCCAGGTTCTTTACAACCGACATATACGCATCATAAATCGGCTGAGGCGTCATTAACATTCCACCACCGCCGCTGTATGGTGTATCATCAACCTTTTTATGCTTATCCAAAGTAAAATCACGGATATTTATAAAATTTAACTCCAATATCCCGTTTTCCCTTGCACGGCCTATAATGCTATCCCCCAAAACTGCCTCAAACATATCAGGAAACAGCGTTAAAACATCAAACCTCATCGTCCAAGCCTTCCATCATAAACACAAGCACACGCTTATTTTCAATATCAATTTCTTTTACAACATCATCAATTACAGGAATAAGCAAATTTTTCTTTCCATCTCTTTTAACATCGTAAATATCGGAACTGCCGGTATTGAACACATCACAAATTGTGCCGATAAGCTCATTTGTTTCAATATTGTATACCGAAAGCCCTATCAAATCGGCAATAAAATGCACACCCTCGGGTAAGTTAAACATATCTCTTGGAGATAACAGCACTGTATTTTTATACATCTGGGCTTTATCAATATCCTGTATCTGTTCAAACTTTAATATAACATTGTTTTTTTGGTATTTGATACCCGTTATATCAAGGCGCAGATCGCCCTCTTTTGTCCTTGCATACACATATTCTATGTCCTCAAAAGTTTCAGGGTAGTCCGTCCACGGTACTACCTTTACCTCGCCACGAAGTCCGTGAGTATTTACAATTTTTCCTACTTCCAACAAGTCCATAATTTACTCCTGAAATTCAAATCGGGATTAGATTTTATCTAATCCCGATTTGTAATATTTTAGATAATATCCACCGAAACTTTTTTATTTTCATTGTTTGCGGCAGCTTTTACCACAGTTCTGATTGCTTTTGCAATTCGTCCCTGCTTACCTATAACCTTACCCATATCACTCTGAGCTACTCGAAGCTCTAAAGTAACTGAGCTATCCGCATTGTCAACTTCTGTTACACTAACCTCTTGAGGGTTATCAACGAGTGATTTGGCTATTATTTCTAAAACAGTTTTCATTAGCCTCTACCTCCATACATTACAGAATATTTGACTTTTTAAGCAGTGCCTTTACAGTATCTGTAGGCTGAGCACCGTTAGCGATCCACTTCTTTGCAGCCTCTGCATCAATGTTTACTGTTGCAGGGTCAGTAAGTGGGTTATATGTTCCGATTTCTTCAATAAATCTACCGTTTCTTGGGTATCTTGAATCAGCAACAACAACTCTATAGAAAGGAGCTTTCTTTGCACCCATTCTTCTTAATCTGATCTTTACCATAACTTAATTCACCTCCCGATATGAATATCTATATATAAAGTATTTATATACCTTATTAACTTATCTTCCGAATTTTCTCATTCGTTTGAGCATTTTAGCCTGCTTTGGACCGCTAAATTGCTTCATCATTTTTTGCATCTGCTCAAACTGCTTTAAAAGCTGGTTTACATCCTGAACTCTCGTTCCGCTTCCCTTTGCAATTCTGACCTTACGACTTGCGCCGATAATCTTAGGGTTTACCCTTTCCTTCATCGTCATTGACTGGATAATCGCCTCGGTATGCTTTAGCTTTTTCTCGTTCTCTTCACTATCGACATTTTCAAGCATCTTTGCATCAACGCCCGGAACCATACCAAGTATTGAAGATAACGAGCCTAATTTCCTTATCTGCTTGAACTGCTGTAGGAAATCATCAAGATTAAATTCCTGCTTTCTTATCTTCTTTTCAAGCTCAATAGCATCCTTCTGATCAATCGCCTCCTGCGCCTTGTCAATCAAGGTTAGCACATCGCCCATACCCAAAATTCGCGACGCCATACGGTCGGGGTAAAACGGCTCAAGGTCTGTAAGCTTCTCACCTACCGATGAATACTTTATCGGCTTTCCCGTTACCTGCTTTACAGATAACGCCGCACCGCCTCTTGTGTCACCGTCAAGCTTTGATAATATTACGCCTGTTACATCAAGCTGTTCGTTAAAAGTCTTTGCAACATTTACCGCATCCTGACCTGTCATTGCGTCAACTACCAGTAAAATCTCTGTAGGATTTAGAGCTGATTTTATATCTTGAAGCTCCTTCATTAAGGTGTCGTCTATATGCAATCTACCTGCCGTATCCAAAATAACAGGATCGTTGCCGTGCTTTATAGCATGGGAGAGGGCTTGCTTTGCAATCTCAACAGGACTAACCTCTGTCCCCAAACTAAACACAGGAGTTTTTATCTGCTCACCCAAAACCTCCAACTGCTTTATTGCGGCAGGTCTGTATATATCACACGCAACCAATAACGGTCTCTTGTTCTGTGTTTTTGTTAAATTAAGGGCAAGTTTGCCCGATGCGGTTGTCTTACCTGCACCCTGCAATCCGCACATCATTATTACCGTCGGCGGAGTTTTTGAATACCTTAACGGTTCAACCTCGCCGCCAATCATTTGGGTAAGCTCGTCATTTACCACTTTTACAAGCTGTTGTGCAGGTGTTAATGACTCTAAAATCTCAACACCGACCGCCTTTTCCGACACAACCTTAATGAAATCCTTTACAACCTTAAAGTTTACATCGGCTTCCAAAAGTGCAAGCTTTATCTCACGCATGGCGTCTTTTATGTCTTTTTCTGTAAGCTTTCCTTTGCCACGGAGCTTTTTAAAAACGCCCTGTAGCTTTTCGCCCAAGCTTTCAAATGCCATGTGTATCTCACCCCTTTTATAATCCTCTATAAGTCTTTTGAAAGACTTTTGGATATTTCCTTAATCTCATTTAACTTGTCTTTATCGCAATCTGAAATACTCAGACTGTCAATAACGGAATTTAGTTTGTCAATATTCTTTGAAATATTTCTAAACCTTTTTACCAGTCCCAGCTTTTCTTCAAACTCATATAACTGCTTTTCTCCACGCTTTATCGAGTCCCTGACTCCCTGACGGCTTATCCCAAGCTCATCGGCTATTTCTGACAATGATAAATCATCATTATAGTATAAATCCAGTGCGTCAAGCTGTTTAAGAGTCAAAAGCTGACCGTAAAAATCCATCAAAATGCTTACGCTTAAATTCTTATCCATAAAAATCACCTGTAAAGGTTTTTTACTTTACAGGTGTTATTCTACACTATAGTATTCCATTTGTCAACATTTATTTGATTTTTTATCAACAAAATTTATCAGAATTTTTGTCTATGTTTTGTACAAGTTCACAAAGCTCATCAAAGGTAAGGAGTCTGTTTATTACATCCAGCAACATATTTGAGGATATTTTATACGGCAGTCCCAGCTCTTTTGTAAGTAAAACCCTCATTTTTACGCTGTCTTTTGTTCCCGATAAGCCCAAATTAAACATATCCGACTTTGTTATTGTACGGTTATTTTTGACTCTTGTATTTTCACCGTCAATTGTCGCGCCCGATGCTCTTAAAGCCTCGATTATAACATCGTCTGATACTCCCTCAACGCCCAAAAGTCCTTCTTTTCCGCCTATTCTTTTGCGTTTTTCCTTGCCCTCGATATTTGGGATATACGCATGCTTTACAAGCTTTTCGGGAAGCAATTGCTTTACAAAATTCCGTATCTTAAAGCCTGCGCTGTCAGAGTCGGTTAAAATTACAATTCCCGTTCTTTTTCCAAGCTCCTGTATGGATTTTTGCATATTCTCATTTGTAAAAACGGAAAATCCGTTGGTTACAAAAATAACTCCGTCAACAAACTGCGACAGCTTGATTTTATCGTATAAGCCCTCAACTATAATTGTTTCTTTTATCTTGTACATAATTTTTAAATCCAAAAGGCTCGGATAATATCCAAGCCTTTATATAACTTAACTATTCTGCTCTTTTGTGTAGTTTAGGAGTCCGCCTGCATAAAGCATATTTTTCTGTCTGTCTGAAAAATCGCCCACAAGCTCAAATTCCACGCTCTTAGTCTTATTCTTTGCAATGATTTTAGTTCCGTTTTTAATCTGATCCTTGATATTGTCAATTACGATTTCATCACCTTCGGAAATCATATCATAATCAGCCTCATTTTTAAATACAAGCGGAACAATACCTGCGTTTATAAGGTTTGCCATATGTATTCTTGCAAATGACTTCGTTATAACCGCCTTAACGCCAAGATACAAAGGCGCCAATGCCGCATGCTCACGGGACGAGCCCTGACCGTAGTTTGAACCTCCGATTATAACACTCTTTCCCATTTGAAGCGCTCTGTCATGGAACTTCTCATCACATACCGCAAAGCAATACTCCGAAATCTTTGGAATATTTGACCTGAGCGGTAAAATCTTAGCGCCTGCAGGCATTATATGGTCGGTTGTTATATTATCGCCAACCTTTAAGCTGACTCCTGCCTCAATCTTATCAGGCATAGGAGTAGATACAGGGAACGGCTTAATGTTTGGTCCTCTTAAAATTTCAACGCTGTCCATATCCTTTTCATCAACAGGCAGAGCAATCATATTATCGTTTATTTTAAACTTTTCGGGCAGTTTAAACTCAGGCATATCGCCCAAAGTTCTCGGGTCCGTTAAAACGCCCCTTATTGCCGATACTGCGGCAAGCTCGGGAGATACAAGATAAATTTGTCCGTCCTTAGTTCCCGATCTTCCCTCAAAGTTACGGTTAAATGTTCTTAATGATATACCTGCCGAGTTTGGCGACTGTCCCATACCTATACACGGCCCGCAGGCGCTCTCTAAAATTCTTGCTCCTGCGTCAATCATAATTTCAAGAAGCCCAAGCTCCGCCATCATTGTAAGCACCTGCTTTGAACCCGGTGCAATGGCAAGCGAAACATCGGGGTGTACAGTCTTCCCTTTTAGGATATGCGCAACCTTCATCATATCAAGCAAGGATGAGTTGGTGCATGAACCGATACAAACCTGGTCAATCTTCATAGGCCCGATTTGGTCAACACTCTTTACATTATCGGGTGAGTGCGGACAAGCAGCAAGCGGAACAAGCTCGGATAAGTTAATCCGAACAACCTCATCATATTCTGCGTCGTCATCTGCACATAACGGTGTCCAAACCTCTTCTCTTCCCTGCGCTTTTAAAAACTCAAGTGTTACCTCGTCTGACGGGAATATTGATGTTGTTGCGCCAAGCTCTGCGCCCATATTGGTAATTGTAGCACGCTCGGGGACAGATAATGTCTTTACACCCTCGCCCGTGTATTCAATAACCTTGCCTACACCGCCCTTTACAGACAGCCTTTTTAATACCTCTAAAATGACATCTTTTGCTCCAACCCACGGCGATAACTTGCCCGTAAGCTCTACCTTGACAACCTTGGGACAGGTAATATAGTATGTACCGCCACCCATTGCAACTGCGACATCCATACCGCCCGCGCCAATGGCAATCATACCTATACCTCCGCCTGTAGGCGTATGGCTGTCAGAGCCTATCAAGGTTTTACCGGGAACGCCGAAACGCTCCAGATGTACCTGATGGCAAATGCCGTTACCGGGTCTTGAAAAATAAATACCGTGTTTTTTTGCAATTGAACCGATAAATCTATGGTCATCAGCATTTTCAAATCCGTTTTGCAAAGTGTTATGGTCAATATATGCAACCGATCTCTCGGTTTTAACTCTCGGAACACCCATAGCCTCAAATTCAAGATACGCCATTGTACCTGTATCGTCCTGAGTCAAGGTCTGGTCAATCTTTATACCGATTTCCGTACCCTTTATCATTTCACCCTCAACAAGATGAGCGGATAAAATCTTCTCCGTTAAAGTAGCTCCCATTATTACATCTCCTCAAATAATTATTCATATAATTTCATATTACATTCTACAGAATTTGTCCATGATTGTCAAGTCTGCACATAAAATTTTAGCTAAAAAGGATAATATTGACTGTGCGCAAAATCTCTTTATCAAACATATACTATTAGTAAGCGAAGAGGTGATATATATGCTTGCATTTATTACAATGTGTTTTTTGTCAATATTTACTGTTTTAGGGATAATATCCATAATATATGAGATAAAATGCTATTTATCGCTAAAGGTTCCCGTTACATTCAAAATACTCCTAAGCGAGATTGAAAAAGAGCCTGAATACTACCTGCGGTCTTTGGCGACACTTTATCCTCAAGCCAACATCGAAATAACTCCCGATGTAAGTAATATACAGGCAGAAGCGGTTGTTGCATATCTCATGTGCCAAATGCCTCAAATATCGGTAAATACTGCTTACAAAAAAGCATAACCACCCCTAACAGTGGTTATGCCTTTTTTGCTAAAATTCCTTATAGTAATCAGCTCTGTAATCAGAATATGCAAGATAACACTCTTTTTTATTAAGCATACTTGCAGGCAGGCGCCACGGCTTTCCGTAATAAAACTCGTCCGCTACAAGCTCACCATCTGCATACATCTGCATAACATCGCAAAGCGGTACATCTATCGAAACAAATCCTTGTGTGCCTGTTACCTCTACTTTTTTCCAGTGTATCTTTCTTCCGCCCGTATAATTTAGCTCATACGCATACGGCATATCAAATTCAGGCTTATTACAATCCGAAATTGACAAGGTTGGCTCTATATACGGCAAATTAACCGAAATTTCATCAAAGCCGACACCGTTAAACAGCTTATAACTGTAGGCCTTATTTTGTGCCGATAAAATATCCACACCGTCAAAATACAAATCGCAATCGTTTCCAATATAAAGCTTATTATCAAGCTTTCTTGCAAATCTTGCCTCATCAAATGACAGGGTTACAATATTCTTTAAACCCTCGTCTGAAATTTTATAACTCGCCTTTATACCGGGGATTTCAACAAAGAAATATTTATCCCCCACCTTACACAAGGGCTGTGCTGTTGCATATTCAAGGTTATGTCCGTTTATATCCATATTAAACGGCATAAAGAACGAAACATCTCCGCACACATCAATTTCAGGGAATTTGACAACCCCCGTATCAATTATAACGCCCTTTACATCCTCTAATTTATGCAGTCTTTGATAATGGTTTATAAATACAAAACCGCTCTTTCCGTCAGTTCTCATTCCGTACCTTAAAGATTTCATATCGGAGCTTAAAACCTCTTTTTCTGAGTCCACTGCCTCCATCGGCGCAATAACATCGCCAAAATCCTCAACGAACATATGCATAAGGTTAAGTAATCTATACTGCTCTCTTACCTCACCAAACTGTGACAGCGGTGCCTGGAAATCATATGAAAGTATAGGATAATCATTTGGATAGCCCGTAATGGTTGACTCTTGAAGAGTAGAATTTTTACCAATCTTATTCGTGCTGCCATGATACATATAATAGCCTATAAGGTTATTTCCTGCGCCCAATTTAACAAGCGAAAATGCATATATATCCATACCGTTTATTATGTATCTTCTATGATGAGTATTCTGCAATCCGCCCCCAAGCTCACAGGTTGCAAACGGATACTTCTCATACGGCAACTGCCAGCCGTCGTCTGAAATTTGGCTTATTTGGTCTTTGCCGACTGCACTGTCGTTACGCATTTGATTAAATACATAATGTGATGATGGTTCTAATTCTTCGATACTGCTCTCCCAAGGTGCATCACAGTATCCACCAAACACAGGAACAACCTCCGTTACAGGTATTCTTGCTCCCGATGCGCTGTTCCAACCTGTTACGGTATACAAAGGTGCATCCATGCCTGACTCGATTGCAAGCTCTTTTAATTTTGCAAGATGCTCTGCATCCTCCGTAAGCTCGTTCTCTACCTGCACGCCGATTATCGGGCCTCCGTCTTTATAAAACAAGCCTTTTACCTCGTTTGATATTGCGCTGTACCATTTTTTTGTATATTCTAAATAATCGGGGTTATTCTCACGGACTTTGAACGGTTTTTTAAGCATCCAGTCAGGCATACCGCCGTTTCTTACTTCACCGTGACACCATGGCCCAATCCTGATTATTACATCAAGTCCTGCCTTTTGGCACTCGATAACAAACTCACGGATATCCAAATCACCCTCAAAGCTGATATTGCCCTCTGTTTCCTCGTGATATATCCAAATAATATATGTAGATACTACGGTTACTCCGCCTGCGCGCATTTTGCAAAGCTCATCATACCATTCATTTCTGTTGTATCTTGAAAAATGGTACTCGCCCATTACCCAGATACATGGCTTATTATCCTTTATGAAGTATTTATTGCTTACTTCAATACTACCGCCGTTGTTATTTGTTCCGCCAAGGTTTAAATGATTTTTAACCAATGCCTTTGGCTCATATTTTTTAAATTTATATTCCATAATAGTTCCTCCGAAATGTTAATTCTTATTCATTCTACACACTAATTTTTTGTTTGTCAACATATAAATTGACAAATATCAAATATATGCTAAAATGGATAATATAATTATTTTTAAAATTTATGAATATACATAAGTTAAGATAAGTTATACGAAAGGCTTTGGAATATGAAAAAATTTTTAGTTGCTGTTTTTACCATGCTCATAACCGTTTCAGCCTCGGCGTACGCCTTGGAGGACCCGGATTTGATTTTTGACACCACCGACGGAAAATATATCTACTGCAACAATTACGAGTCGCTTAGAAAAACCGACCTTGCAGATTTATCAAACGAAAATCCCAGATATATTATGACAAACTATGATATGAGGCCTGACAAATATTCAATGTTTGTATCGCATATAAACAGGACCGAAACAAAGGATGAAAAAGGCAATATTACCGCA
Source organism: Clostridia bacterium (assembly GCA_017443895.1). Classification (GTDB taxonomy): domain Bacteria; phylum Bacillota; class Clostridia; order UBA1381; family UBA1381; genus 12844. Next base: position 9,385 of record JAFSXU010000019.1, read on the forward strand.
CCGGGCTTTGATATTGAAATTGATGTATTATTTAAGGCGACTGAGGATACAACTATCGCATTTAACTCAATCGGCTTTGAAGTGCCAAAAAACGGAATGTATAGATACAACGGTCGTCCGTTTACCTACGAGGATGAATGGGGATGCTTCAACTGCTGGGCAACATACTTAAAAATGCCAATCCGACAGCTTGATTCGGGGACTACCTATTCCCCAACTCCGTTTGAGCCTGTTACCGTTACAATAAAAGCGGGCGAAATTTACTGGATTTCAGATATTACCCCCGATTATGCGCCCGTTCCGTATAAAAGGCCTATGAATTTAATGGCTGATTTTGATATAGTATCGGGTAAATGTGAAATTGATGTTGCTGCCTTAAAATCAACAGGCACGCTAAAGGACAGGAGCCAATATGCTCCAAACTCCGCGTTTGGTATATATGACAGAGACCACCAATATAAGGGTATTGCAAATTCAATGAATGAGGTTAATTCAAAAACGCTCAACTATGTGGTAGATAACTCATCATGGCATAACCAGAATTTAGGAGTTAAGGTGTATAACCCAAAATACCCAAACGGTAACGATATAAATGTATGGTACACACACTTAAATCCGCTTGCGGATCAGTGGTCGGGCGATAAATGCGCCGAGTCTGATATGCTCGCATTTGATTATTACGATCCGTCAAAGCTCAGCTATTACGGAACAAAGGTAAGCGAGAGCAAAAAAGACGATGTATGGCATTTTGACACCAGACATTCTGACACATCAAAGTTCAGTACCGAATACGGATTTTCAAAAGCCACCTATATTCCAAACTGGGAATTACCAAAGGATAGGCTCACAGGCTATGCCTGTAATTTAGGTAACTACGGCGTAAAGGTAAACTATAACATAAGCGTTGATAACCAAGGCGATATGACAAGGTACTTTAACTACGACCTTGCAACCGCATCAAATAATGTAGTATACGCAACCGATAAAGACGGTAATTTAATAGACGGATATGCTCTTTGCAAAGGCACAGAAACTATCCGTGTGAGTGATGATATGTTCTCCATAGAGTTACCTGCGCATACTGTTACGGATTTTACAATTACAGTAATTCTCACTACCTTTAACCCCGGTGGAATGGAAAACTCGTTTGTTTTAAAGGACTACAGAACGCCCACATTTGTTTATCACAACGAAAAACAAGAAATAACAACCGATAAAAATTTTGACGGATACGAGCATTATTTATGGCATAACGGGAATTTGTGCTTTATAGAATCGGGTAAGGTTATAACATTGCCTAAGCATATACAGTCTGACATTAACGGAAACTGGTCCGAATACAGGGTGTTTAAAACCGATAACGGATATGTTATAAAACCGGGCATTTATGACGGTATTCCCTCATACTCGCACGACTTCTTTAAGACTGTATATTTCTTTGACAATGACTTTAATTATTTGTCGGAGTATAAATTCAAGTTCTATCCGTCGGCGTACACAAGCATAAACGGCGTGCATTTTGTAAATGCAGGTTCAGTGTTATATAGCCTTGATGGAAGAAGCTGGACACAGCTTGATACAAAATTCTATATGCCCTGCTCAAATCACGGCAAATTTGGCGCTACAGTATCAAAGGATAATAAAATATATCTAACCGCAGACGGTATAAATTTTGAAAAAGTCAAGTACCAAGACTTTAGGGGCGATTATATTGATTCAATAGGAAATGTTTACTACTATGCAAAAGGCAAAAACCTATATCTTAGCACAAACGGAATTTATTGGGAGCATCACGCTCTAAGCTCCGATATAAGCACGGTAAACACGCTTGAAAGCACTATTACAGTAAACGGTGAAGATAATTTCAGTGTTCCTAAAACCGATGCGCCGATAATAAAGCTAAAGAATGAGTATCTTGGTTTTACACAGATGCCATACGAAAAGAATAATACCACCTATGTACCGCTGCGGTTCTTATGCGAGAGCTTGGGCGCAACTGTTTCATGGGAAAACGGATTTATCATCATTGATAACCACAAAACACAGATTTGCCTAAGACCAAATGACAAAACCGCATATGTAAACGGAAAAGAAGTTAAAATGACACAACCTGCCTATAACAACGGAACAGCTTTTGTGCCGCTCAGGTTCATATGTGAGAATTTAGGCTACGGCATAGAAATAAAAAACGGAATAATAACAGTAAAATAAACCATAAAATATGCACCTGTAAAAGTGTTTGACTTTTACAGGTGCATATCAGTTTATTGTTCTTTACTTTTTAATCATCATAAAAATCCGAATCGGGAATGCCAATATACGGCATTAAAAATACCTGTGCTATAAATATTGCACCGACAACTAAGGTTGACAGTACCTTGTTCAAATTCATATATGCCAAAATCTTAAACGGCATATATAAAATTGTAAAATACGGTTCATAATTGACTACTGCCATAGCTATCGCAATTGCTACAAATACAGTAATAATTGGTAAATTAACACCAAGATATACCTTCGGCCTATTTGATACCTCCATAAGAAACGAATGAAGTGTAAAACCATAAAAAATAAGTGTCATAATTATACCAATTGCTGCAATTATCACATTTGAAAATGTCGTTGACCTTATCAGCTCAAGACGCACAAACAGAGAAAAAAGCGCCGCAACTCCCATTTCAAATCCAAAAACTTCCAATATCCTTTGTATTATTACTCTTCGCATAAGGCATACCTCACTAACATTGAATTATATAATATCTAACCTAATTACGATTGTATCATAAAGACAACAAGATTTCAATTGTTTTTGATGAGAAATTGACAAGTGTTAATAACTTTACCGAAAAAATTGTAATTTTTTGAATAATACGCAATAAACAAGAAATAATAAGTCTATAAATAATTGTGTTTTTTGATACAGTAATATAAATCAGGAGGTTAGCTATGAAAGCAACAGGAATTGTAAGACGAATAGACGATTTGGGAAGAGTGGTAATTCCAAAGGAGTTAAGAAGGACTTTAAGAATAAGAGAGGGAGATCCGTTAGAAATTTTTGTAAACAATGACGGTGAGGTGATATTTAAAAAATACTCACCCATCGGCGAGCTTGGAGATTTTGCATCAGATTACGCAGAAACACTTGCAAAAGCAAGCGGTCAGGGAGCTGTTATTACAGACCGTGACAATATAATTGCAGTATCGGGAATACCGAAAAAAGAGCTTATACAAAAACCCGTAAGCCATGAGCTTGAAAATATGATGAATGAGAAAATCTCACTCACATCCGATGAGAGCAAGACTGTTTCAGTATCGGGGATAAGCGATAAATACAGTGCAGGAGTTGTCGTTCCGATAATTTCAGAGGGTGACACGATAGGCTCTGTATTGTTTGTTATGCATGACGGTATGAAGCCTACCGAGGTTGAAAACAAATTGGCAGAATCCGCAGCAGGATTTTTAGGCAAGCATATGGAGGGCTAAGCTATAAAACAGTCGGGTTATTCAAAATTTGAATAACCCTGCTGTTTTTTTCTTGAAAAAACAGGTATTGAGTGGTATAATCTTCTATGATAAAATATATAGGAGCAATATACCATGGAAATTAAAGTAGTACATCAGATACTTGAATGGAACGAAGATGTTTCAGATAAAATAAAATCAGATTTAACTAAAAAAAATGTGTGCCTTATTAACCTTATGGGTTCTCCGGGCGCAGGAAAAACCTCTATAATTACAACAATTATAAACAACCTTTCAGACAAGTTTAATATAGGCGTTATTGAAGGCGATATTGCAGGTCAGATAGATGCTCAGAAAATGAAGGACTTAGGAGTGCCCGTTGTTCAGTTAAACACAGACGGCGCCTGTCATATAGAGGCAATGTCTATTGATAATATTTTGCCCGAATTTGATCTTGACACACTTGATGTAATATTTGTCGAAAACATAGGCAACTTAGTCTGCCCTGCCGAATTTAACATCGGTGAGGATATGAGAATTGCGCTTTTGAGCATCCCCGAGGGTGACGACAAGGTTGAAAAATATCCGCTTATGTTCCAGACTACAGATGCGCTTGTGCTTAACAAATACGATATGATTGAATACTTTGACTTTGACGAGCAAAGAGCAATTAAAAACGCCAAGGACATAAACCCAAAAATTTCTATATTCAAGGTTTCAAATAAGACCACAGAGGGTGTTTTGGAGTTTATCAAATACCTTGAAAATAAGATTACGGAGAAAATAGGCTGATGCATGAGTTATCCATTACACAAAGTATATTAAACATTGCTGTTTCATCAGCCCAAAAAGAACACGCAAAAAAGGTAAATAAAATAACCATAGTTCTTGGTGAAATGACCGATTTTATTCCGCAATACATACAGGAATATTATAACATTGTAAGTAAGGGCACAATTGCCGAAAATGCAGAGCTTGTATTTAAAAAAGCACCTGCCATTGCCCGATGCCTTGATTGCGGTCATGATACACATTTAAAGGACTATAAATTTATATGTGAAAATTGCGCATCGCAAAATCTGAAAATCATATCGGGCAAGGAATTTTTTGTAGAAACAATAGATATAGATTAGTAAGAGTTCTTATAAATCAATACGAGTGCTAATTTAGCACTCGTATTTTTTTGCATACCTTACACACCGCATAGGATATTATAAATGCAATTACAATTCCGCCCAACACATCGGTTGGGAAATGTACATACAGATACAGTCTTGAAAAAGCTATCACACATGCAATTGCCAAAACCGGCCACCAATACTTAAACTTTCTAAACCACAGTACAAACACAGCAATAAAGCCTGCCTGTGTATGTCCTGACGGGAACGAATAATCAGTCGGGTTTTTGATAAGTAATTGCACATCAGTGTTTATCCAGCACGGTCTTGGTCTTGCAACTATGTTTTTAATAAACACATTTGAAACGATAAGTCCCAAAATTAGCGCTATTGCAAGAACAATTCCTGTTTTTCTGTATTTTTTTGATATAATAAGTGCTAATGTCAACAATATCCATACAAATCCCGAATTTCCGATTGTTGAAAAAAATACCATTATTTTATCCATCCAAACGCATCTTATGCAGTCAAGTGCATCCAGTATGTAAAATTCAATATTCTGCATATATAACTCCTATTTAGCAAATTCTTGGCAAGCCCTCGCCGAAAAGCTCCGTAATTATCCTTTTTCCGCCAATCTTGGTATTCATTATAACGCCGTTATCGTCTGTTACCGTGCCGATAATCCTTGCATTTTCGCCATATTTACTGCTCTTTATAATTTGAAGTGCCTTATTGGCATCTTCACTGTCTACTATCGCAACCATTTTCCCCTCATTGCCCATATGCATAATATTAAGACCTAAAATTTCACAAAAGCCCTTAACCGCCTCCGACACAGGTAAATCCTCTTCATTTATTAAAAAGCCATAACCCGAAGCAGATGATAATTCATTTAAAACTGTTCCAAGACCGCCCCTTGTTATATCGCGCATAGCATGGACGCCGATATTATTTTTTATTAACCCTAAAACCATTTCATTTAACGGTGCGTTATCGCTTTTTATGGAGTTTGAAATCCCCATTCTGGAGCTTAAAATTGTGGCATGGTGGTCGCCGAGGTTCCCTGAAACTATAACTTTATCGCCTGCTTTACAGTTTGCACTTTTTATATCAATGCCGTTTTCAACAAATCCGACACCTGTCGTATTTATATATATTCCGCATTTTCCCTCGATAACTTTTGTGTCCCCGCATACAAGCGTAACACCTGCCTCCTTTGCGGTTTGGGACATAGATTCGGCAATCTTTTCTAAATCGTCTGTGTCTGCGCCCTCTTCTATTATGTATGCGCTTGTTATATACTTCGGTACTGCGCCACGCATAAGCAGGTCATTTACTGTTCCGCAAACAGATAATCTGCCTATATCTCCGCCGTTAAAGAACATGGGAGTAACAACAAAGCTGTCGGTTGTTATTGCAATGGTTTTAAAACCGTCAACAACCGCACTGTCCTCCATCATATCAAGAACCGGATTGGAATTTGCTTTTTTAAATATATTATCAATCAATTCGGAAGTGGATTTTCCTCCGCTTCCGTGTGCCATTGTTATTTTCATACAATAATCTCCATTCTGACAAAGGTCTATCCGAAAACAAACTTTCCGATTATAACCTCTTATTCATATAATAGTGAAAGCATGAGCCCTCCGTTGATACCATACACGCGCCCTGCGGATTTTCGGGTGTACATACTTTTCCATACAGCGGACAATTATTCGGGTTAATCTTACCTGCAATTACATCACCGCAGCTACACGCACTGTTATACATACTGTCTGATGTAAGACTTTCACTGCCTGCGTCAAAGTCTTTGTATTCGTCTTTTAAAATCATACCCGAATTTTTTATTATTCCCATTCCACGCCATGCGCCATCACACGGTTTAAAGTATTTTGATACAGTTTCCTGTGCCTTAATATTGCCCTCGTTTGTAACAACAGATGTGTACATATTCAAGGACTGTCCACCTTTTAGCTTTGTAAGCGCATAAATGGAGGATAAGAGCTCCTGCCCCGAAAAACCCGATACCACAAATGGGATTTGGAGTTTTTTTGCCATATCACAAAATAAATTATAGCCTGTTATAACGCTTACATGACCCGGCGCCAAAAAGCCCGTTATCTTATCATTATCCTTTGCAACCGCCATAATAGCCTCAGGCATGGTTTTTAGAGCCGTTAAAAGTTTTACATTTTTAATTTTATTTTTAATCAGCTCATCAACAATAAGCGCATATATGGGCGTTGTTGTTTCAAAGCCCACGGCTGCAAATATGAAATTATGCCCGATATTTGATTTTGCAAGCTCAATAATATCAAAGGGAGAATAAATCATTTTTACGCTTGCGCCCATTGCGGTTACATCTCTTAGAGATTTTTCTGTTCCCCTTACTCTTATCATATCTCCAAAGGTTACAACCGTTGTATCGGGAAGCATTGAAAGCTCTATAAGTTTATCAATATACGACGCCACCGTTACACATACGGGGCATCCCGGCCCTGAAATAAGCTTTATTTTATCGCTTAGCATATTTGGTATGCCATTTTCGGAAATTGCAGCCGTATGCGTTCCGCAAACCTCCATGATGGTGCATTGCTCCCCATCATAGCCTTTTAGATATTCCTTGATTTTATCTATCTGCATACGATTAAAGCTCCTCCAATTCACGAAACAGCTCTTGCATCTGTTGCGCTTCGCTCTTGCTGACCTTTTGAATTATAAGCCCTGCATGGACAAGCACATAGTCGCCTACCGATACATTTACCACGCCTGCATTTGCATTTACGATATTTCCGTTATAGTCAACCTTTGCAATGTTATCGTTTAATTCAATTATTTTTCCCGGTGCTGCAACGCACATATTATTTTATCCTCCTGTTTAAAATATACCATGTTTGACCTAAAGCAATACCTTGATCATTTGTCGGCACTTGCTCGTTTATATAAACGCTAAATCCGTCTTTACTCAGTCTATTATAACACATAGTTGTTAAAATTTCATTAGCAAATACTCCGCCAGATAAAATTATTTGGTTTATTCCCTGCTCATTTGAAATTTTGCATATTGCATCAACTATCGCCATATGAAATCCAAGGGCAATATCACAAGGCTTGTGAGTTTTTTTCGCTTTTTCAATATCCAAAATCAAATCATTTACAAGCCAGATACTATTTTGTATTTTTATCTCAAATTTGCAAGGTGCTTTTGATTTTCTTGCACAGCTTTCAAGTTTAATTGCGCTCTCGCCCTCATAGCTGTTATATTGGCACACTCCCAAAATTGAGGCAACCGCATCAAATAATCTGCCCATACTCGATGATTTTACTGTGTTTATATGGTTTTTAATTGCGGTTTTAATAAGCTCGCCGTTTTCACTCACAGGCTCTCCTCCTGCGCAGACTCTATAGCAATCGGCGCTAAGCCTTGAATTTTTTGCAGACTCGTCACCGCCCAAAAGCTCGGTATACGATAAATGTCCAATTCTTTTAAAACCGTTATCGTATTTTATTATCTCACCGCCCCATATATTGTTATCTTCTCCGTAGCCCGTTCCGTCAAATATAAAGCCTAAAGCCACACCCGAGAGTTTATGCTCCGCCATTACAGACGCCATATGCGCATAATGATGTTGCAAAGTTTGGTTATGCTCCGTTTTTGCGCTTAAATACAGCGGATGTAAATCTGATATTCTTATTTTGGGGTTTACCTCTAAAATATCCGACATTCTTTTAATATTGTCAAGCCAAAGCCTGTGTGCGTCCGCATTTTCCAAATCACCAAAATACTGGCTCATATACGCATAATTGTTTTTTACATAGCAAAAGCTCGCCTTTAAGTCTCCGCCGCTTGCAAAAACCTCATCACTGCCGCCTAAAATTTCTATCGGAAGCGGTACATACCCCCTTGCACGCCTGATTACCTGAACCTTACCGCATATAACACGGCATATTGAATCATCAAGCGGTGTTAAAATTCGCCTGTTATGGGATAGAATTTCAAAATCATTGTCTTCCCTTAGTCTTAGCATTTGAGAGTCGGATGTTATTATAGGCTCTCCCGATACATTAGCACTTGTCATAATCAATGGCGAAACTTCAAGTGTTATTGCGTACTGTACAGGGTTACACGGTAAAAATGCGCCGATATAATCACTTTCTCCGCATACGCTATACGGAAGCTCCTTTTTCTTTTTTAAAAGAACTATCGGTCTTTTGGGTGATAGCAGTGTTTTTATTTCAAGCTCGTCTGTATAACAATACTCCTTTATTTCATCAATATTGTTAAACATAACCGCAAACGGCTTTTTATCACGGTTTTTAATATTCCGTATCTTTATTGCCACATGATCACTTAATGCATCGCCTGCAAAATGATAACCGCCTATATCCTTTACTGCCACAACATCGCCCCTTTTAAGGCTTAATATTGCCATATCCAGTGGATCGCCCTCTTTTGTAAAGGATAGTTTAGGACCGCAATTATTACATGCAATAGTCTGGGCATGGCATCGGATATTTGAAATGTCGGTATATTCTTTTTTACATTCATCACACATTTCAAAGTCCGACATAGTGATATTACATCTGTCATACGGGAGTCTGTCAATAATGGAATATCTCGGTCCGCAATTTACACAGCTTATAAAAGGATGACGGTAGCGCCTGTTGCTTTTATCCGTAAACTCTGACAAGCAAGCGTTGCAGGTTGCAATATCGGCAGGTATTATCGGTGTTTTTATAACCTCTGTATCGCTCTTTACAATTTTAAAATCCTCTGCCGTAAAATCAGGGACTTGTTCAACCTCAAATTTATCAATTACGGCATTTTCAATATTTTTTATATCCGATATGAAGTTATCCATATCAGCACCAAAAGCATTTACCAAAACAATTCCGCCACAGTTTTTTACCGTGCCGAAAATGTTATGTTTATCTGCAATTCGTTTAATGTTCGGTCTAAAGCCTATGCCCTGTACCAAACCTGAAATCATAATCTTATATGCCATAATTTAATACCTTAATATTGTCAAAGAAGGTGCCACAAAAATGCAACACCTTCTTTATCCGCCGTTTTATTCTTCTGATTTTTGAGCCTCTTTTTGAGCCGCAGCTTTCTTTGCCGCAGCCGCTGCCTTTAGTGCCGCTAATTTTTCAGGGTCCATTGCCGGCTTTGGCGGTGCGGGCGGACCTTCAAATGTATCAACAGTCTTTGTAAAATCAGGAGTTGTGTAGTGCTTATCCATATGCAAGCACTTTTTAGGGCAGTTATTTATACAGTTTTCACACTGCACACAGCCCATTCTGTCGATTGTCCATGTTCTTGCGTTCCTGTCAACCGTTATTGCGCCCGAGGGACATTTTCTCTGACATGAACCGCAATAGATACAATCCTCAATATTTATAGTTACAGAGCCTCTTGTACGCTCACAAAATTCATTTTTTACATTCGGATAATCTCTTGTGACAGGCTTTCTAAAGAGATTTTTTAATGCAAATTTAGTAAATTTCATTATCATATCTTCATACCTCCGCTTATCTTTCGGTACAGCTTATGCATGGGTCAATTGTAAGGATAAGAAGCGGTACATCTGCAAGCTCTGCGTTCTTTAATGTTTCAAGTAACGGTGATAAATTGGCAAATGTCGGCGTTCTTATTCGCATACGCTCCAAGAACTTTGAGCCGTCTGAACGGGAATAATATATTGCCTCGCCTCGTGGCTGCTCGACTCTCATAAACGCCTCGCCCACAGGCGGATTGCCCTTAACAGGTGTTATAAGCTCGCCCTCGGGTATCTTTGAAACCGCCTGACGGATAATATCAAACGCCTGGAATATCTCGCCTATTCTTACCTCACATCTTGCATAGCTGTCGCAATCCTTGCTTGTTATAATATCAAAGCTAAGATCGCCGTATGCCGCATAGCCGAGCTTTCTCGTGTCAAGCTCTATTCCGCTTGCACGCATCATAGGTCCGACAGCGCCCAATGTAACTGCCTGCTCCTTTGTTAAGATGCCAACGCCTCTTAATCTGCTCTGAACGGTATAGTCGTTTAAGAATACATCTGTTAAAGCTCTTAATTCCTTTTCCATACCGTTTAGGTTGTTTACAAACTTTAAAAGCATTTCATGGGGCATATCCTTTAAAACACCGCCGATTTTATTAACCGAGAATATAACCCGTCCGCCGGTTGATTCTTCAAACATATCAAGGATTTGCTCTCTCATTCTCCAGCACTGATAAAACAGCGCTTCAAAGCCGAATGCATCGGCTAAAAGTCCAAGCCACAAAAGGTGTGAATGTATTCTTGACATTTCCGCCCATATTGTTCTTAAATACTTGGCGCGGTCGGGAATTTCTACATCAAATATCCGCTCAACCGACTCAACATATCCCATACCATGCATAAATGAGCAGATACCGCATGTACGCTCCACCACATACACATAATCGTTAAAATCACGCTTTTTTGCAAGGCTTTCAAGGCCTCTGTGAATATATCCTATCTTTGGAATTGCCTCTATTACCTTTTCATCTTCAAGCACAAGGTCAAGATGAATAGGCTCCGGAAGCACCGGATGCTGAGGTCCAAAAGGTACTATAGTTCTATTTCCCATTATTCCCCGTCCTCCTTTTCTTCCGGTCTGAACGGCGTTACAGTATCAATGTTATACAGCTCGTTTCTGTAATCAAGACCTATATAGCTTACATTTACGCCAAACAGCTCCGACATTTCGTTTTCATACAATGATGCACTCGGATATATGTTTGAAATACTTACAATTTCCTCGTCTTTTAAAAGGTGTATTTTGTAGTTTACAAAATGATACCCGTCTGCAAATGAATATAATAAATCGTATCCGTCCTCGGTATTTGCACAGCACATCTGAACAAGCCTTGCACCTGCTTGCTTTGCTTTTAATACCTTTAGCGGTACCAAATCGGGAGTTAAATCCACAAGAACATATTTTTCTCTCATCAGTGTTTACCTCCCTTTTTCTTTCTCTTTTCTTCAAGAATGCCTACTGCCTTTATGACTCCGTCAATTATCGCATCAGGTCTTGCGGCACAGCCCGGAACATATACATCAACAGGCAATACCTTGTCAACTCCGCCTATTATGTTATAGCAGTCCTTGAACACGCCTCCGTTACAAGCGCATATACCAACCGCACAAACTACCTTAGGATCGGGCATCTGTGAATAAATCTGCTCAACTACCGCCTTATTCTGCGAATTGATACCGCCTGTAATCAAGAAAATATCCGCATGCTTTGGGTCGCCTGTGTTTATTACTCCAAATCTCTCGACATCATAAACAGGAGTAAGGCACGCCAAAACCTCTATATCGCAACCGTTACAGCTTGAGCCGTCATAATGGATAAGCCACGGTGATTTTGCTAATTTTGCCATTTTCCTCTCCTCCTTATGACAACATTTGTAAAATGAATATGTTTACAACGCCGAATATCAAAGTAATAATCCATGAATGCTTAAACATATTTTCCCATTTTACACGCGCGCTTGTGTTGTCAACTAAAATTTCTACAAAGTATGTTATTGCACATACCAATATTGCAAGTGGTATACTCCACCATTTATTGCACAGTACAAACAGTGCAACTACACCTAAGAGGAATACATTTTCATACCAGTGTGAAACCTCAATAAGTGCCATCATACCACCCGATAATTCAGTGGTTATACCCTTTACCATTTCCTGATGCGCATGGTGCGACATTGAAAGGTCAAACGGTGATTTTCTAAACTTAATTGTAAGTATGAATGCAAAGCCAAAGAATACGCCCGGCAATACCACAATGTTTGGTATGTTTGACTCTGAAATGATGCTTGCTACAGAGAATGTACCCGCACCCGTACCTGTCGTAAACGCAGTTGCCACATAGAAGCCTACCGCTGTTAATAAAACCATAGGCTCGTATGATAGCATTTGAATCATCTCTCTGTTTGCGCCCATTACCGAATACGGTGAGTTTGTAGTTGTTGCCTCAAGCACAAAGAACATTGCGGCGGTTGTTAATACAAAGAATACCAACAGTATATTAAAACCACCGTAAAACAATGCGCCTGTGAACACTACAAATATTACAAAACACCATGCAAACAAATACTGCATATTGTTGATAAGTAAAATATCCTTGTTTATAAGTTTTCTTACATCATAGAACGGCTGCAATATTGGCGGCCCTATTCTTCCCTGCATCCTTGCGGTAATTTTTCTGTCAAGACCTGCCAAAAGTCCGCCTACAAACGGTGCAAACACTATGTATAAAACCATTCCCAAAATCGTTTTTAACATCATATAGCACCTCCTGTCAGATTACCTATAACTATGCCTATACATGCCACAATCACAGCGGCAGCAATGGCTACAGATATTTTCCAGATTTTCTTTTCGCCAAAATAGTCCTCCATATACCAGTTTGACAAGAACATCAATTTAGGCTGGTTAAATGAGTCCACGAAATGGCGGTTATCGCCTTGGTTTATACCTGACATATACTCCATATTAGGCTTAAATGTCATTTTCTTTACGATAATTCTGGCAACCATAGGAATTACAAATATAAGCAGTAACAATACTACCATTATTACCATATCCTCGGGTGCAAGTACCGAAACATGTTCTATTTTATAAAGCTGTGCCAAAAGTGGCTCGATAAGCTTTATTGATAACACCGGCAACAGCACGCAAAGCATTACCATCATTGTTGCGTGACCTGCAAGCGAGAACCACTGTCCCAAAGATGTTGTATTGCGTCTTAATCTTGTCTGTGCCTTACAAGCAAGAATTTTCGACAGCCATTTTGTCCAGTAAAGCATGGTTGTTGCACTGCCGAATGTAATGAACAGAACAAGCAAAATATTTTTAGCGTCAACAAACGCCTTTAGTGCAGCCCACTTGGATATAAGCATTCCAAAAGGCGCTAAGAACATTCCTGCAATGCCTATAATCATTACAAATGCAAGGAACGGTAATCTTACAATAAGTCCGTGCATATCCTCAATATCACGGCTTCCCGTTGCATTTTCAATCGCGCCCACCGCCTGGAACATCATTGATTTTGAAACAGCATGGAACATTATAAGTAAAGTTCCTGCCCATACGGTTTCCGTTGTTCCTACGCCTGCGCAGGCAGTAATAAGTCCAAGGTTTGAAATAGTCGAATATGCCAAAACCTTTTTACCGTCGCTTACGGTTATTGCAAGCATTGATGCAACAAGGAAGGTAAATCCGCCGATTAAAGATACCATTGTTCCTGCGATTGTACCGCTCATTGCCGGCGCTAATCTTATAAGAAGATAAACTCCTGCCTTTACCATTGTTGCACTATGTAAAAGCGCCGATGTAGGCGTTGGCGCAACCATTGCGCCCAAAAGCCATTTTGAGAACGGTAGCTGTGCCGATTTTGTGAGTGCGGCAAACGCCAAAAGTGTTACAGGTACCAATGTTATAATGCTTGCAGGATGATATACCAACTGCTGGAGAGTTGTAACATGCAATACTGTTGTACTGTAAACTATTGCTCCTGCAAAGCCCAAGCCTCCCAAAAGGTTCATCCACAAGGCTCTGAATGAATTGTCAATCGCCTCTTTTGTGCGTGTATATCCTATTAACAGGAATGATGAGATACTTGTTATCTCCCAGAAGAAATAAATCCAAATTAAATTAGATGATATTACAAGCCCGAACATTGCGCCCAAAAATACAAACAGCATCGGGAAAAAGAATGTCCGCCTGTCTTTAAACTCTGTATGATGATTATGATAATCAACCATATATCCGACCGCATAAATGCAAATAAGCGAGCCTACAATTGCTATAATCAAGCACATTATAACAGAGAGCTTATCGCAATAAACATGGTTCTGTACCGACGCCGCCTTTCCTGATAATTCAAGCCAAGCTATAAGCACGGTTCCTGCAACCGATAATAACCCCGCATAATATTTTTTGTGCTTGATACTTAAATATACAATAAGCACCATAAGAAGAATTTCTATGCCAAGCATAACAGTGTCTATCACATGCACCAGATGTGTGACGCCAAAATACTTTGCACCGCTGTCAATTCCTTTTATAAGAGCCGTAAGCGAAAACACTATTGCTGTACAGATTATAATTGCACTGCCTGTATATACTACGGCTTTTCTTACTGTGTTGTTTTTAGTCATAGTCAGAATTGCCGCCGTGAGGAACGGAAACAATACCAAGAAAACTATAAATCCCACTTCTCCATCTCCTTTGTTATATTTTTACCACAGTGTATTGTACCATTTTAGGGGATAATTGTCAAACAAAAAACCCACTCGCATAAATTATGTAACGATTTATAAATATTTACTGCGATTTTTGTAAAAAATATGTAATAATATCACAAAAGGCATTGCTATTAAACCCGTGAACTTTAGGCTAAATGAATTCAGATGCAGAACGAACCAAGCTCATCCGACGGCGTATGCGTATACTCCGAGTGGTGAGTTTGGTTCGTAATGAAATGGTCTGCTATAAAGTAAGCACAAGCTTATCTGTCTTTATAGAATGCCTTGTATGCCTTGTATGCCATATATATATCTGTCTTTGCCGTAACCTCAAATGGGGCGTGCATTGACAAAACAGGAACACCGCAGTCAACAACATCCATATTGAGATTTGCAACATACTGCGCAATTGTTCCGCCGCCGCCCTGGTCAACCTTACCAAGCTCGCCTGATTGCCATACAACATTGTTGTCATTCATAATTTTTTCAACACTGTACATAAATTCAGAGCTTGCATCGGAGGAGCCTGACTTACCTCTGGCACCGGTGTATTTTATAATGCACATTCCGTATCCTGCAAATGATGCGTTGTTTTTCTCGTATGCGCTCTCGTATGTCGGATCAACCGCCGCATTGACATCGGATGAAAGACATGCTGAATTTGCTATTACCTTATTATAAGTCGTAATTTTGCACTTGCCTTTTATTTTTTCAATAATTTCAGCTACCGTCATTTCAAAAAATGCACTTAACATTCCCGTGTTTCCGCAGGACCCGATTTCCTCTTTATCAACCAAAATTGCAACTGCGGTTTTTTTAGGAAGCTCGCTGTCAATTATACCTTTTAGCGTTGTATATGCACACACTCTGTCATCCTGACCGTATGCTCCCACAAAGCTCCTGTCAAGTCCCACATCTTTTGCTTTAAACGCGGGCACAATTTCTATTTCGGCGTTTAGGAAATCAGTTTCACATATTCCGTATTTTTCATTCAAAAGCTTTAATATGCCAAACTTAACACGCTCTTTTACATCCTTACCTACGGGAATACCGCCTATTAAAACATTTAAGTTTTCGCCCTCTATTCCCTCCGTCATTTTCTTCATCATCTGGCTTGACGCAAGGTGTGGCAGAAGATCTGTTATGCAAAACACAGGATCGTTTTCTTCCTCGCCTATGTTTATAACCACCTTATCGCCGTTTTTGGTATAAATAACGCCATGCATAGACATTGGAATTGTCGTCCACTGGTATTTTTTTATACCACCGTAATAATGGGTTTTAAACAAAGCCATATCATCTTGTTCATAGAGCGGATTTTGCTTTAAATCAAGGCGCGGTGAATCAATATGCGCACCGCAGATATTTATTCCGTTTTCAATATCATCCGTACCAATCTGCGCCATAAATATATTTTTGCCACGGTTTAATTTGTATACCTTATCGCCAGGCTTTAGCGTTTTGTAATCATCCAGTGGCTTATATCCTGCCTCCTCTGCCATTTTAACAGATATGTTTACACATTCACGCTCCGTTTTTCCGTTATCTAAAAATTTGCGGTATTCATCGCAAAACTCAAACATTTGTGCTTTTTCTGCGTCTGTTATTACATCATAAACATTCTTTTTTGTATATGATAATTCTTCAAATAACTCCTTATCAGTCATATATTTTGCCTCCAAACTTTTAATCTGTTTGCAATTATACCACTATTTCCATTATTTTTCAATATCCTAATTATTCAAAAAAGCAATGGCATAATTACCATTGCTTTTTAACAAATTAAAGGCTTAGCATTTTTCTTGTCTGTGGGATTTTAAACAGGATAAATGCTCCGATTGCCGTAAACACCATTTCAGGCAACATATATGAGCCGTTATACAAAAGGCTGTATAAGAAGGTGTTATTTGTTGAAAATCCCTCCCAAAGCTCGCCAAAGCTATGGAATATCAAAACTCCGCTTATAAAATGACACGCAAACCTTAAAAACAGCGCAAATACCGTACCGCCTATCCAACCAACAGCGCCCTTTGTCCTCCAAAGACCGGCAAATCCGATTACCGTAAATGCAAATATGTAGTCAAAAAATATACAGCCTACAAGCGCCATTGGCGATAATCCCCAACCAAAAAGTCCCAGTCCGATGCCTTGGAAAAACTGAATTAACGAATACGCAAATGCTGTTATAAGCCCTTTTTTTACGCCGTACTTAATGCTGTATAAGCATATGGGAAGCATTGAAAGCAAGGTAATTGCTCCGTCCCAAGGCAGGCGGTAGATGACAATAAAGCTTAAAACCGTTGCAAGCGCCACCATAATTGCACCCTCTGTAAGCATAAGTGTTTTTGATGTTTGTTTCATTATAAATCAAATCCTTTCATAAATTTGCAAAAGAAAAAACGCTCCTCCGCCGAAGAACGCACCTAAAACTAAAACTTGGCTTCCTAACGACGGTATTAACCGACAGGTTCAAAGGGTCAGATTTTAATCTTCTCAACCTCCGCGCAAAAAGCGCTTTAGTCCCCCTGCAAATCTTATAATATTTTGTTTTGTACACATTTTACTATATGACATTTAATTTGTCAATACAAATTTGGCATATGCTAAAACAAATAGGATAATTTGTATAAAATTCCCATTATTTTATTGATAATACAAAAAATTTGTGGTATACTCTGTTATATGAATATAGAAACAAAAAACAATGATTTAATATTAGAAAATGTATCGGATTTTAATTTGACACATATTTTTGACTGCGGGCAATGTTTCCGCTTCAATCAAAACGACGACGGTACATACACAGGTGTTGCAAAAGGCAAAGCCTTGACAATTTCGCAAACCCATGACACGGTTATCCTATATGACACATCGGAGGAAGATTTTAAAAACATATGGTATGACTTTTTCGATTTTGACCGTGACTATAAAAAAATAAAGGACACCTTATCCTCTGACCCGATTATGGCGGATGCCATAAAATTTGGGAGTGGCATACGGATACTTAACCAGGATTTATGGGAAGCAATTATATCCTTTATAATTTCATCGTCAAATAATATACCGAGAATTAAGGGTATTGTTGAAAGACTTTGTCAAAATTTTGGCAAGAAGATAGAGTATATGGGAAAAACATATTATTCATTCCCTACACTTGATGAGCTTCAAGGTGTTACAGCAGATGATTTATCCGTAATTCGTGCAGGGTTTAGGGATAAGTATATAATAGATGCCATAGACAAATTCAGCAGAGGTATTTTATCGGTTGATTATATAAACTCCCTGTCAACTGCCGAGGCAAAAAATGCCCTGATGTCAATAAAGGGCGTGGGAAACAAGGTTTCAGACTGCATTTTGCTTTTTGGTATGAACAGAGCAAATTCATTTCCTGTCGATGTATGGATAAAAAGGATTATGGAGTTTTGCTATTTCAATAATGAGGAACAGTCTGTAAAAACCATTTGTGATTTTGCAAACTCAAAGTTTGGCACGCTTGGCGGATATGCACAGCAGTATTTATTTTTCTATGCAAGAGAAAACAAAATCGGAACAGAATAATTGTTAGGAGACGACCTATGGTTATAAATTATGACAGAACTACCGCATTTATATGCCCGTTTTGTTCAAGCATTGTCAAAAAGAAGATAAACGCATTTAACTTTTCGGGCAGAAATGAAATTAACCTAAACTGCCCTGCTGCAGGCTGTAAAGAGAAATGTATCACAATAAAAAAGCGACCTCAAAAAATCAAAGTTGATATTGAATGTCCCATATGCGGTGATGACCACAGCGTCACTTATCAATCGACCACATTCTGGAACAAGGAGCTTATATCATATAAATGTCCGACCGCAGGTGAGGATATTTTCCACTGCGGAACAGAAAAAAATGTAAAAACAGCAATCCAAAAAACTGTTATGGAGTATTGTTCTCCACAGGATATGGATTTTACTCAAAACGATTTACTCAAAGAAATGCTTGAGTTGGTCAAGGAAATTAAAGACGAGGATAACATTTGGTGTCAGTGTGGCTGCCACGATGTCCTGATTAAGGTCGTCAGTGACAGCATATCCCTTGTATGCAAGAAATGTAACAGGGTCCGCACTATTGAGCCAAGCGACAAAAACCTGATAATGCTTATAAATGCAGAGTCAATTGTTATCGGTGACTAAGTAAATAAATAATTTTTTATTTAATATAATTAAAATTTTTAGGAGGAATAAAAAAATGTTAGTATCAGCTACAGAGATGTTAAAAAAGGCAGTCGAGGGCAAATATGCCGTAGGTCAGTTTAACATCAACAACCTTGAATGGACAAAGTCAATCCTGCAAACGGCACAGGAAAATAATTCACCTGTTATTTTAGGTGTTTCAGAGGGTGCAGGTAAATATATGACAGGCTTTAAGACGGTATCGGCTATGGTATCTGCTATGATTGATGAATTAGGCATAACCGTTCCCGTTGCGCTTCATTTAGACCACGGTTCATACGAGGGTTGCTATAAGTGTGTAAAAGCAGGCTTCTCATCAATTATGTTTGACGGCTCACACTTACCTATCGAGGAAAATGTTGAAAAGACAAAGGAGCTTGTAAAGGTAGCACACGCTATGGGAATGTCAATTGAGGCAGAGGTCGGCTCAATCGGCGGTGAGGAAGACGGCGTTGTAGGCGCAGGAGAAATCGCAGACCCTAACGAATGCAAGAAGATTGCCGATTTAGGCGTTGATTTCTTAGCGGCAGGTATTGGTAATATCCACGGCAAGTACCCCGAAAACTGGAAAGGACTTGACTTTGACGCTCTTGCAAAAACGAAGGAGCTTATCGGTGATTTACCTCTCGTTCTTCACGGCGGTACAGGTATTCCTGCGGATATGATAAAGAAAGCAATTTCATTAGGCGTTGCAAAAATAAATGTAAACACAGAATGTCAGCTTTACTTCCAGGAGGCAACAAGAAAGTACATTGAAGAGGGCAAGGACCTTCAGGGCAAGGGCTTTGACCCAAGAAAGCTCTTGGCACCCGGCGCTGAGGCAATCAAGGTTATTGTAAAAGAAAAGATGGAATTATTCGGTTCAGTAAACAAGGCTTGAATTTGAATACGGTTATATTAAATAATCTTGCTAAAGGCTGATTGAATTTAGATGCAGAACGGACAAAGCTCACCCGACGGCGTATGTGTATACTCCGAGTGGTGAGCTTTGTTCGTAGCAGAAAGACAAAAACAAAGAATTCCGATAATGCGGAATTCTTCATTATAAACACAGTATCATCAAAAGAACAAAACAAAGCTTTCTGCTTTTTTTGATATCTTTATGCGTTCTGCGCTAAAGTCAACAGCCCTATTCTGCATAAAGCATTTTACCCATAAACAATATTGTATCAGTCTGTGTATCGTAGATATAATATGTAAACGGCTCGTTTAATTTAAATTCTATCGGGTCTTCCAAAAGTGCGCTTGTCACACCGACAACCACCGCCGTAACTGCGGCTGCCTCTGTTCCCTCTTCATCAACATTTATATAGGTCTTGTGTATAACGGAGTCTATTAAAAGTCCTGTATCCGATGTCAGCATCTTTGAAAAATCAGCACTGTCCAAGAATGCTTTTTTCATACCCATATTATATAATGTGTCTTTTAAATCAAAACTGCTTCTTGCCGTCCATTTTGGCATTGATAGTCTGACACGCCTGTAATCCATATCCTTTAGCTTATTAAAATCAGCATCGCCCTTTATGGCATACATACAAAGTCCGTCATAATAGGGAATTTCCACAGCCTCGGTAGTTGCATCTTTATAATATCCATAACGCTCTGTTTGGTGCATAAAGTCGATATCCTTTGCATTGCCCTCAATATCGGTAAATGCTTCCTTATAAGTATTTGACTTATCAAAGCTGTCAACCCATTTAGCCTTCATATAAATTGCATTTATAAGCATGGCAAGAAAATCACTGTTTTGAGTAATTTCGGTTATTTTCTTGTTTGTTGCATCGCTTACCCAAGCATTTATTTTATCAACAGCATTCTTCTTGTTAACAACCGAGCTTGTACCAAAATAGTTATTTGCTACAGTGCTTGTAAATTTATCGTCAAAGCGCGCCTTTTCGCCTGCCGTATCGGAATTTATCCATATAGAGTTTGAAATTTTAAACTCAGTATGTGAGTCCTTTGAAGTATTTAATTCGTTAAATCTTTCAATTAACGCTTTTGTTTCCTCGTTATACTCATCTAAATCAGTAATACCGAGAGTATTTAGCATTTCCGTTTTTGTATCGCCGTGAGCGCCGTTTGCAGTCATCGCAAGCGCCATTTTTATACTTATTGGCGATACCATAAAGTTCTTGTCATTTGGAATAGTGTTAAACAGCTTTTCTTCAAATGACATTTCAGTGCTGTCACGAAGCACTACTGTTCTTGTATCGCCGTCCCATTCTACGCTAACGCCTATAGCCTCCGCAAAATAGCGTATCGGCACAAAAACACGGTCATATTTTATTGTCGGTGCAACATCAAGCTCTATTTCATATACATCGTGTAAGCCGACTGTTTTTGTTGCGATATTTGTATCAAGCTTTATGACATTTACCACATCATCTTTTCTTACCGTAACAATTTTGTCAAGCTCGTTCCATTCCACCGTCGCGCCCAGCTTTTCAAGCACATACCTTGCAGGTACCATAACTCTGTCATTCTCAATATACGGAATTACATCTACAGGTGCAATCTCCTCGTCATTATAAGTTACAAAAATTGCCTTTTCATAACTCCATGTTGTTGCAAGTGCCGATAGTTGGCAAAATGCCATAACCATTGACATTATAAATGCTATTTTTTTCATAGCTCTGTTCCTCCCGTAAATTGAATTTTCATTGGTTTAGACGGAAAATTATAGAATTTGTTCCAAAACGCCCATTAAAACAGTGAAACCTGGTCGGTATACGGAATATCCTCAAAGCACCCGTATTGGTCAAGCGCCTCTATTGCGGTTTTATTTATATGCGTTCTTAATCTTAAATCAACAACCGTTTTAAACGGACCTTTTTCCCTTTCCTCAACTATTGCCATCGCCGCATTATCCGCAACTCCGTCAAGTGCATCAAGAGGTGGCAGGATACTGTTATCTAAAGGCAGAAAATTGGTTGCATGGGATTTATACAAGTCAATCTTTTCAAACTCAATTCCCCTTGAGTACATTTCAATACATATTTCAAGTATCGGAATAACATTTTCTTCTTTGGGTGAAATTGTACCGTCCTTTTTCTTATCCTGTAACTCCTTTAGTTTTGCCCGAGCTATATCCTCACCGTTTGCCATAATCGCCGCATCAAAATCATCGGCACGCACGCTGTAGTATGCAATATAGAAAGCAACAGGCTCATGTACCTTAAACCATGCAATTCTGAACGCCGACATAACATATGCAACTGCGTGTGCTTTGGGGAACATATATTTAATTTTCTTGCACGAATCAATATACCAATCGGGTACATTATTATCACGCATTTCCTGCTCGTATTCGGGAGTCAGGCCCTTTCCCTTTCTTACCATTTCCATAATCTTAAAGGAATGCTCCTCAGGGAGTCCGCTTGCGATAAGATAAATCATAATATCATCTCTTGCACAAATTGAATGTGAAAGGTCGCACATTCCCTGCCTTATAAGCTCCTGCGCATTACCAAGCCACACATCTGTACCATGCGACAGACCTGAAATTCTTGCAAGCTCGGAGAAGGTTGTAGGCTTTGTATCCTCAAGCATCTGACGCACAAATTTCGTACCGAACTCAGGTATACCGTATGTGCCGAGATTTGTACCGATATCCTTGCCGGGCAAAATTTTGAGTGCTTCATTGCTTGTAAACAGGCTCATTGTTTCCTTTTCACCTATCGGGATTTCACGCGCGTTTATGCCTGTTATCTCTTCAAGCATTTTAATTACCGTCGGATCATCGTGTCCAAGCTCGTCTAATTTTAAAAGGTTTTGGTCAATCTTATGGTAATCAAAATGTGTTGTTATAATATCGGAGTTTGGGTCATCGGCAGGATGCTGTACAGGGCAAAACTCATGAATATCATTTTCAAACGGCACAACAATAATTCCGCCCGGGTGCTGTCCCGATGTTCGCTTTACACCTACACAGCCTGCAGCAAGACGGCGCATTTGCGCACCGCGCATTTGTACTCCCTTTTCCTCGCAATACTTTTTTACATATCCAAACGCTGTTTTTTCAGCCACAGTTCCGATTGTTCCGGCTCTGAAAACCTTACCCTCGCCAAAATATGTTTCGGTGTATTTATGAATTACGGGCTGGTATACTCCCGAGAAATTAAGGTCAATATCGGGCTCTTTATCACCCTTGAAGCCTAAAAAGGTTTCAAACGGTATATCATGTCCGTCCTTTTTCATAAGCGTTCCGCACTTGGGGCATTTTTTATCCTCCAAATCACAGCCTGAAATACCAATTTCTGACTCAACGGGTATGAAATTCTTGCATTTTGGACAAATATAGTGTGCCTGCAAGGAATTTACCTCGGTAATATCCGAAAGATAAGCAACAAATGACGAACCGACAGAGCCTCGCGAGCCTACAAGGTATCCGTCATTTAAAGAATGGCGCACCAACTCCTGCGCAATCTTATACATAACCGCAAAACCGTAGGTGGTAATTGAATAAAGCTCCTTATCGAGTCGTTTTTGTACCATTTCGGGCAACGGATCGCCGTATATCTCCTTTGCCCTGCTTATCGAGTCGTTTACAATGCCCTCCTTTGCGCCCTCGATTACAGGCGGACATTTTTCCTTTGGTATCGGCCTTACATCGCCAATCATATCGGCAATTTTATTGGTATTGGTTACGACAACCTCATATGCCTTTTTCTTGCCAAGATACGAAAATTCATCAAGCATTTCCTCCGTTGTTCTAAAATACAACGGTGCTTGAAAATCCGCATCGGAAAAGCCCTTATAATGCATTAAGATTTTTCTGTAGTCCGCGCCCTCCATATCAATAAAATGCACATCGCAGGTTGCGCATACGGGCTTATTTAAAAGCTCGCCTATATGCACTATTCTTCTGTTGAGGTTTTGTAAATCCTCATCAGTTTTTATATCCTCGTATTCCTCACGGTCAGAGCGTTTCATAAACTCGTTATTGCCTATGGGCTGGATTTCAAGATAGTCATAAAACTCTGCAACCCTTTTCATTTCTTCATCCGACGCACCGTCTAACATTGCCGCAAACAGCTCTCCCTGCTCACACGCCGAGCCCAATATCAAGCCCTCACGCTTTTCTTCAAGCAAGCTCCTTGGTATTCTTGGCGTTCTGAAGAAATAATTAAGATGCGACTGTGAAACAAGCTCATATATATGCCTTAAACCGATCTGGTTCTTTGCAAGTATGATTATATGATATGCCTTATTCTTTTTAGCCCCGTTCCTCAAATCATACTGAGTATTAAGGTCTGCTAAATTCGTTTTTCCCTCGCCCTCTAAAATTTCAAGCATCTTGACAAAAGCGTCTGCCGTTGCCTTTGCATCGTCAACCGCCCTATGATGATTTTCCAAAATAACATTTAAGTGTTTTGAAATGGTATCAAGCCTGAAATTACGCAAATTCGGGAACATACACCTTGACAGGATAAGTGTATCAAGGCTGCAAAAATCATAGTCAAGTCCGCACCTTTTGGCATCACGCTTAATAAACGAAATATCAAA
The DNA here is from genome assembly GCA_017443895.1 of Clostridia bacterium. Taxonomy (GTDB): domain Bacteria; phylum Bacillota; class Clostridia; order UBA1381; family UBA1381; genus 12844. Next base: position 33,966 of record JAFSXU010000019.1, read on the forward strand.
GGAGGCGTTATGTGCAACCAGTACACACCCCTTTGCAAACTCAAAAAATTTGGGTAAAATCTCGTCAATCACGGGTGCATTTGCTACCATTTGGTCGGTTATTCCCGTAAGCTCCACAATTCTTTGCGGAATAGGCTTTTTAGGGTTTACAAAGGTTGACCATTTATCAACAATTTTGCCGTTACTTACCTTTACCGCACCAATCTCGGTTATTTGCTCTGTTTCTCTTGCAAGACCTGTTGTTTCTATATCAAAGACTACAAAATCCGAATTTATAGTTTCGTCTTTGGCGTTATATACTATTTTTTTGCTATCATCAACAAGATAGCCCTCTACTCCGTAAAGGACTTTTATTTTTTGGTTATAATCCGATGCCTTCATGGCATCAGGGAACGACTGCACTACTCCATGGTCGGTTATGGCAACCGCTTTATGCCCCCACGATATTGCTCTTTGCACAATATCCTCAACAGGTGTTATTGCATCCATCTGTGACATCTGCGTGTGCATATGAAGCTCTACCCTTTTTTGAGGTGCCAAATCGTCTCTTAGTTTAGGCGGTGCAACAGACGCAATACTTCTTGCCATAATAACCGTTTCTTTTGCATACTCGTCAAACTGAGCTTTTCCGTGGCATACAATATAAAATCCACCCTTTTTTACACCTTTTTTTATAGGGGAAAATAAATTATTAAACGCCTCGTCATCATCTGTTTTATCCATAAACAGCTTTACGGTTATCGAGTCTGTATTATCCGTTATATCCATAGTGATAAGGTGCATATCCTTATCCTTTTTCTTTGCATGTATAACCTTATCGTCTATTGCAAATACACGCCCCGAAACAGTACAGTACCCCGAATTATCATCAACGGATTTTAAGGTGATTACATCGTCTTTAATTGCACGGCCGTACATTGTTTCAAAAATATCAACCTTGCCGATAACGGTATTTGCCTTTTGCTCGCTGACACCGTTTTCTGTGTCCGTCGGAGGTGTATAAATAATTGTATTTTTTACTCTTTTTAGGTTGCTGTTGTTTTTCTCCTTTGACACAACAAGAGCGCCCGTAAGAGCGCACATTTTTTGAAGCGCCTCGGACAATTTATCGGATATTTTATCGGATACAGTTTCTGCAAGGTAAATCTCTAACCTCCTGTGCAGCTTTGAAACCTGTACCTTATCAATAGTTATTTCCCTTAGATTTTCGTCTTTTATCATGGGAAATAAATCACAAATCTTTGGTTTCATGTTTTTTACCTATATGAAAAGTTAAGTACAAATCTGAGATTTGTACTTAACCAATTCCTTTATTTAAAGTAGTTTACTCCGGATTCAAATATTTTGGTATCCTTTTCGCCGGGAACATTAAAGGAAACTCTGTTACCTATTCTCTCACTGTGCCCCATTTTACCTAAAATTCTTCCGTCAGGACTTGTTATACCCTCTATAGCTGATACTGAGCCGTTTGGATTCCAGTCAATATCATATGTTGCCTTACCGTCAAGATTTACATACTGCGTTGCAATCTGACCGTTTTTGGCAAGCTCTTCAACCTGCTTATCGCTTGCAATAAATCTGCCCTCGCCGTGCGACAAAGCAACCGAGAACACATCGCCCGTATTTACATTACTAAACCATGGCGACTTATTCGATGCAATCCTTGTGTTTGCCATTCTTGATATATGTCTGCCGATAGTGTTAAATGTAAGCGTCGGTGAATTTTCATCAAGATCCCTTATCTCGCCGTAAGGCACAAGCCCAAGCTTAATAAGTGCCTGGAAGCCGTTACAGATACCCAGCATTAAACCGTCACGGTTTTTGAGCATATTCATAACCGCATCGCATACCTTCGGATTTCTAAACGCCGTTGCAATAAACTTACCGCTGCCCTCAGGCTCGTCACCGCCTGAGAAACCGCCCGGAATCATAACAATTTGTGAATTGTTTATCCTCTTTTCCATTTCCCGAAGCGAGTATTCTACATCTTGACCGTTTAAGTTACGCAGAACAAATACATCTGCTACTCCGCCTGCCTTTTCAAATGCACGGGCAGTGTCATATTCACAGTTTGTACCCGGGAAAACAGGTATGAAAATCCTTGGTTTTGCAAATTTCTCACTTGCAACGGTTATATTTCTTCCGTCATAGCTATAGGTTTTTGGCTCTTTATCAAAATTCCCAGCTTTGGTTCTGAACACCTTTTCAAGCGGCTTTGTCCATACATTGATTGCCTCGTCAATATCAAGTGTAACACCACAAGCATTTATAGTATGTGTATCATTTGTTTTACCTATTGTAAGACCTTTACAAACATCATCGCTTACTTCCAATACGATTGAGCCTAACGGTGCATAGAACAATAAATCACTTGTCACATTGTCATTTAATTCTACACCGATTTTATTGCCAAACGACATTTTTGCAATTGTTTCGGCAAGTCCAAAGCCCTTTACAACTGCTGATGATAAAACCTTACCGTCTTTTATGAGCGAATGTATTTCATCATACATCGCCTTTAGCTTATCAAACACAGGCAAATCATTCTCATCACGGCAAAGCTCAAACAGTACAAGCTTTGAATTTGTTTTCTTTAATTCCTGGGAAACTATCTTATCGGCTTTTGCAGGAGAAACCGCAAACGATGTAAGTGTCGGCGGAACATCAAGCTCATTAAACGAGCCACTCATAGAGTCCTTACCGCCGATAGCGGCAATACCCAGTTCAAGCTGTGTTTTATATGCGCCCAAAAGTGCTGAGAACGGTTTTCCCCAACGCTTAGGATCGGTGCCGAGTCTTTCAAAGTATTCCTGGAATGTAAGGTAAATATCTTTATAGTCTGCGCCCAAGGCAACAGCCTTTGACACCGATTCAATGATTGCATATGTTGCACCGTGATACGGTGACCATGAGGAAAGCTCGGGATTATAACCAAAAGTCATAATCGTTGCAGTATTTGTTTCGCCTGATAATACAGGCACCTTTGCCGCCATACCGTCAGACGGTGTAAGCTGATACTTACCGCCAAACGGCATAAGCACAGTATTTGCTCCGATTGTTGAGTCAAACTTCTCGCACAGTCCCTTTTGTGAGCATACATTAAGATTTTGCAATACATCAAGCCATTTTGCCTTGACATCTGATATATTTTCCTTATTAAAGAAGCTATATTCTGTACTTGGAAGCACAACCTCAACATCGGTATTCTTTGTTGCGCCGTTTGTATTTAAGAAATCTCTTGAAATATCGCAAATTGTCTTACCGCGCCACATCATAACAAGCCTGTTATCTGATGTTACGGTTGCAACAATGGTTGCTTCAAGGTTTTCTGCATGGGCGTATTCAATAAATTTATCCGCGTCCTCTTTCCTTACCACAACCGCCATTCTTTCCTGCGACTCGCTTATTGCAAGCTCGGTGCCGTCAAGACCTTCATACTTTTTAGGTACTTTATCAAGGTTTATTACAAGACCGTCTGCAAGCTCGCCTATTGCAACAGACACACCGCCTGCACCGAAGTCATTACATCTTTTAATAAGAGTTGTAACCTTTTCATCACGGAAAAGTCTTTGAATTTTTCTCTCAACAGGCGGATTACCCTTTTGTACCTCACTGCCACAGGTAAGCACGCTCTTTTCATCATGCGCCTTTGACGAGCCTGTCGCACCGCCTATGCCGTCACGACCTGTTCTTCCACCGAGAAGAATTATTATATCCCCCTCTGAGGGTACTTCACGGATAACATTTTTCTTAGGAGCAGCACCGATTACACCGCCTATCTCCATTCGCTTTGCAACATAGCCCGGGTGGTAAATCTCTTGCACCTGTCCTGTTGCAAGTCCTATCTGGTTACCGTATGAGGAATATCCGTCAGATGCGCCTTTTGTAATTTTTCTCTGCATAAGCTTTCCGTCTAAGGTATCTTTTAGGGAAATTCTCGGATCACCGCTTCCTGTTACACGCATTGCCTGATATACATACGATCTGCCCGATAACGGATCACGGATAGCACCGCCAAGACAGGTCGCCGCGCCGCCAAACGGCTCAATCTCTGTAGGGTGGTTATGAGTTTCGTTCTTGAACATTATAAGCCAGTCCTCGTCCTTACCGTCGATATCCACAGGCACAACAATTGAGCAGGCGTTAATTTCCTCAGATTCGTCAATCTCCTTTAACAAGCCCTTTGCCTTTAGCTGTTTTACAATAATTGTAGCCATATTCATAAGGCAAATATCTCTGTCAGGTGCATAAAGCTCTGATTTTGCCTTTTTATATTCATCATACGCACTCTTTATTACATCTGCATATTTACCGTTATTTATTGTAACATTGTTTATTCTTGTTGCAAAGGTTGTATGACGGCAATGGTCTGACCAATATGTATCAATCATACGCATTTCCGTAACGGTTGGATTTCTCTTTTCTGTATTCTTAAAATAGTTCTGACAGAACATCAAGTCGTCTAAATCCATAGCAAAGCCCATGGAATTTAAAAATTTTAGCATATGCTCTGTATCCATATCAATAAAACCGTCAACTGTTTCTACATCGTCGGGAACGGTTACTTCCATATCAAGGCTTTCAGGTTTTTGAAGCTCAGCCTCACGGGACTCAACAGGGTTAATTAAATATTTCTTTACCTTTTCAAATTCATCATCCGACACATCGCCGATAAGCACATATACCCTTGCCGATCTTACAGTCGGTGCGTCCTTTTGTGTAAGAATTGAGATACACTCTGCCGCCGATGCCGCCCTTTGGTCAAACTGACCAGGTAAATACTCAATTGCGAAGCTCCTGCCGTTGGATAAATCAATTTCCTCATCATAGGCGTTATCGACAGGAGGCTCTGAAAATATAAGGTTACGGGCGCTTTGATACTCCGTATCGTCAATACCGTCAACATCATATCTCTGAATAAGCCTTACATCCCTAAGGCCCGAAAGCGACAGGTTTTCCTTAATATCCGAGTACACCTTTTTTGCCTCAACATCAAAGCCGGGCTTCTTCTCAACATAAATTCTTCTTACCATAATTTATCCTTCCTGACATAATATCAAAGCATTAAATTTCTACATTATGTATCATTTTACCACAGGTTGTGGATTTAAGCAATATTTTTTATTAAAAAATACCACATAATATGTACCAAAAAGAGTACAAACAAACCCTCAAAAAAATATTTATATTTTCTCTTGACAAAATTTATATTTTGTGTTAATATACATACTGTTGATGCGGGAGTGGCTCAGTGGTAGAGCGTCACCTTGCCAAGGTGAACGTCGCGAGTTCGAATCTCGTCTTCCGCTCCAAAAAATCCTATCTTATGATAGGATTTTTTTATTTTTTATCAAAAAAAGGATTGAGTAAATCTGAAGTGAACCCCAAAGTTTAGACAAAATTTAATATTAAATTGATTGGTAATGAGTTCGGTATTGCACCGGACTCATTCCTTTTAATTTAAGCGATATTCGTTCGTTGTTGTAATAGTAAATGTATTGTTCTAACTTCTCA
>JAFSXU010000020.1 GCA_017443895.1 Clostridia bacterium
ATTCCCGTTATATACATTCCTGCTCCTATCGCCATACCTATGCCTGCGGTTGCCCACATTCCGGCAGCAGTTGTAAGTCCTGAAATTGTATTTTTATGTACAAATATCATTCCTGCACCCAAAAATCCTACTCCGCTCACCACTTGCGAGGCAATTCTTGACGGATCTGCACCCTTTATTCCGTTAAAATCCAATGGAATATCGGAAAACCCGTATTTTGACAATATCATCATCAAAGCCGCTCCGCAAGCCACCAAGCAATGTGTTCTTATGCCTGCCTCTTTTAGGCGATTTTTGCGCTCATATCCGATGACCATACCGCATATGCATGCAACCAATATTCTTAGTATGTAAATCAGTTCAACTGTAACCATAATCCTATTCTCCATAAACTACTAAACAAGCTTACACATTTAATTACTAAAAGAATCTTCCTTTCTCACCATTTTCTACCTGTACAATAAAATTCTTCTCATCTCTTAGGCGTATCAAAGTTCATACTTATGCCTTATCTAAATAATCATCACTGCCCGCCCTCATCACAAGACCATAGCTTGTGATATAGTATAACGCCAAATTTCATTCCTATAATTGTGCCTCTTCACATCAATAATACCATAAATCTTTTTTGCCCACTGAAACCGCAAATGCGCCACTCATCTTAGCCTTTTCTATATCCTCAGCCGTTTCGATAAGTCCACCGGCAATAATAGGTGCATCAATTTCTGCTTTAAGCCTCTCTATAACTCTAAATACAAGCGCAGGCATAATCTCAATCATATCAGCTTTCGTGCTTTTTATGCCCTCGACTGTCGCCATAACAGATTTTGAATCTATTATAAAAAAGCGCTGAACTGCCTTTAATCCAATCTCTTTTGCAAGTTTTATCATACTTGCCTTAGTGCTTAAAATCCCATCAAGACCAAGCTTATTTAAAAATTCAATTCCGCTTCTGTCCTTACCAATCCCCGTTGCCAAATCAATATGTGCAAAAAGAATTTTACCGTGACTGTGCGCATCTTTAATACGATTCTCCATATCTGAAATATCTGGTGCCAGATCAAATATAATGCTGACACTTGAGTTTAGCGCATTTTCAAAATCTTCCCTGTTTCTTACAGCCGCAATTATCATTATATGTTCCCCCTGTCGCAACGATATTACTTCCGAATACATCTTTGATTATAACATCTCCCGGATAAACAGGCAAGGGGATTGATGTATGGTTTATAATTTTCATACACTCAAAAACCTTGTCCTTGGGTATGGGCATATCTGTTTTTACCGGAATAACGCTCCCGTCAGAGCACCTTATCGTCGTTGTAACCGTTCTTACGGGACTTATACACTCATTTTTTGCATACTCTGCGCCCCTTGGACAACTGTTCCCACTGATGTCTATAACTTCGCCATTCTCAATATTTACATCAATGCTACAACCCATAGGGCACACTATACAGGTCAAATTCCGTTTCATAATCATACCTCCAACTCTATATAGAGTTCCTTTGCGTTTTTTATCTTATCTTCTTTGATGGTTATGCTTTCCATTTCACCCGGTACAGCCTTTGTGCGGCGCTTAGAAAATACAAGTTCGCCATTTTCGTTTTTAACATTTATTTTCACATTATGAAAAACATCAGAGACTCTGAAATACACAGTAATATCCTTTTCCCTTGTTATCATCTGAGGAACACTGTAACGCACCTTGCCATCGGTTTTTATGGGTATATTTACAGTTTTTTTCAATGTGCCGTTTATATATTCAGCCGCACTTTTACCTGCAATCTCCGCTTCCTCCGAAACGAAATCCACCAAATCGTGAACATGAAGGACATTTCCGCAGGCAAATATTCCCTCTGCATTTGTCTGCCTGTCCTGGTCAACTACTGCTCCGCTTGTTATGTGCGAAAGCTCAACCCTTGCCGTTTTTGAAAGCTCGTTTTCCGGTATCAGTCCTACCGACAGTAAAAGCGTATCACAAGAGATATACTCTTCTGTTTCAGGGATAGCTCTTCTGCTCTCATCAACCCTTGCGATTGTTACGCCCTCTAATCTTTCTTTTCCGTGAATTTTTGTTACGGTATGGCTTAGTTTCAACGGAATATCAAAATCGTTAAGACATTGCTCAATATTTCTTGGAAGTCCGCCCGAATATGGCATAAGCTCACACACTGCGTGTACTTTTGCTCCCTCCAATGTCATTCGCCGTGCCATAATAAGTCCTATATCACCCGAACCTAAAATAACAACATTTTTACCGGGCATATATCCCTTCATATTCACAAATTTTTGTGCCGTACCTGCGGTATATATCCCGGAAGGTCTTGTTCCTGCAATATTTAGCGCACCTTTGGGTCTTTCACGACAGCCCATAGCCAGGATTACGGCTTTTGCCTCGATTTTAAATATACCGTCCGTTTCGTTTGTTGCTGTGATAACCTTGTTGTTTGTTATATCAAGTACCATAGTGTTTAGCTTATACCGAATATGTCTTTCAAATACCATGTTTATATACTTTAATGCATATTCAGGACCTGTAAGCTCTTCACCGAATTTATGAAGCCCGAAACCATTATGAATACATTGTTGTAATATTCCACCCAACGACGAATCACGCTCAAGTATCAGTATATCTCTTATCCCACACTCATATGCCGCCACTGCGGCACTCATACCTGCAGGACCGCCACCGATTATCACAAGCTCAGTCATTTAGCGTATCCTCCTTTGTTTTTCCTGTATTTATGATTGATTTTCCTCCGCACTTTGTGACCTTCTCAACAGGAATATTAAGCTCTCGGGCTAAAATTTCAGTAATATACGGACTGCAAAATCCGCCTTGGCACCTGCCCATCTGCGCTCTTGTACGGCGTTTTATTCCGTCCAAATCACGGGGCTTTGGATTTGTCCTTATGGCATACAGTATCTCGCCCTCCGTTACTGTTTCACATCTGCATATTATTCTTCCGAAAGCACTGTCCTTTTTGATTATTTCATTTTTTTCTTCCATGCTTGCATATTTAAAATAATGAGCAGATTTTCTTATCGGGTTAAAGCTACTTTTTTTAACTGTAGCAAGCCCCTGATTTTTAAGCATTGTAAGAGCGTATTCCGCAATCGCAGGAGATGCCGAAAGTCCCGGAGATTCAATGCCTGCAAGGTTTATAAAGCCTTTGACGGGCGAATTGATAATAAAATCGCCTGTGTCTCCTACGGCACGCAAACCGCAAAATGAGGTTATTGTTTTATTCCTTGGAATATTGTCAACACTTTTTTCTGCCGACATAATTACATTAAAAAGGCCTTTTTGCGTAGTCGATTTATCCTCCTTGTCCTCTATATCCTCGGAGGTTGGACCCAAAAGCAGATTATTATGCACGGTAGGTGAAACCAAAATTCCCTTTCCCATCTTTGTGGGTGTTGTAAATATTGTATGCGAAACGGTGTTTCCGCACTCGGAGTCAAGCAACACATATTCACCCCGTCTTGCATGGATTTTAAATGAATTATCGCCTATCATCTTTGCCACCTTGTCGGCAAAAACACCTGCGGCATTTATTACATATCTTGCCAAAACCGTTTCCTCATCGGAGGAAATACTATAAGCTTCACACTCTTTTTTGATTGATTTCACTTCAAAGTCAAGCTTTAACCTGACACCATTATCCATAGCATTTCCCATAGCCGCTATTGCAAGCTCATACGGCGACACTATAGCGCCTGTCGGAGCCCAAAGTGCACAGATGGCATTATGAGATACATTAGGCTCCTTTTTAAAAAGTGCATCCCTGTCCAATATTTCAAGACCTTTTACGCCATTTTTCTGTCCTCTTTGAAAAAGCTGTAAAAGAGTATTTTTGTCCTCATCACAAAATCCTATTACAAGAGAACCGTTGTTTTTGTAGTCAACGCCAAGCTCCTTACAGATTTTCGGCATCATTTGAGAGCCTCTTACATTAAGTTTCGCCTTTAGTGTCCCCTCTGCTGCATCAAATCCCGCGTGAACAATACCTGAATTTGCTTTTGTTGCACCATTGGACACATCATTTTCCTTTTCTAAAACGCATACTGAAAGTTCAAACGCCGATAAAAGTCTCGCCATCATTGAACCGACCACACCGGCTCCTATAATTACAACATCATACATTCAAAATCTCCCCCAAAAAAACAAAAAAGACGCACCAAAATATACCTTTGTATACTTTGATACGTCTCAAAATCTCTGTATCACTATAATCATACCATACAAATGATATAATGTCAATATATTTCAAGTAAAATATTTATATTATACAGGTTACAATCTGTATATCGTATTTCAGATTATGTTCATACAACTAATCATCTGTGAAGCATCGATATCAGCTTTTCAATAACAGAAGTTACCTGTCCATTTGCCACTCGTCTTCTGAAAAACCAAACTCCACGAAACAATAATCATCGTTCCATGTATCTTCTGCCCGCCCATTCCATATGCATCTCTCCTTATAGAATGATGACGGCCCAACACTATAGCTTTCTCCCTCTTTTAAATGATGAGGCCCCAACAGGTTTCTAAGGTTATTTATAAGTGTAAGTTTTATTTTCTGTCTGCCACACTCACAGTCGGAAAGTGGTATTTTATTATCGGTAAGCATTGTTTTTTCGATACCGTTTACCTCAATCCGCACTGCATTTACACCTGTAGCATTAAGCTCCAGCACAGGATTTTTACCGTCAATTACAGCCTCACCAACAAGTGACAGCTCTCCGCTAAAAAACGGGAAACCCTGCTGTTCAATATTGTTAAGGCTTATACACTCAGGCAGTTTGTCTATAACAAAATCACCGCTGTATCGGAGGGCATTTTTTGAAAGCGAGTGCCACCTGCCGTCTGTTTTTACCGAAAAATTACCGACAAGATATACAGCCTCTATCTCCATATCGTAGGAAAGCTTATTTTTCTCACTCTCAAATATCCTTGCCTTGTCAAGATTTTTATAAAATTCATCCGACTGCACAAAATCGCAATCAAAGGTTATTTCATTCCTGCCCTCAACCAGAAGATTATGTATATCAAGCTTTTTAAAGCTTGTATCTAAAAAATATCCCTCTATATTGCAATCAACTCTCTTGCCGTTTACCTTTATATCA
>JAFSXU010000021.1 GCA_017443895.1 Clostridia bacterium
GTTTAGCGGTGTAAATGGGTATCGAAATTTGTAGGGGAGGGTTTCCATGCCCTCCCGTTCCCAATATGCGTTGTCGGGGATGCGGACAGGCACAGAGACCTGTCCCTACAACCCATACCAATTTACGATTTCGCATTGGTACGCTAAACCAAAATTTACCCCCAACCGCCATATTATCAAAGAAAAATCGAAGATTTTTCTACCATAATTATTCATCATTCATTATTCATTTAATTAAATTCACATAACCCAAAATAAAACAAAAAAACTATTGACAGAGGTTGTTAGTTGTGATAAACTAACATTGGTTAGTTAGAGAAAACTAATTTAAATTACTATCAGACAGGAGTTTTTATTATGATGCCTCTTAGTTTAGGTGATGTGGGAGAAGAATACATTATAAAGAAGATCGGCGGCAGTCAAGAGGTTAAAAAGCATCTTGAAAATTTAGGCTTTACTGTCGGCATGGGTGCAACTGTGATAAACACGGTTGGCGGAAATATTATTGTTAAGGTTAAGGAATCAAGAGTTGCGCTTGATTTTCAATTAGCAAATAAAATTATGATTTAGGAGGTATTAAAAGGATGAGAACACTAAAAGATGTAAAGATCGGCGAAACGGTAAAGGTTTCAAAGCTGACGGGTGAGGGTGCCATAAAACGCAGAATTATGGATATGGGTGTCACAAAAGGCACACAAATTTCAGTCAGAAAAGTTGCACCGTTGGGTGATCCTATCGAGGTAACTGTAAGAGGCTATGAGCTTTCTATTAGAAAAGCAGATGCACAGCTGATTGAGGTTGAATAATTTTTTGAATGTATTTTGGCTTTTGCCAACAGGAAAGGAAGTAAAATAAAATGAAAATTGCACTTGCGGGAAATCCCAACTGCGGTAAAACGACACTTTTTAATGCACTTACAGGCTCAAATCAGTTTGTAGGAAACTGGCCGGGTGTTACGGTGGAGAAAAAAGAGGGTAAATTAAAGAAGCACGATGGCGTCACCATAACCGACCTTCCGGGCATATATTCGCTCTCTCCGTATACCTTGGAGGAGGTTGTTGCAAGAAACTACCTCATAGATGAAAAGCCCGACGCTGTTTTAAATATAGTTGACGGTACAAATATCGAGAGAAATCTCTATCTTACAACTCAGCTTGTTGAGCTTGGCATACCTGTTGTTGTTGCCGTAAATATGATGGATATAGTTAAAAAGAACGGCGATAAGATAAACATGAATATGCTCGAAAAACAGCTTGGCTGTAAGGTTGTAGCAATTTCAGCTCTAAAGGGCGAGGGCATAATGAATGCCGCAGAGGCTGCAATTGAGGCGGCAAAGAGCGGAAGATGTGTAGCTCCTCATACATTCTCGGGTGTTGTTGAGCATGCGCTTGCACATATTGAAGAGGCGGCGCTTCACGATATGGACCTTGACGCACAGAGATGGTATGCAATCAAAATCTTTGAGCGTGACGAAAAGATTATAAAGAAGCTTGGAATTGACGCAAAAACACTTGCACATATTGAAGAGGATATAAAATCGGCAGAAAAAGAGCTTGATGATGATGCGGAGAGTATCATAACAAATGAAAGATATATACATATTGCAGAGATTATCAAGATATGCTACAATAAAAAGGATAAAAACAAACTCTCAACCTCCGATAAAATAGATAAGATTGTTACAAACAGGTGGCTGGGACTTCCGATTTTTGCTGTAGTAATGTATTTGGTTTACTATATTTCCATGGTAGGTATAGGCGCTGCATCAACCGACTGGGCAAATGACGGACTCTTTGGCGACGGCTGGCATTTGTTTGGAATAGGAACGGGCGAATATGAAGAGGTAAGCGAGGAATATACCGACAATTTAAATGCCGTAAGTGCATTCTATGAGCTCGATACCGAGGCAGAGGATTTTGACGCAGATGCTGAGATTGCAAAAATGCACGAGGTAGAGGCTGCTACAACATCAACCGTAGAGGTTGAAGACGAGGAAACCTTAGAAACCTCTGAGCTTACTGTTTATTATGACAGTGTGCCTGCCGATGCCGGCGAGGATACAGTTCCTGTATCGTATCTTGATGCGGTTAAATATTTTGAGGAAAACGGCTTTGATGAGCCTGACCCTGCCGAGTACGGAATTTGGGTTCCGGGCGTACCTGCCATTATCGGTGCCGGACTTGAAAAAGCAGGCGCTTCGGAGTGGCTTTCGGGACTTATCTTAGACGGTATTGTAGCAGGTGTAGGCGCAGTTTTGGGCTTTGTACCGCAGATGCTTGTATTATTCTTCTTGCTTGCGTTCTTGGAGGCGTGCGGATACATCTCAAGAATTGCATTTGTGCTTGACAGAATTTTCAGAAAATTCGGACTTTCGGGTAAGTCGTTCATTCCTGTGCTTATAGGTACGGGCTGTGGAATCCCGGGCGTTATGGCAAGCCGTACAATAGAAAATGAGCGTGATCGCCGTATGACGATTATGACAACAACATTTATACCGTGCGGTGCAAAGGTGCCGTTTATAGCAATGATTGCAGGCGCAATCTTCGGTGGCTCTGCATGGGTTGCAACATCTGCATACTTTATCGGTATGGCGGCAATAGTAGTATCGGGTATTATGCTTAAAAAGACAAAAATGTTTGCAGGAAACCCTGCACCGTTCGTTATGGAGCTTCCTGCATACCATATGCCAACCCTCACAAATGTTTTAAGATCAATGTGGGAGCGTGGCTGGTCGTTTATTAAAAAGGCAGGTACAATAATCCTCCTTTCAACAATCGTTGTATGGTTTACCACATTCTTCGGATTTACCTCAGACGGCTTCAGGATGCTTTCCGAGGACGAGCTTAGCCTTTCAATCCTTGCAAGGATAGGTAGCATTATAGCGCCTTTGTTTGCACCGCTTGGATTTGGAAACTGGCAGGCAACCGTTGCATCAATTACAGGCCTTGTGGCAAAGGAGAACATTGTAGGTACTATGGGTATTCTCTACGGCGGTGGAGACGGTACGGTATATCAGGCTATCGCACAGGCGTTTACAAGTGTTACAGGCTATTCATTCCTGGTATTTAACCTCTTATGCGCACCTTGCTTTGCGGCAATCGGCGCAATTAAGCGTGAGATGAACAACACAAAATGGACATGGTTTGCAATTATGTACCAGACCTGCTTTGCTTACGCAATAGCACTTATGATAAACCAGTTCGGCAATGTCTTTACAGGAAATATAAACATAATCGGCTTTATTGTGGCACTTGCAGTATTGGTATGTATGGTATATATGATTTTCTTTAAAAAATATGTTGAGGCTGTAAAATTAGAGAAAATGTAAGGTGTAAAATAACAGACATTTTCAGATAGTATGCCTCTTTAAGCAATGTCGTCAAATTAACTTATACTTATGACAGCTTGGCTGACGGGTATCATTTACTTATCTTTATAATATCTCTTTAAGGAGTGGTTTTAGTATGGGAAATGTTATAATATGCGCTGTTTTGGCAGTTATTATAGCCACTATAATATTTAAAATGGTAAATGACAAAAAAAGCGGAAAGCTGTCCTGTGGCGGAAACTGCGCAGGCTGTGCAGGCTGTGGTGTAAAAAATACAGGCGGTGATGTTCAAACCGTGCTTACCATTGACGGTATGATGTGCGGTATGTGCGAGGCACATATAAACGATGCAATACGGCAAAACTTTAATGTCAAAAAGGTCGCATCATCACATAAGACAGGTAAAGTTATCATATTATCACAGGAACCGCTCGATAAAACCGACTTAAAGGAAGCAATAGAAAAAACAGGCTATAGATTATTAAAAATAGAATAAATAAGGCAAAAAGTACCGCCAAATAGGCGGTACTTTTTGTATAACAAATCTGTAAAGATAATTTAAAACAGAAAACATTGATTTCACTCTCAATATACAGTAGAATGTAGCTGTCGGAGAAATCCGACAGGATAACAGGGCAAGTCTGAGGGCGGTTAGCCACCTTTTAATTCCGACTTATTTTCAGCGGAGATTGGAGGTGGTCATATGGAGTATGTGTACATAATGATGTATATAATTACACTTACTGTGCTGATTATTACCATAAAAAAGTAACTGCCCCTCGGCCAAGGTAGGCAGTTACAAAACTGTTTAATTGGCTAACCGCTTTGCGGTCTTGCCCTTTATCTGTCTATATTATACGCTATTTTCATATAAAAGTCAATACAAAAAACACAAAAAAGTACCGCAATATCGGCGGTACTTCAGACTGTTGAAAAACTGCCCAGACCGCACAAAACTTAAACAGTATGGCTTGCATCTATATAACATATTATCATAAATAATACCGCCGTTATTTTTCAAAAACGGCAGTATTATGTGCTTTTTGCTCAAATAAACCCTACCGTACCACCGTACTGCTACGGGTTCATTTTCACAAAATCTGCTTTGTTTTTCAATGTCTGCCAGCGTGTCGATAACTTTATCGACACGCTGATACCGCCCAATCGGCGGTACTTTTTGTATAACAAAAAAATACTTTATTTTATCGTTAAAATATAGTATACTGTATAATGGATAAATATTTTCACAAGGGATATACAAAATGAAAAGAATAGTATGCGGAATACTTGCGCATGTCGATTCGGGAAAAACGACGCTTTCGGAGGGGATTTTATACTCATCGGGGCAAATTCGGCATTTGGGCAGGGTAGACCACAGGGACTCGTATTTAGATACAGATACAATCGAAAAAGAGCGTGGAATAACCATATTTTCACATCAGGCGGCTGTAAATTTAGATGATTTACAGCTTACTTTGCTTGACACGCCGGGGCATGTTGATTTCAGCGCCGAAATGGAGAGAACGCTAAATGTCCTTGACTATGCAATATTAGTTATAAGCGGTGTTGATATGGTGCAATCGCATACACATACACTGTGGGAGCTTTTAAAAAAATACCGTGTACCCACATTTATATTTGTCAATAAAATGGATATGCCCTTGTGTGATAAGAATACGGTTATGGCAGATCTTATTAAAAATCTTGACCAGAGGTGTGTGGATTTTTCAGATACCCAAAACCTATATGACAACCTTGCAATGTGCTATGAGGATTTAATGGACGAGTTTTTGGAAAAGGAGGAAATTTCCGTTGATGCAATAGCCCACGCTATAAAAATTCGCCGTGTTTTCCCGTGCTTTTTCGGCTCCGCCTTAAAACTTACAGGTGTGTCCGAATTTTTGGAGGCAATATCCCGGTATATCCTTATTCCGCCAAAGCGTAAGGATTTTGGCGCAAAGGTATTTAAGATTACAAAGGACGATAAGAATGTACGCCTTACACATATGAAGATAACGGGCGGTACCTTGCGTGTGCGTGACATTATCGAAAAATACGGCGAGAAAATAAACGAAATACGCATATATTCGGGAAAGAAATATTTGGCTGTATCCCAGGCGTATCAGGGTGATGTTGTTGCGGTGTCGGGACTGTCAAAAACTTATTCAAACGAAGCGCTTGGCAATGAGATAGAGGGATATGAGCTAAGTCAGGAGCCTGTATTTTCGTACAAGGTAAATGTATTGTCCAATATAAATATTGAGCAGGCCCTAATATACCTTCAAGAGCTTGAAGAGGAGGAGCCGGGGCTTCATATCGAATGGAACGAACATTTTGGCGAGATTCGTCTCCAGCTTATGGGCGAGGTACAGCTTGAGGTCATAAAACGGATAATAAAAGACAGATTTGATATGGATGTGGAGTTTATGCAGGGCTCTATAATCTACCGTGAAACGATTGAGGATAAGGTTGAGGGTGTAGGTCATTACGAACCGCTTCGCCATTATGCAGAGGTACATCTTATGCTTGAACCGCTGCCAAGAGGCGCAGGACTTGTATTTAGGACCGATTGCTCAGAGGATATTCTTGACAAGAACTGGCAAAGACTTGTGCTTACACACCTCGAAGAAAAAACGCATTTGGGAGTTTTAACAGGCTCACCAATAACCGATATGAAAATAACGCTTGTATCTGGAAGAGCGCACCTAAAGCATACCGAGGGCGGAGATTTCAGACAGGCTACCTACAGGGCAGTACGGCAGGGACTAATGTGTGCAAAAAGCGTATTGCTTGAGCCTTGGTATAAATTCACACTTGAACTGCCTGTTGAAAATGTCGGCAGGGCGATGACCGATATTGAAAAAATGGGTGGCAGAGTAAATCCGCCTGAGATGTTAAGCACCGAAACAGCCGTTTTAGAGGGCAGTGCGCCAATATCGAAAATGCACGATTATACAATGGAAATAAACGCATATACGCACGGACTTGGCAGATTATCGTGTAGCTTTTTGGGGTATGATAAATGTGCGGAGCAAGAAGCAGTTGTCAAAAGTATTAACTATGACCCCGAGGCTGATTTATATAACTCTCCCGACAGCGTGTTCTGTTCGCATGGCGCAGGCTTTAGCGTAAAGTGGAACGAGGTTAAAAACTATATGCACATAGAAGCTCAAAAGGAGAAACCCGTATCATACAGCAGGGGTATCTCAAGGAGCGCAGACTATGTAGCCGATGATGACGAGCTTTTAAAAATATTTGAGGCGACATACGGAAAAATTGTAAGAAAGAGTATAAAGCCACTCCAAAAAGTGCAGGATGTTATAAAGCATAAAAAGGCAAAAGCAAAGACTGACGGACCTGAGTATCTGCTCATTGACGGCTATAACATAATCTTTGCATGGGATAGCTTAAAAGAGCTTGCAAAAACGAGCCTTGAAGCGGCAAGAGAGGCGCTTATAAACAGGGTTTTGACCTATCGAGCGATGAAACAGATTGAGGTAATTATCGTATTTGACGCTTATAGGGTAAAAGGAAACCGTGGCGAGGTCGAAAAGGTAAACGACATAACGGTTGTGTATACCAAGGAGGCGGAAACTGCCGATTCGTATATCGAGCGCGCAACACATGAGCTGTCGAAAAATCATAAGGTACGGGTTGCGACCTCCGATAACCTTGAACAGCTTATAATTTTGGGTAACGGCGCATTGAGGGTAAGCGCAATGGAATTTTTAGAGGAAATAAACCGTGTCGATGATGAGGTTATGGCATTTCTTGATGAGAATAACCGAGGTAACGAGCGTGAGTTTAAGGATGCAACACGGCCCGAGATAAAATAGAATTTTTACATTGAAAAAACCTCAAATTATGCTATAATTAACGGAGGAAATATGAAAATACTTGTAATTTTCACAGGCGGAACAATCGGCTCAAAGCTCCATAACGGATTTATAAGTCCCGATAATTCCACAGGCTATGAACTGATTGATAAATTCAAACAAAAAAATGCTGATGTTGAGTTTGATACCTTAAATCCGTATACGGTGCTAAGTGAAAATCTCTCGGCAAAGGAGCTTAATATCCTTCTTGATACTGTAAGAAAAAATGTAAACGCAGGCTATGACGGAATTATCATAACTCATGGAACGGATACACTAATGTACAGTGCAAATGCGGTTTGTGAGTGTGTTAAAAATACAACCACACCGATTGTATTTGTATCGTCAAATTATCCCCTAAACGAGAAAAAAGCAAACGGATTTATAAACTTTAAAAATGCGGTTTTGTTTATCTCAAAAAAGCCGAGCGCAAAAACATATATAAGCTATAAAAACGCTGGTGAGGACGCAAAAATCCATTATGCAAAAAATATTGTCCTGCACCGTGAGGCTGATGACAGGATATACTCAAATCCTGAGGCTGCAACAATCAGGGACAGTAAAGTTATAATAAACCCCGAATTTGTCACGGATAATGATGATGGCTATGATACAACACTTTTGGAAAATCCCAAAATCCTTGTTGTTGAGAGCTATGTGGAGAATATGTATGACTACAGAAATAATGTAGATGCAATCATAATTCGCCCCTACCATTCGGGGACAGTAAATATTGAAAGCCACAAGTTTCAAGACTTTTTAAAATATTATAAGGACACACCAAAAATTTTGGTAAATGCAATGGATAATATGCCCTATGAGAGTAAAAGAAATTTAGAAAAATACGGTATTATCCCTGTTTCATCATCATTTATACCGACATATATGAAGGTATGGGCTATGATAAGCAGGGGACAGATAATAGGGAATAAGTAATAGTGAATAGTGAAGAGGTAAGGAGTTATAAAAATGATATTGGCGCTTGATATAGGAAACACAAATATAGTTATAGGCTGTTGCACGGACGATAAAATCCTGTTTACGGAGAGAATTTCAACAAATCAGTCCGCAACGGAATTTGAGTATGCAATGATTATAAAAAACATACTCGAAATTTACGACATTAAGCCCGACCAAATCACAGGCGCAATAATATCGTGCGTTGTGCCGAGTCTTAAAAATATTCTAAAGAATGCGATTGAAAAGTCGGTTGCGCAGGAGGCGTTAATTGTAGGGCCGGGGATAAAAACGGGCGTAAAAATTGCGTGCGGTAATCCTGCGCAGTTGGGAGCGGATCTTGTTGTCGATACGGCTGCCGGGATAAATTGCTACGGCGCACCGATTATTATAGTAGATATGGGAACGGCGACTACAATTTCAGCCGTCGGTGAGGACGGAAGCTATTTAGGAACGGTAATAATGCCGGGCGTTATGATATCGCTTAACTCGCTTGTCGGCGGTACGGCACAGCTACCCAAAATTTCACTTGAAAAGCCGGATACTGTAATCGGTACAAACACAGTCGATTGTATGAAATCGGGAATAATGTACGGAACGGCATCAAATATTGACGGTATGATTGATAAAATCCGTGAGGAAATGGGAGTTAATGCAAGAGTTATTGCAACAGGCGGTCTTGCGCCGAGCATTATTCCGCTTTGCAAGCATGAAATAACAATTGATGATGAGCTTTTATTAAAGGGGCTTATGATTATCTATAAAAAGAACAAATAATTTTTCGGAGAACTTATGATTTTAGTAATAGCTGAGAAACCGTCATTGGGACGGGACATTGCAGGGGCTTTGCCGGGTAATTTTTCGGGTAAAACAAATAAGACATACATAGAAAAGGGCGACTATGTTGTAACCTGGGTTTTTGGACATATGCTTGCATTAAAAGAGCCTGAGGACTATAACAGCGACTATAAAAAGTGGGATATAGAGGCACTCCCGATATACTTTGATAACTGGGGCTTAAAAATCGGCAAGGATGATAACGCCCAAAAAGGTTGGGAAACAAAGGCAGAGCGTGTAAAGCTTATAGGCGAGCTTTTGGAAAAATCCGATATGGTAATCCACGCAGGCGACCCTGACGAGGAAGGACAGCTTTTAATTGATGAATTACTTAACTGGTTTGACTATAAAAAGCCTGTAAAAAGGCTTAACACAGGCGATACAACGCAGGGCGGACTGAAAAAAGCGCTTATGAATATGAGCGATAATGAAAAGTTTGTAAACGAGGGCGTAAGCGCATACGCAAGATCTGTTGCGGATATGATGGTAGGTGTTAATATCAGCCGTTTTTTTACCTGTAACAACAACGGTGTGCTTTTGTCTGTGGGCAGGGTGCAAACCCCAACCTTAGGACTTGTTGTAAACCGTGATTTTCAGATAGAGGGACACACAAAGTCTATCTATTATGATGTTTTTGCGGATGTTTTGGTGGATAATAAGACGGTAAGAGCAAAATACACAATAAAATCAAAAGACGATAATAAGATTACAAATCCCGATATTGCAAATGAGATAAGTAACAGCTTAAAGGGCAGGGGATTTTCGGATATAAAGGTCGAGGAAAAGACCGTTAATGAAGATCCGCCACTGCCGTTTAATCTGGTAAAACTGCAAAGCTATGCAAGCAGTCATTTTGGTTATAACCCGTCAGATGTTATGCGGATAACTCAAAGTTTAAGAGAAACGCATAAGGCTATAACCTATAACAGATCGGATTGCCAATACCTTACGGAGGAGCATTACAAGGAAGCTCCCAAAACACTTGCGCAGGTGGTTGAAAATATTAAATACAAGCCCCGTGAGCTTGATGCCACGATACATTCAAAGTGCTTTAATGACAAGAATGTAACGGCACATTTTGCCATAATCCCTACCAATAACAGGGTTAATCTTGATAGGCTCACGCAGGAGGAAAAGGATATTTACCTTGCGGTCTGTAAATTTTATATGGCGCAGTTTTTGCCCAAGGCCGTAAAGGTAAAGAAAAAGCTGATTGTTAAAATTGATGATAACACGGAGCTTTTGGCTTATTCAACGACTGTTAAAAAAGAGGGTTATCTTGCGATATTTAAAGACGCCAAAAAAGAGGACGAAAACGATTTAAGCCTTATAGAGGCAGGCATATATAACGGTAAAATTACCGACACAAGCGTTGAGGAAAAGGAAACAAAGCCACCCTCACGGTACACAAAAGCGACCTTGAACGAGGATATGACAAGGATTGCAAAATATGTAAGCGATCCCGTTATCCGTCAGATGCTTCTTGACAAGGATAAGGATAAAAAGGGCGAAAACGGCTCCATAGGCACATCTGCAACAAGAAGCTCGATAATTGACGGACTGATTGAGAAAGGGTATCTTTATGAGGACGGAAAAAAGCTCATATCCACGGAGCTTGGCAGAGAGCTGTATCGGATTTTACCCGATGAGATAAAGCAGGCGGACTTAACCGCAAAATGGTGGGCTATACAAGAGGATATACGGTCGGGCGAAAAGGACGAGAGGGCACTGACGGACAATGTGCTTGAAACGATAAAGAATATCCTGCACCATACCTATCCTAAGGTTAATCAGGCGGTTATGACAAAGAACTTTACATCAAGGTTTTACGAGGTTTTGGGAAAGTGCCCGATATGCGGAGGAAATATAATCGAAAGTCCCAAGGCGTTTGGGTGCAGTAACTGGCGTGAGCCTATTTCGTGTAAGTTCACGATATGGAAAAATCCCAAAATGCCGCTTTTACAGAATGTCACAATTACCAAGGCGCAGGCAAAAAAGCTTGTCGAGGGTAAGAGCGTAAAGCTTAAAAAACTGATTGATAAGGATAATAAGCCGTTTGATGCAGAAATGAAAATCGAGGTGGACAAGGCTTCCGACTTCCCCGTAAAATTCGTGTTTGCGGATAAGACGGTGCTTGGCAAATGCCCCAAATGCGGTGGTGATGTGGTCGAGAATAAAACAGCGTTTGGCTGCACAAAAAGGTGCGGTTTCGGGATAATGAAAACAACCGATAAGGGTCCGTTTAAAAATTCAAAGATAGGCGTAACCGCAATCAAGAAATGGCTAAAGGGCGATAGCGTCGAGTTTAAAAAGCTTGTAGGCAGAGACGGAAACGAGGTAAGTGCCAAGGTGTCGCTTGTAATGAATAAGAACACAAACAGGGTAGAGTATAAGTTTGAGAGGATAGTGTAAAAAAAAGTGGCGCATCTCACCGATTTTTGGAGCTTGAAGTACCTATGTACGACGGCGCTCCCAAAACCGGCAAACTGCTTGCTTCTTTTTCACCCTATGTATTTGTGCCGCTACGGAGCGGCGGAATGGAGATTAAAATGAAAAAGCTTGAAGACCAGCTTCGTGAGGGACAGTATGTGTCAACCAGTCACGGAATAAGCATGTATCCCATGCTTAGAAACAGCCGTGATATGATAGTTGTAAAGCCCATAAACAGGCGGTTAAAAAAATATGAGGTTCCGCTCTATAAGCGTGATGCAGACGGTGCGTATATCCTGCACCGTGTAATAGATGTGGGCAAGGACAGCTATACCATAAGGGGCGATAACTGCTTTAATAAGGAGTATAATATCCGTGAGGATCAGATACTTGGCATACTTACCGAGTTTTACCGTGGCAAAATGCATATTGACTGTCAAAGTCGTGGCTTTAAGATTTACTCACGGCTTGCCGTGTGGGTACACCCCATACAGATGACACTAAAAAGATGCAAAAGCATAATTTTCGGAGTTTTATCAAAAATCAAGCATACGATATTCAAATAATTGTAAAACTAATGTCATTTGACATTTACGGTGTTTAAATGTAATATTATAAATAAAAAGGAGTGTAGCGGTATGTGGCGTGGCTTAAAGCGTTTTTATGAAATAACAGTTAGTTTTGTGTGCGCCATTATGGACGATTATGTCGGTGTGTATGCGGCGCAGGCATCGTTTTTTATTGTGATCTCCGTTGTTCCGTTTTTGATGCTGTTACTTAGCCTTTTAAATATATTCCTGCCGATAAGCTCGGATATGCTTGAAACTATAATCTTAGACTCCGTACCGCAGAGTATGCAAAACACTCTGCTTATAATGGTAAGCGAGCTGTTTAACAGGAGCGCATCGGCGTCGTTAATCTCCGTTACCGCTATTTCAACTCTTTGGTTATCGTCAAGGGGCATTTTGGCGCTGTATCAGGGGCTTAACAATGTTTACCATGCCAATATCCGCAATTATTTCTATTGCAGGGTTATGTCGGTATTTTATACACTTATATTCCTTGCGGTAATCATTTTAACGATAGGCGCATACTCGTTTGGGCGTGTAATACAAAACTGGTTGTGGGAATACGCTCCGATAGTGGGCGAGGTGTTTGAATTTATCATGTCTGCAAGAGCGATAATTTTTATCGCGCTTTTAACGGTTGTGTTTGCGTTGTTTTATAGGTTTTTGGTAAACCGAAAACCGCATCTTAAATTTTTGCGACAGCTTCCGGGCGCATTCTTGGCGGCGAGTTGCTGGATAGGCTTTACCTATATTTATTCTATCTATATAGAAAACTTTTCAAACTATTCTTATGTTTACGGCTCACTTACCGCTATAATTTTCCTTATGCTCTGGCTGTATTTTTGTATGAATATATTCCTGTTCGGAGCGCAGGTAAATAAAATGCTGGAAACAGGGTATTTTAAAACACTGTTTTCAAAGAAATAGGATTGTTAAAAACCGATTTTTGTGATACAATGTATAGTAATGTGAAAAGGGGGTGTCGTGTATGAAATCAAAAAACAGCTTTATGTCATTTACAAGCTATCAATATGGCGAGCTGTATCGAATTTTTGGTTCATATACGGCATCTTTTGTATCCTCGTATGCAAGATTGTATCAGACATCAGCCTCATCATCGTTTTATGGGTCTTTTAACGGCTCATTTTCGACCGATACGGAAAAAACCGATACACAAAAAGACGGTGAAATTCGGGTTTTTGGCTACGGAATAAATCTGATATAACGGGAGGCAGGGTAATGCGTGCAATTCATATAAACCACACCGCACCGTTTATGCAAAGGAACGGTCAAAGTACATACCTGTGCGAGGATTTTGAGCTTTTAACCTGCGCCTTGTCCGCGCTTAAATGGCGTGAGCATAACGGAACGATTAAAATGGTAACGGACAGTGTAGGCTATAAATTTTATGCCGATAATAATTTGCTCTCAATTTGGGACAGTGTAAATTGTGAGCTTGACAATATTCCAAATTGGAATTTTAATATGTTCTGGGCAGGCGCAAAGCTTTATGCATTGTCAAAAGAAACGGCGCCCGTTGCCGTAATGGATACGGATTTTATCGTGTGGGCGCCTTTGGCATTTTCAAACCTTGGCGATGTTACGGCAATTCATAGAGAGCCGATATACACCGATGTATATCCCGATATAAATACCTTTAAAATGAAGAGGGGATATATCTTTAATCCCGATTGGGATTGGAGAGAAGAACCCGTAAATACCGCATTTTATGTAATTAAAAATAAAGAGCTAAAGGATAGGTATACGAGTGAGGCATTTTCGTTTATGGAAAATGCCATAGACTGTGATGATTACCTTACATATATGGTTTTTGCCGAGCAGAGGATATTGCCGATGTGTGCAAAGGCAATGGATTGTAGGGTGGATAGCTTTTCAAATCTTGAACGGTTATTTAATGATGGCGAGCGCTATTTTACACATACCTGGGGCATGAAACAGCAAATGCGTGATATGCCCGATTTAAGATACGATTTTTGTATGCGATGTGCAAACCGCATAAAACGGGACTTCCCCGACTATGCAAAAATCTTGGGAGAAGTTGATATTTTAAAAAGGTATTTTTAATCAGTCCTATCCAATGAATATTTTAGAGGATTGTTGATTATATATTCGACTGTTTGTATGTAATCCTGATCATTTCGTATGATGTGTTCATAATAGGATTTTTGCCATAGCTTTTTATCAAAAGGTTTCAAAATATTGTTTTTTACAAGCTTTATATATTCATTTGTCGTCATGGTTTTAAACCATTGCATCATGTCCGGTAGGGAACGACCTGTGTGTCGTTCCGTCGGGTTTATAATCAATATAAAGTGAATGTGATCCGGCATAATCACATAATAATCTATTTCTGTCTTAAATTTATTTTCCAATTCGCTAAGCCATTTTGTTATAATTTGATTTTGCACGGCAGATTCGTTGTTGAGGTTAAACAAATTCTGTTTGTTATGGGTGCATATAGTTATAAAATAATATCCGTTTTGTGAATAATCATAATGTTTTAAGCGTATGGTTTTGCGTTTTGGAAGATTGTTCATTTTTTTGCCTTTCATATATCGGAACGACACATAGGTCGTTCCCTACATTATCCAATATATTTTAATTCCTGTTCTATATATGGAATAATAGCATAAATTTTCTGCTGTGGCAATAAAATTGCTTAAATCTTGCAAATAAGGTATTTACAAATTTTTTGTGAAATGATATACTTATAATGCTATATACTTACATTAAAATAGGGTTTGTGTACTTATCCACTGCAAGGTGTACGCTAAATAGGAAAAAGCGTACACTCTGACAGTCTTAACTTTGCAGTGGAGATAATGTAAGTGTATAGCAGCTTTAACAAGTCAGGGTTGTATGTTTTTTGGTGTATAGCTCTGAAATATTGGGTTATACACTTTTTTTAGGAGGAGTAAAAATGGCATTGATTAAGTGTTTTGAATGTGGTAAAGAAGTTTCAGATGAGGCGGTGAATTGCCCACATTGCGGATACAATATGCGCAAGGGTATGCGCAATCTCGAACAAATGAATATGTATCAAAGAATATATGATAATATTGAGTTGCCAACACCACCCAAGGCACCATCACAAATAGGTGTTGGTATTGGTTTGTGTGTTTTGCTGATTTCTGCAATAGCATTTTTGTGTGCGTTCCTTGTACCTGAAAGTTCAGGTATAATTATTGCAATAATAAGTATGTTAGTGATGTGCGTGACAGCTGTCATATTGGTAAGTAACCATATGGAATTCAAACAAGAAACAAAAGAATATAAATTGTCGCTAAGAGCTCCTGAGCTATACAAGATGTACATTGCAGATAAGGAAATAAAAGATACAAAGTTCTTTAATGGGAAAGAGTCGAGTGAATACATTTTCCACTATTTTGCATCATTTATTATTCCTATTGTAGGGTTTGTTCTTGGTGCGATGTTGTTGAGTAACGATGATGACGATATCCGTGATAAGGGAAAAAACTGTATTTGGTTAGGTGTTGCATCCGTTGCTTTAACGGTTATATTGGTGACTGTAAATATATTGCATAATTAGTTATAAAAGGTGCATACTGTAATACTCGAATATGGTTGATTATATGTAAGGCGTGGTTATTCTAAAATATCAACTAAGTGATATTTAATACTTATATTGATTATTGTTTTAGTCAAAAATCAAGTGAAAATTTTGCTTAATAATGTAAACGAATTATACCAATATGGTGAGGTGCTTTATGGATGAACAATTCTTTAAAGAAATATGGAAACGATGCAAACAACTCGAAGGAAAATCTGTTTTTGTAGGAAATGCACTAAGCAATGTGAAATTTATAGAGCAATCAAGAAAAGAGGCTAGCAAATATGAGTGGTTGTATCATTGTACAAATTCATCTGCCTTTTTTAGTATATTAAGAAATCAAGAATTTTGGCTAACCAATCTTAAACTTGTTAATGATGAAGAAGAGGTAGCAAGAATTGATGTCCCAGAATATGAAAAGTCTTATTATGTTACCTGCTTCACCTATGATAATAATATCTCTCAGGAACATTGGGAAGAATATGGAAACATGTCAGATGGTATACTAATAGGCGTAAAAAGACAATGGTTTTCAAAAAACGCTTGTTTCATGGATGGACAAAACAAAAAAACTGACGACGACTTTTTTGAAATATATCGTAGTAGA
This sequence comes from Clostridia bacterium, assembly GCA_017443895.1. Taxonomy (GTDB): domain Bacteria; phylum Bacillota; class Clostridia; order UBA1381; family UBA1381; genus 12844. The sequence goes on from JAFSXU010000021.1 coordinate 16,196, forward strand.
GAGGATGCCTTACAAGCTAAGATTAAAGAACAAGAGCGCAATAGAATTATAAATCCATTCTATATTAATGAATTTTCTTTTTATAAAATAATCTATGATGATAATTTGAGAAAAAATATAAAAGGTATAAGTAGTATAGAGTTAAATAAATGTATTTATCAAGGAGAAACTTTGACACCTCCAGTCGCAGGAATTATAAAAAGTACACACGGTTTTGAAGTGAACCCCAAAGTTTAGACAAAATTTAATATTAAATTGATTGGTAATGAGTTCGGTATTGCACCGGACTCATTCCTTTTAATTTAAGCGATATTCGTTCGTTGTTGTAATAGTAAATGTATTGTTCTAACTTCTCA
>JAFSXU010000022.1 GCA_017443895.1 Clostridia bacterium
GATATTTGAAAGGCATTCAAACTTGAAATATAAATTTGGAAACCGACATTTTTGGTCAGAAGGGTATTATGTGAGTACGGTAGGGTTGAATACGGCAACTATACAGAAATACATACGAGAGCAAGAGAAAGAAGATCAAATCAAGGACAAATTGAGTACCAAGGAATATACCGACCCTTTCAAGGGTAGCCGGTAATCCGTCCACAATGGCTTGAACAAAGAGAAAGCCACCCCTCTTAGGGGTGGTCTTGACTGTGCCTGAGATTATTAAATATGATTGCTGTATATCACACTCAACTGTACTTAATTGATTCTGCACACAATTTGTTGCAGATATCTCTCATCAGTGCAATTATGTATTCACATTAGCTGACTTTTGTTTTGTCTTTTTGCTCATCAAATACCCACTTTAACACATAAAAAACTTCAATTCGCTGTTTTGTCAATCTTAATTATTTTTCTTCAATCCTTTTACTGTATTTATAACATACTCTAAACATTCAAGCTTGAACAGTTTTGCAAGACCAAAGTACACAACAAATCCCACAATTATCTGCAAAATAAGCGTTATCCATACATTTAATCCAAAGAATTGAATTGATAAAACAACTATCATCATTACAATTGAAAGTATAAATGACGGTAATATATCTTTTATTTGTTCAAAATAGCTATAGTTTAGTAATTTCTTATTTGGTGAGGCATTAATAAACGATGATAAAACCGATGAAACACAACTTCCAATCACCATCGCCTTTACACCTAATGGTATAGTTACTATAAGCATACTCATGCCTATAATCTTTTTTATTATTTCAAGTTTCAAAAAGATATCGCTACGACCTAACGCTCGAATCGCTGCCAGGTTTGTCGTATGTATCGGCCAAAGTGCATAAATAAAACAACATAACTGTAAATATATAACACTTCCAAGCCACTTTTCCGTAAGGAGTATAACAGTAAATGATTTTGCAATACCAGCCATGCCTGCCATCATAGCAAAAATAACAAATGTACTTGTCATAATCGACCGTCTGGTTATTTGCTTGACTGCGTTAATATTCTCCTGTGTAGCCGCCATAACCGGAAAAAGAACACTTTGTATTGTGCTGTTAATATTTTCTACTAATAGCATCGGATAACTTTTTCCTTTGTTATATAAGCCCAAGTCCGCAGCACTATAGAATTTTCCTATTGTTAACGAATACATATTATTATATATCGTATCAAGCAAGCCTGATACCAAAAGCCTTCCCCCGTATCCAAATAAACTTCTCATTCTTTTTATACTAAACACAAGTTTTGGCCACCACTTTGATGCTATCCACACAACTATCGTATCTATAACGGAATTTGTCATATTTTGCGCAACGAGAGCCCATACACCAAAACCTCTATATGCCATAACAATTCCAACTACTGCTGAAATAATTGTTCCTATAGCCGTTGAGAAAAAGAATTTTTTAAATTCCAATCGTTTCTGTATATGTGCCTGCTGAACACTTTTTATTCCACCTATAATAAGCGATAATGCCATAACTCGCAATACGCTTGTTAAATTTGGATCATGATAAAAATCAGCTATAAATGGAGATGCAAGAAACAGAACGATATACAGTATTATTCCCATACCTATATTAAAGAAAAATACTGATGAAAAATCAATATCGTCAGCATTCAGTTTCTGCACAAGTGAGTTTCCAAATCCACAGTCCACAAAAACATTTGCTATGCTAATAAAAACTGTCAATAGTGCAACTGTTCCATAATCTGAAGGAGTCAGTAACCTTGCAAGGATAATAGATACAATCAGCTGCACACCCTGAGCGCCTGTGCGTTCTGCAAATCTCCATACCATACTTGACAGCACTCTATTTCTTTTTATTTCCATATAATCATTGTCCTCTGATAATATTATATAGGCGTCCTATAAGCGGATAGGATCTCAACTGAAATGATACATACTGTTTTAATGAATAGTGACCTTTTAAATACCATTTAAGTTGTTTATCTTTTCTCAAATCGCTGTACTGTTTAGCCAATGTACATTTTTGTAGCTTATAAAAACATATATAGTTATTAATAATGTCATCTTCAATCGCCGGATAAAACTCTTTGAAATTTTCATATAAATCTATCCTATTATCCATTTGGTTTATTTTTTCTGCAACAGTTAGTTTTCTACTTGTCCATGCACCTTCTCTTCCCACCCTATATGCGCTCATCAAATCAGGCAAAAACAGTATATTCCCTTTCGTCAAAACAAATAGTGTTAACGGTACATCTCCTATGTTACATTCTAAAACAAATTTTGGTTTCAGCAAAACCATTTCATCAACGCATTCTTTTCTTGCAAAAAAAGACGATGTTTGAAAAGGCATTTTCCATTCTTGTCCATCAAACAAATTAGACAAATGTTCTGACAGATTTATAATAGTCTTCTCAGAATATCCACATATATTATCTTTCATATCTATCGACTCAAGATTAACCCTATATGATGCATGCGTACACATTGAACATTCCATATGTTTTTCCATTACATCAAACTGTTTTTGCAATTTATTCTCATCCGTCCAAAAATCATCTCCCTCACACAATGCAATGTATTTCCCTTTTGCACGAGGATACTGGTATGTTGGACTGATTTTAACACCTTTTGAATACTGATTATCTTTCTGATAAATCGGCTTTACTATATCAGGGTACTTCTCCTCATATTCCCGAATAATATCAGTTGTCTTATCCGTTGATGCATCATCATGTACAAGTATTTCATACTTGAAATCTGTCTTCTGCATCAGAAAGCTATCTAATGCCTGTCTTATATACTTTTCATGGTTATACGCAAGACAGCATATACTTACCATTATGTCGTCATTATTAGCCATTCTCATTACCTCATCAAATTCATAAACTGCTCATACTTCATATCATTATCGAGGACCTTTTGCATTCCGGAATTATCGGATAGCTTTTTTAGCAACATAGGTTCATCAAGCAATTTTTTTAATCCTTGATAGATACCTTCTTTTGAATTTTCGACGATTATACCTGTTTTACCATTCTCTATCTGTTCTCTTATTCCACTCACCTCGGTTGCAAGCACAGGTTTATTCAGAACCTTTGCCTCTATGGTGACAGTAGGGAATCCCTCGTATAACGATGGCAAAAAGAACAAATTACAAGCTTTAATATATGGATACGGATTGTCCTTTAAGCCTAACAGCTTGATTTGATTTTCAAGTCCATATGCTTTTATTTTTTCTTCGATAATAGTTCTTTCACCACCGTCCCCTATGATATACCATGCAAAACCATAGCCTTCAGCATTCAGTCTCTTTAGCACATCTATCGCTCTGGAATAGCCTTTTAACTCAACCATTCTACCTATCGAAACAATCGTAAATCCATCGGTTTTAAAGTCATTTTTTTCTTCAGCTTTTCTCTTGATAGCATCAATATCAAAAAAATTATATATCACATGAGTTTTGCTGATTAGCGAAGGATATAGTTCGCACATTGATTCATACGCTGTTTCTGATACACATATAATATAATCCATTTTTTCATACATAGCCACAAACATATCCAGTTCACCAAGAGTAAGTTTTTTTACATCGGTGTGTATCCATTGAAAATACTTATTTGCATTTATATTGCTCAATATAAACTTTGGATTCTCAATTTCAAGATAATTTATTGCTACATCATAGCGTTTGTTCTTGTAATACTTTGCTGAAAGTCTCTCTGCAAATCGTCTATAGCCTACAATCTTACTAAACACAAGCTTTCCTGCTTTAACTATCTTTCCTGTCAGCCTTCTGTCTGCTTTTATATCTGCAAGTGAAGCATAATACTTTTTTGTATATTCCTTGCTGCAAATAACATTAAATCTAACTCTTTTATCAAACTGAGGCTTTAACAACCCACAATCATATGTTTCAAGAATTTCAACCTCATGTCCTTTTTTGACCAAATAATTTGCAAAATCAACAAGTACCTTCTCCGCACCACCATAAATAAGTTGTGGTATATGTATTAAGAATCTCATAATTTAGCTTCAAACTCCTTAAAGCTCTGCAAATTCTTATCCTTTTCCGATATTATAAGATTATCAATTCCACCAATCCTGTCTATCGGCCAATCTATCGCCATATCAGGATCGTTCCACTTTATGCCTGTGTCGTATTCACCATAAAATACCTCTCCACATTTATAGCTTACAACTGAATCCTCTATAACAAGATATCCATGCCCAAAATGTTGCGGCACATACAGACAATATTGATTTTCACCTGTAAGATCAAATCCAAGCCATTTTTTGAATGTATCTGAGTCTTTTCTAAGGTCTATTATGACATCATACACATGTCCGCTTATACATCGCACAAGCTTTGCCTGCTCCTTGACTTCTTGGAAATGTTCTGCACGAATAACTCCACGCTTTGAGATTGTGTAGAAAACTTCCTTAAGTTCATGATTGATACCGTTTGTTTTGAATGCATCTATGTTGTAATCCTTTACAAATCCTCCCCGTTCATCAGTCGCATAAAACGGAGTTATTAAATATGCACCCTTTAGTTCAAGTTCTTTAAATTCAAATTTCCGGATCATATTTCCTGCTCCTTAAGCCAATCCATTGTTCTTCTAACTCCTTCTGTAAATGATATTTGTGCCTTAAAGCCACAATCATCCTCTGTATGTTTTGTCGAAAATGTTTCAAGCGACATATCTATTCCTGTAAATGGAATATCACCAAATATCAACTCCTTTTCAGGTGCTAAAGCATTTCTCAGTTCTATTATAAAGTTCTTCAATGGTTTTGCTTCGCCACTACCTATAACATACTCACAGAACGGCTTTCCGTTTTCTCCTATGAGTCGGAAAGCTCTTGCAACATCCTCTATATGCACAAAATCATATCCCTGTGTTGCAGCCGTAAACTGCAACGGTTCTCCGCTTATAATCTTTCTTATTGTAGTATTTACAAATCTCGGTGATAACTCACCCTCACCGTATGCATTTGTAATTATCGCCCATATGAGGTCAATCCCCTCTGCCGCTGCAACAGACTTACTCAGGCAATGAGCCATAAGCTTGCCCATTCCATACACATAACCAATTCCAGGCTTATTACCCTGTGCCTCTAATGCTGCTATTACTTCTTTCTCCATGATACTTCCGGCACACACAAATCGAATACATCCTAATTGTTTTGCTATTTTTACGCACTCTACCGTACATCTCGCATTTTTCATCTGCAAATCGTAGTCAACTCTTGCAGGACCCGCAGAACCAACCCACGCAAAGTGATAAAAAGTGTCATATCTGTCTTTCTTTATTTTGTCAACTTCCTTTGCCAAATCGAAAACATCTACACCCATAAATTTGACAAGACTGCTTTCCGGAATATTTAAATTATTACCCGGCAGATCTAACGCAAGAACCTCTATACCATTGTTTATAAGCTCACGAACCACGCTTCCGCCTACAAATCCATTTGCGCCTGTTACTATTACCTTTTTCATTTACTTAAAAACTCCCTGATTTCTCTATCCATACACTCCGATACATTTCCGTTGGAAAAATATACCTTTGTCCATTCTACGACCTTTTCTATTGCCTCTTCAATATGCCAATGTGCATGCCAACCAAACACGCTCTTGATCTTTGAACAGTCCAGTTTCAAAAAACTTGCTTCATGTGGTGCGTTTTCTTCAGAAATGTTCATCCACTGCGCCCCATTGCCCCACTCGTTGCAGAACATACTAACCAACTCACCGGTTGTCACACAGTCACAGTCATCCGGTCCTACATTATAGCAGTCTGCATACTCTATATTTGTATACTGCTTTTGTGCTATTGTAAGATACATATACAGTGGCTCAAGAACATGCTGATACGGTCTTGTTGAATAAGGGTTCCTTACTGCAATGTTCTCACCCTTTTCAACAGCCCTTATGCAGTCAGGAATTATCCTATCATTTGCGAAATCTCCACCACCTATAACATTCCCGGCTCTTGCAGTAGAAATCGCACATCTGCCATCATAAAAAAATGACTTTTTATAGCTGTGTGTAACAAGTTCTGAGCACGACTTTGAATTGGAATAGGGATCATATCCGTCCAAAGGCTCATTTTCCCTGTAACCCCATTCCCACTCCTTGTTCTCATATACTTTGTCAGTGGTAATATTTAAAAATGACCTTACACATTTATGTTTCCTTACACACTCCAAAATATTTACCGTACCCATTACATTCGTCTCGTATGTATATCTTGGCTCCTTATATGATTCTCTGACTATAGGCTGAGCCGCAAGATGAAATACTATTTCGGGTTGAAACTCACTGAACATCTTATCCAACTTTTTGATATCCCGTATATCTCCGATTACAGAATACATTTTTTCAGCTTGATTACATAATTCAAAAATACTTGGCTCTGTAGGCGGTTCGAGTGAATATCCTACCACCTCTGCTCCGGCATTCGCCAACATTCTGCACAGCCATGTGCCTTTAAATCCGGTATGTCCTGTTACCAGAACTTTTTTATTTTTATAAAAATCAAACATTATTTCCATACCTTCCATGGTGCTTTACCGCTTTCCCAAAGCTGTTCAAGCTTTTGCTTTTCTCTGAGTGTATCCATACACTGCCAATACCCCTTATGTAAATATGACATAAGCTCTCCATCTTCAACCAGACCATTCATAGGTTCCTTTTCAAATACTGTTGTATCGTCTTTGATATAGTCAAACAACTTAGGACTGAACACCATAAATCCAATATTTATCAAATCTCCGTCAAAATCCGATTTTTCGCGAAAAGCCTTTACCTGCCCATTCTTTGAAATATCAAGAACGCCTTTGTTCTGTCCAAAGTTATACACAGAAACCGTGCCTACTTTACCATGTGATTTGTGATATTCAAGTAATTCCTTTATATTCACATTCCCAACAGCATCACCATATGTAAGCATAAAGGTCTCATCACCTACATAGTCCCTTACACGCTTTACCCTGCCACCTGTTTGGGTGTTAAGCCCTGTGTCTACCACTGTCACTTTCCACGGTTCAACATGCCTGTTATGCACTATAACCTCATTTCCATTTGTAAAATCAAACGTCACATCAGATGTGTGGAGAAAATAATCAGCAAACCACTCTTTTATTACATGCTGTTTATAACCGGCGCAAACGATAAATTCGTTAAAGCCATAGAATGAATACTCCTTCATAATATGCCACAATATAGGCATGCTTCCGATTTCTATCATTGGCTTAGGTTTGAACTGGCTTTCTTCAGATATTCTTGTTCCAAAGCCTCCTGCCAAAATCACTACTTTCATATATTTAATGCTCCTCTGCTTTCATCCCATGCTTATTTTGCCGTTTACTTTCTTCCGGCGGTGTCATATAATCTCCATACATTTGTGTAAGATATTCATTCCAATGTTTTGTTATTCTAAATTTCTTACCACAAAATTCTGTCAGCTCCGTTTCCTCAAAAAAGGACTTAGGCCAAAGATCCATTGCATATCCTGTACACTCCAAATAATTTGCAGTTGCAACTATATCCACATATTTTGACCTAAAGTGTGGAAAATACTTTATTACACATTCGATTATATCTCCTAAAAATCTGCGTGGCAATTTAGAAAGCGTTCCAAACACAACTTTTGAAGCAATTGATTGAAGTTCTATATAACCTATTTTTGCATATACCACATTGTTAAGGAAAATGACAAGCTTATTCTGTATACTTTGTCCTACCTTAGAATTTGGCACATCACTCATAGGAAAAATATCTAAAAATGCTTTATTGTTATCTGTCCCATCATCATTCAAAAATTTGCAATTGTTTATCCTGATTTTCATTACATTGGTAAGCATCTTTTTCTCTGTCTTATAAGTCTGAACCGTATACTTATTTCCAAATTCCTTTGGAGCAATTTTGATAAATTTATCATAATCCTTTCTTAGCATTACGATATCAACATCATCATCCCACGGAATAAACCCCTTATGCCGAATTGCTCCCAGTGCCGTACCTCCATGAATACAATATTTTAAATCATACTTCCTACAGACTGCATCATAATCTACCATTGCTTCAAGAAATGATTTATGCAATTCAAAATTACCGTAACCGTTTATCATGATACCTCCAATAATTATGTATAATGCTTACCTAAAATTTTAACCAATAATGCATACGGATAATAAAAATACGCAAGTAACCAACCTCTTAATTCTTCCTTATTTATAAAATATTTCATTTTAAATTTTGGCTTATACTTTTGCTTCATAGTAACACGCAATCGTTTTATATCATCCTTAAAAACCTTTGTATCAGCTGTCATATTATTTAAACACCATTGAGTACCTTTAAACAATTTTTCTTTTGCTAAATCTGATAATTCTGGATAATTTATATCAATAAATTCACAGTTGTTAACATAGTTCTTATATCTTAAAAGTTTGTTCTTGTTAAACTTAACCGAGGTTATGCTGTCCTTCCTATATCTGTATCTATATATGACTCGACTTGTTTTTATCACAGTCCTACATCTGTCAAGTATGCGCAAAACTATTGCCTCATCTTCATTAATCTCGCCAAATGGGAACTCTATCCCTTCATGCACATCACGTCTATACAATCTTGCCCATGCCGCCCAGTCTGACTTAAAATAATCTTCCATTGCTTCTGTTTTGGTCATTATTTTTATTTTATCGCTATCAGAAGTTGAAGTGTACATTATCTGTCCATTCTCATCGATGAATTTTTCCACACCACCTATTACAATAGAAATATTGTCGTCTGTTACCATACTCATAAGGTAGTTCAATGCATCATTTGTTATGTAGTCATCACTGTCAACAAAGAATAGATAACTTCCTGTCGCTATTTTCATTCCTGCATTTCTGGCATCCGACAACCCACCATTTTCTTTATGTATAACTTTTATGCGACTATCTTTTTGCGCATACTCATCACATATTAATCCACATTTATCCGGCGAGCCATCATCTACAAGTATAATCTCAAGATTTTTATATGTTTGATTAACTATAGAATCTATACACTCTCTCAGATACTTTTCAACCTTATATATAGGTACTATAACACTTATCAGTGGTTCCATTTTACTCCCCAACAACCTCAATCCATTTCTTCATAATCTTATCAATATCGAATTTTTCTATACCGATATAAGCATTATCCGAAAAACTTTGCCGAAGCTCATCATTTTCAATAAGTCTGCATATTTTATCAGACATTTCCTTAGTGTCATATGGCTTTATGAGATAACCATTTATGCTGTCATTTATTATCTCACTTGGTCCTGTTTCCATATCGAATGAAACAATCGGCAACCTATAACTTTTCGCCTCCAACAATGTCATAGGCAGGCCTTCCGTTCTTGATGTCATTACCATAATGGCTGCTTTTTTATAACATTCTTTTATATCCTTTGTACTACCCTTCAAAAATAACCGTTTTTCAAGACCATATTTCTTAATTTTACTTACTATGCTTTTGTAATATTCATCTTCAGTATCATAGCTTCCATATATTTCCCATATCCAGTCACCGTGTTTGTCCAAAACGTTCTTTGCTACCTCAACAAGCATATCAAAGCCCTTAATATGTCTTACAAGCCCCACGGACAGTAGTATTTTACTTTTTGCATTATACTTTGTCACTTTACTCGGTATCTCAATCGGATTATATATATAATCTATTTTACACTTACCTTGGAAGTTTTTCTCAAAATTCTGCTTATCTTTTTCTGTAAGAGTTACATACCTGTCACACAACTTGATTTCCAAAGCTCTGACTATATCTATTGAATTGCATTGCTTCTGAAAAAAATTACCATGCTCCCATACAATATTCTTTATCTTTGTAAATATAGTTGCAGGAACAGAATATATTCCAAGCATTGCTTCAACATTTATCACTACATCTATATTGTATTGTTTTATTATTTGACGGAATTTTATTATTCCGTTGGGCACATTTTTTATGTTAAGATGCACTATCTTTACAGCCGGCAACATTTCGAAATAACAGCTTTTATACTTATTAGATATATCTACCACTATTATTTTATCGGAAGTTCGTTTACTAAGCTCATTTGCAAGTATGGCGGTGCAACGCTCTGTACCTCCATTTCTTGACATATCACCGTTTAATATGCATATGTTTCTATTTGCCATAATAAAATCTTTTTACCTGTTCTACCCATGCTTCTAATGAATACTTTTTTTCTATGATACATCTATTATAATTAATATCTTCCAACGAAATTCTGTTGTCTTTTTCTTTTATCATTTTAGCTAAGCCTTTACTGTCATTCACTGTTACAAACGATACACCTCTAAATTCCTTTGCAAATTCATTTTCCGGTATGTCACTGACTATAGCGTCAATTCCACTGTATACTGCTTCTAGAAGCGCATATGACAACCCTTCTGCTTTTGAAATATGTAAGAAACAACTATGAGTTTGATATAATGCACTAACATCATCGTTTGCAGGAATTACTCGTACATATTTATTTATATCCTCTTTATACTTTAGTGCTTGTATTTTTCGAGATACATCATCTCCTGCAACTATATCCAAAACTAATGATTTCCTATCCATATGTGCAAGTACAAATGCATCAATGGCTGTTTTTACTCCTTTTCGCTCATAATCCCATCCGAACAATAAATACTGATTTAAGTATGTATCTTTATATGCAAATTTAATTCTTGATAAGTCTATACCATTCGGTAAATAATATGTGTTGCTTTGTTTCATTCCTAATCGTTCTACAAATGCCTTGTGTTTCAACGACACAGACAAAAGTTTCGCTTTTTTACCTAAATACCCATATTGGAAACGAGTCAATAATTTATGTAACAGCGAAAAACCATTATAACTATCTTCTAATGGATCATGCAAGTGCCAAAACACCTTAATATGTTTCGGTGCGACGAGCGAAACTGGGATATCATATAACTCGAAATGGGAATGAATTATATCAATTTTGTTTTGCTTGATAATTGTTTTAAGTTTCTTATATACAGTCGGTTTTATTCTTGCATGTGCTACCGGCAGATAGTAGACTCTATTTGTTTTTTGTAACGAAATACACCAGTCTTTATATCTTGCATTTTCGGGTAATACATATACAACATTGTTTCCATCTTTTTTTATTTCTATCTCTAAGTGTTTTAATGAGTTAACAAAATTTCCTCCATATGGTGCTGCATATGCACAAACTTGTAATACATTCATCTAGTTTTCCTCCAAAACATACAGCTTAACTGTGTTCAACCAACGGTGCAATGCTCTGTGCCTTTATTTCTTGACATATCACCGTTTAATATGCATATGTTTTTCATTCTAAGACTACATCAATCAATTCTTCCACCGCCTTAACTGTAGCAGTGGTATCAAATTGTCTGCCGCGTTCTATTGCCTTTTGTTTATATCTGTTCAATAGTGTTCTATCTTTTATAAGAGCCAGAATTCCATTATAAAGTGATCCCTCATCATTCTGTGTTATAAGCCCATACTCACTATCACCCAAAAGCTCCTTCATACCGGAGCATAAAGTCGTAACTACGGGTGTTCCCACAATCAACGACTCTGTAACAGCTGTACTAAACCCCTCTTTCAATGATGAGCATATAAACAAGTCTGCCTTTGATACATACTTCCACGGATTATCACAAAAGCCAAGTAGTTTTGCAGTATCATTCAAATTATTTGTATCTATATATTTTTGCAACATGCCATGCTGTCCACCCTCACCGATAATATAAAGCTTATGAGGATAACCGCTGTTAATGAGTCTTTTATGTATTCTCAACAATCTGCTGTATGACTTTTGTTCTATTAGCCTGCCTACACTTACTGCACAGAAATCACTGTTATCTATGTAACCGGCTTTTTCTGCTGCACATTTTTTTATATACTCAGTATCTACAGTGTTATATCTAACTCTAAGGTTACTCCATTCTCCAAGATGCTCTTTAAATGAGTCTATAACACTTTCTGACACACCCACTATCTTATCATACTTTTTATAGCACGCCACACACTCTTTTAAACTCCTATATGGATAAAGCCTTGTTTTCATATCCATTTCCACATGTATCCATGCCAGTTTTTTTGTGTCGCTATACGGGCAACCGGATAAAATTCTCGTTGTATTACCTTCGAGATATGCAATGACCATATCATATTTTTCTTTTATATACTTTTTGTACAAATATTCCGGTTGAAATAACTTAAAAAAAGCTACATTTCCTCTAAAAACTCTTTTAAAAATATATCTGTATTTTATGCTTTCTTGAAGGTACTGTCTGTTTGATCCACTATCAAAAATAGTCATCAATGTGATATCATATTTCGACTTGTCCATATTATTTATCAGGTTAACAAGCACCTTTTCAGCACCGCCATAACCCAATGTGTCTATAAAAAACAGTATTTTTTTCATCTACAATGCCTACCCCGACTATTTCTATTTAAACAATGACATTATGGATGTGTGATTAAAAATATTACTGTTGAAATTCATACCACACAAATCATACGCAAACACTATAAAATATAATACAAAGAACATGGTTACAGTAATATCTCTTCGCTTATCATGTTGCATGCACTCCGTCAGCATCCAAGGTATTACTATTGCATTCATAAAGCAAAAGTAATTGCCCATTCTGTATATGTAAATCGGATTTCCAAATAGTGACGCAAAGGTAAATAAAAATGAAATTACCATCATATTTACCCCTAAGTTCATAACTCTGTCATGTTTCGCATTAATTATATGGCGCAGCATGAATGACAGTATTACCGGGCATGCTTCTACAATAACTCTTAGCGGATTGATTGTATGATCCAATAATTCTTCAGCTGTATATGTTTTAGACATTCCTTCGGTAATATTTAGCAAAAATCCCAGCACTTGCGAAAGCGATACAGACGCCATCAATGCAAAAATTACAATAGTCCACATTTTTCCATCCCAGACCTTATCACTAATCAGAAACGGCATTACACCCAAAACTATTATATACGGATGAAATGTATACGCAAACACTAAAGATATATATAAAGCTTTCTTGTCGCCTTGCAAAAATTTGTTAACACCTATAAGTGCAATTGCCATTGCTATAACCTGTTTTAGGGCCGCACAAGTAAGTAAAAACGGTCCAACTAATATAAAACTTAAAACGGTAAATGCAAAAGTTCTCGAATGCCTTCTATAAAATATTAAAAACGCCAAATTAGTTATTATTGAACTTAGCATAAGCAACCATTGCGCATTATTGATATACTTTTTTATAAGGGTTATATATACGGTGAACCCAAAATAGGCATCACGAAAAACATTATCAAAACTCCAGTCAATTGTCGTTTTGGTGAATTGCCATGCCTCCTTAGTGTAAAGGGTTGTATCGTTATACCATGTTCTTAAACCCACAAACAATATAAAACACAAACACACAATGAACATACATAGTTTTTCAGTTCTTACTATATGCATTGTTTTTACCATACCGGGAGCATCATGCTTCTGTATATATCCCGCCACTGATGTCACAAGCATAGCAAAAAATATTATATTCCACATAATATCCTCTTTATTTCTGTTTTAGTCTCTCTCTATGTAATATATTATATAAACTGACAGGCATTAACCCCACTATTACAGGTTTTATGGCATATAATATATTATACTTTTTCAGTTCTAATATCTTTATTGCCCGCACCCTTACATATGCCTCATTCAGTCTGTATTTAAATTTTCGTCTTCCTGTCGCATTTCTATCATCACGCATTGAATACAATGTTTCACTTAGGTTATATCCTCTATATCCCTTAGCATACATTTTTATCCACAAATCATAATCTTCTGCACGCAACAGTCTTCTATCCACCGAATACCCGCCAACAGCATCATATGCCTCCCTTCTAACCATGCACGGCGCATGGCAGTGCGGAGTACCCTTAACTATGTCCTTTGCTTGCGGGTATTCCTTTAAATAGCTCCTGCCGAACACTCCATGTTCATCAAAATATACCATATTGGAACTTACGATTGCAAATTCCGGATGTTGATTTAGCATCTCAATTTCTTTTTCAAACCTATTGGGACTACATAAATCATCGCCATCCATACGCGCAATAAACTCGCCATGAGACTCTTGCAAACAGTTATTTAATGTCTCATTGAGACCAAGATTTTTCTTGTTTCTTATAAGCATTATCTTGTCCGGATATTTATCCATATATTTTTTGGCAACATTATATGTATCATCAGTTGAACCGTCATCACACATAATAAGTTCCCAATTAGTATAGGTTTGATTTAGTATACACTCTATCGCCTCCGGCAATGTATCTGCACAATTATATATACCCATTATTACTGAAACAAGATTTTTTACCATACAATCACCCTTTATTTATAACTCTTGGCTTAGGCAATACAACGGTACAATTATCCGGGACATCAAAATACACACAGCAATTAGCTCCTATCCTGACATTATCTCCTATTTTTATATTTCCTATGACCTTTGCACCGGCTGCAATAAATACATTATCTCCTATAATCGGCGCACCACCGTTACCTTCGCCTATAGTAACCTGATGATATATGCGCGCATTTTTCCCTATAATAGCGTTATGCGAAACATATATACCCCGTATACCATGCGGCAATTGCGGTTGGGATTTAAATATAGCGCCAAACCCAAAATGTGTTCCTAGTGAGGCGCCGTTAAATGCGTCCATTGATTTTATCCTAAACAGATAAAATAATTTCAGTAAACTTATGCCACCTTCACGAACAACATAATTTCTCATTTTCCAATACTTATCATGATTATAATGCTGCACCAAATTTGACATAGCTGAGATAAGACGATTATTTTCATTCATCCCATTATCACTCCAATTGTTTCTTCAACTACTTTTCGCTTATCAAATACATTTGACACATGGCCATGTGACAATCTGCCCATTTGTTTTTTTTGTTCATACGGTAGTTTAATAAATTGTTTCATTTTCTCATACAAATCATCGGCATCTTTAACCTTGCACAAATACCCGGTTTTACCATCCTGCACAGCTTCAAGACAGCCGTGGATATTACTTGTAATAAGTGGCCTGCCCATAGCGCCGCATTCAAGCAAGGTGTTCGCCATACCCTCGTGGTAGCTTGGCAAGACAAAGCAATGCGCCTCTTGTATAAAGGGTTTGACATTTTGCTGATAACCGTAGTAGCTTATAATACCATTTCTATCAAGTGTCTCAACAACATCTTTATAATCGTCCTCAAACGGGCCTATTATATCTATAACTATATCCTCACCGTCATTTTTTAGGTGCTTTGCTGCCTCAAACAATTCATCTATACCTTTTTCCCGCATCACTCGACCTATAAACAAAAATTTTATTGTGCCATTCACAGGGTATTTACAAAAACTATACTCTTCAATATTCACTCCCGCACCATGCAAACAGTGCGCCTGCTTGTTTGATACAATCCCCCTGCTTACAATAATATTCCTGTTTTCAATATTTTCAAAAAAAACTGTTTTTGCCTTCTTTAATGCGACTTTGTACATAGCAGTCACAAGTTTAGTCAATATTCCGTTACTTTGAAACGCAGTTCCTAAACCTGTAATATTTGCATACATGGGTATGCCTTTTATTCTGCACACCAACCCACCGTATATATTGGGTTTTATTGTATATGTAATTACCTTATCCGGCTTTACCTTATCAATTATTTTAAAGTACTTATTTACAAGCTTTACATCTGTAAGAGGATTGATACCCCTTCTGTCAAGTGCGGTATTGATAAATTTGCACCCCATCGATTTGAGTTGCTCAACCATTTCACCATAAGGCAATGAAATATATACTTCATGCCCCATATCCATAAGTTTCTTGAGCAATTCCTTTCTGAAATTATACAATCCCAAATCAAAGTTTGCCAAAACCAAAATACGCACTTACTTTAACTCCCTTGTCGGAACACCAACATAAACTCCAGGTTTATCTATATTCTTAACAACCGTTGCGCCTGCACCGATTGTTATATTACTTCCTATTTCTATATTATGATTTACCACAGCGCCCGCACCAATATGAGTTCCTTCTCCAACCGTTACGGTACCGCAAAGTGTAGCATTTGGAGAAACATGGACATAATCCGCTATTTGGTTACCATGCTCAACTATTGCTCCTGTATTTATTATGCAATGTCTTCCTATTTTTGCCGATGGATTTATTACAGCATTTGCCATAACAACTGTGCCATCATCAATTATTACATCCTCTGCTATCACTGCCGTAGGATGTATTGCGGTATAATACTTAATTATGTATTTTTCAGCAATCATTTTACGAGTTTTGTTATCGCCAATGGCTACTATAAAATACACATCTTTATGTTTTATGCAATCGTCAATCTTGCCTATCACACCGTTTTTTGACAAGTCATCATCTAAAAATCCTATAACCTTATCACTCGATTTTTTTACAATGTCGGCAATGACCTTACCATGACCGCTTGCACCTATTATTATTACATCCTTATTCATTTACTTACCACCTTTTTTTCTGTCCCCACAAACTCAGACATAGTTGCCTCACCTTTGGCGGATATGCCATCTTCTCTGACAAATGCCTTCCACACGGTCAACGCAATTATTTTTACATCTCCTAAAAATGTGATATTATCAACATATGTAACATCCCAATCAAATTTTTCTTCCCAGCTTATTGAATTTCTGCCGTTAATTTGGGCAAGCCCCGAAAGTCCGGGACGCACCTCATGCCGTCGTCTTTGATGCTCATTATATAGCGGAAGATATCGAACAAGCAGCGGTCTGGGGCCGACTATGCTCATATCACCCTTTAATATGCAGAATGCTTCAGGGATCTCATCAAGGCTCGTCTTGCGGAGCAGTCTGCCAAATTTAGTAAGTCGTGCCTCATCCGGCAAAAGTTCTCCCACTTCATTCCTTGCATCAGTCATTGTCCGGAATTTGTACATATTAAAAATTTTTTCATCCTTACCCGGTCTTGGTTGTTTAAATATCACAGGGCTACCCAGTTTTATTCTCACCAAAACCGCAACCAATGCATACAACCACCAAAACACAATTATTGCCAATAGTGCAAGTGTAAAATCCATCGGACGCTTTATGTATTTTCTATACATCAGAATAATCCTCTTATTGTATAATTTTATTCACTGTTCCACCGCTGTCTTATTACAGCTTACAGTAATATACCTCAATTAAAAAAATTCACATCGACTAACATCAATAAACTACATAATACCATAATAAATTATATCATAATTAAGTGCACAGTTCAAGCCTTTTAACTGAAATTGTTTTTTTACGCGTCTAAAAATATTGATTTGAGTTAAATGGATTATACGGTTTTTGTATATTAACCCATACAAACGATTTATATACAATCATACAACATTTGATACAATAAATCCTGTTAGAAAAAAAAACAAATGATGAATATTAAATAATGCAAAACAAAAAATCCTATCTTTCGACAGGATTTTTGTTTTGGAAAAGCCGAACGGTTTAGATGCATAGCGCCGCAGGCGCAAATCGCAAAAAGTTGGTAGCGAAGTGGAGGCGTTATGCCTGCGTTTACAAAGGCATAGCCGCAGCAAGCGTGACTTTTTGCGAAAGAGGAGGAACAGCGGTTAGGGTGAGTTCCGATTTTTGCAAAAAAATCGGAACGAGCGATTTTCCGCTTGTTCCGACGTGGCGTTCCCGAGAGGATTCGAACCTCCGGCCTGTCGCTTAGGAGGCGACCGCTCTATCCTGCTGAGCTACGAGAACATCTGCAAAACTTATTATACTACATTAGCGCAAAAATTTCAACCCTTAATTTAAACAACGCAAAAAATCGGACAGCTTCATTAAAAGCTATCCGATTTTGCTCATTATTCAGACATCGTATCTAATTAAATCCTCATAAGTTTCACGCCTGACAACTATTTTAGATTTACCATCCGAGACTGCAACAACTGCAGGTCGGGGTATTCTGTTATAATTGCTTGACATGGAATAGTTATACGCGCCCGTTGCCAAAACTGCAAGTGTATCGCCCACATTTATCTGTGGCAGCATTATATCCTTTATCAACAAATCTCCCGATTCACAACACTTGCCTGCAACGGTTACTTTCTCTTGCGGCTTTGCCGATGCATTATTTGCAACAACTGCACTGTACTCTGACTGATACAAAATATATCTTGGATTATCTCCCATACCACCGTCTACGGAAACATATTTTCTTACATTCTTTATATCCTTAACCCCGCCGACGGTATAGAGAGTTATGCCTGCAGGCGCCACTATTGACCTACCCGGCTCCATTATAATCATCGGAATATCAAGACCACGCTCATTTGCGGTTTCCTTTACTACTTTTGATACTGTTTTGATATATTCATCATACGGAACAGGATCATCGTTTTCGGTATACATTATACCGTAACCACCGCCAAGGTTTAGCTTATCAAGTTTAAGTCCCAGTTTATCCTTCAAATCACCCATAAAGTTTAACATAATCTGCGCAGCTTTACAAAACGGCTCAATATCAAATATCTGTGAGCCGATATGGCAGTGCAGACCGTCAACTCTTACATTTGACAGCTTCATTGCCTGCTTGATTATTTCAAAGGCTTCACCGTTTTCAAGAGCAACACCGAATTTTGAGTCAATTTGTCCTGTCTGAATAAAGCTGTGTGTATGAGCGTCAACACCGGGCTTTATTCTAAACATAATGTCTTGAACAATTCCGTGTTTTTTTGCAATTTCGTTAAGGTTTAAAAGCTCATAAATATTATCAACGATAATATGCCCTACACCGTTTGAAACCGCAAGCTCCAACTCATCCACGGTTTTATTATTGCCATGGAAGAACACCTTATCCATAGGAAAATCTGCCTTTATTGCGGTATATAATTCTCCGCCCGATACAACATCACAGCCCAGTCCTTCCTCTTTTGCAATATTACATGTATATTTGGTACAAAAAGCCTTATTTGCATATAAAATCAAACCGTTGCCGTTATAGTATTTATCCATTGCGTCTTTGTATACACGCATATTTTTTCTTAATAAATCCTCGTCAAGAACATATAACGGTGTTCCGTATTCTTTTGCAAGCTCCACGGTGTCGTTTTTGCCAATTACAAGATGATTTTTTTCGTTGATTGATAAATCCTCTGAAACAAACATTTTTTACCCTTCCTTTGTTTATGTATTAAACAAAAATACTATCGTTGCCGATAGTATTTTTTTTAATCAGTTATACTTCCGGCCCATATTTAACCATTGGAAGCAATACCCAATGTATTATCATCAGAGCTTTGCTTAACAGCCTTTATTTCCTGCTCTTTATAGATAATATCGGGTTTTGCACCGTCTGTTATACACGCCTTTGTGATAACAACCTTTTTTATATTTTCGTCTGACGGAGTTTCATACATTACATCCGATAATGTTTCCTCCACAATTGCTCTTAAACCTCTTGCGCCTGTGTTTCGCTTTATCGCCTTATCCGCTATTGCCGAAATCGCATCGTCCATAAACTCAAGCTCAACATCGTCAAATCCAAACATTGCCTTATACTGCTTTATCAAAGCATTCTTAGGCTCTGTAAGTATTGTTATAAGCGCCTCTCTATCCAATAAATCAAGCTTTGCATATACCGGCAATCTTCCGACAAATTCTGGTATTAAACCGAATTTGATTAAATCCTGCGGTATTAGACTATCTAAAAGCTCGTTTGTGTCCATATCACGCTTTGATGATATTTCAGCACCAAATCCCAGAGATTTTTTACCGACACGGTTTGCAATAATCTTCTCAATACCTGCAAATGCTCCGCCACAGATGAACAAGATATTTGTTGTATCTATGTGGATAAACTCCTGCTGCGGGTGCTTTCTGCCACCCTGTGGCGGAACGGACGCCTCCGTTCCCTCAAGTACCTTTAAAAGCGCTTGCTGTACACCCTCGCCCGATACATCTCGGGTAATTGACGGATTTTCCGACTTTCTTGCAATCTTATCAATCTCATCAATATAGATAATTCCACGCTCAGCCGCCTCAATATCATAATCAGCCGCCTGAATAAGCTTTAAAAGAATATTTTCAACATCTTCGCCCACATAACCTGCCTCTGTTAATGATGTGGCGTCTGCAATAGCAAACGGAACATTTAAAATCCGCGCAAGGTTCTGAACAATAAATGTCTTTCCCGAACCTGTAGGTCCTACCATTAAAATATTGCTCTTTTGAAGCTCCACATCGTCTGCTACGCTATCATGCTCAATTCTTTTATAATGGTTATAAACAGCTACAGAAAGTATCCGCTTTGCTTTTTCCTGACCGATTACATACTGATCGAGAAATTCTTTTATCTCACGGGGTTTCGGTAACTCTCTGTCTTTTGAAAACTCTTCTCTTTTCATTTCATCTGCCAGGATGTTATTACATATCTCAACACAGTTATTGCAGATATAAACCCTTGGTCCCGATAAGAGCTTTAAAACCTCATTCTCCGACTTTCCGCAAAACGAACACCTGAGTAATGATTTTTCGTCCATTATTACTCCCTTCAATACTGCACAAAAATTTCATACAGCTAAATTATTTTCTTGAAACAATGACCTCATCAATAAGACCGTATTCCTTAGCCTCCTCGGCAGTCATAAAGTTATCACGCTCTGTATCCTCACAAAGCTGTTCATAAGTTTTACCTGTACGCTCGGCTAAAATCTCATTCATTTTTTTCTTTGTTTCAACCAAATGGTCTGTATAAATCTTTATATCAGTTGTCTGACCGCTAAGTCCGCCACCCGATATTAAGGGCTGATGAATCATAACCTCGGAATTTGGCAATGCCATACGCTTTCCTTTTGTACCTGCCGCAAGCAAGAATGCACCCATACTTGCCGCCATACCTATACAAATGGTTGATACATCGCACTTTATATACTGCATTGTATCATATATAGCCATACCTGCTGTTATTGAGCCTCCGGGGCTGTCAATATAAAACTGGATATCCTTATCGGGGTCCTTTGCCTCAAGGTAAAGCATCTGCGCAACAACAAGGCTTGCCGTTGTATCGTTTACCTGATCGGATAAGAAAATAATTCTATCCTCTAATAATCTTGAATAAATATCGTATGAGCGCTCACCTCTGTTGGTTTGCTCTACGACCATAGGTACTAATGCCACTAAAAATCAGTCCCTTCTTAAAAATTTATTTTATAACTGCATTATCAACAATCATTGCAACAG
The DNA here is from genome assembly GCA_017443895.1 of Clostridia bacterium. Classification (GTDB taxonomy): domain Bacteria; phylum Bacillota; class Clostridia; order UBA1381; family UBA1381; genus 12844. Next base: position 21,386 of record JAFSXU010000022.1, read on the forward strand.
TCTTTGCTAAAGTTGCATCCTTCTTGATGTTTTCAAGCTCACTATCGCCTAAAAGCTCCTTGATTTTGTCAACTTCCATATTGTACTGCTTTGCCATCTCGGCGATCTGAGCCTCTACCTCTTCCTCGGTAGCCTCAATGCCCTCTTTCTTTGCAATAGCCTCAACTGCAAGAGAAGTTAAAATCTGCTTATTGGCTCTGTCCTTAAACTGCTCACGCATTTGCTCCATTGTCTGACCTGTGTACTGCAAATAAGTATCCAAGTTCATACCCTGGTACTGCAAGCGCTGTGCCATATCGTTTACAAAGTTATCAATATTTGCCTCTACCATTGCATCGGGAACATCAACCTTTATTCCCTCTACAACCTTTTCAAGGATTGCGTTCTCTGTTTCTGTCTTTGCCTTTTCGGTAGCCTTTTCCTCAAGCTTCTTTCTTACATCGGCTCTGAACTCGTCCATTGTGTCAAATTCACTTACCTCTGATGCAAAATCATCATCAAGCTCAGGCAACTCACGAACTTTTATCTCGTGTACAACGCACTTAAATACTGCGTCCTTGCCTGCAAGGTTTTCTGCATGATACTCTGTCGGGAAGGTTACCTTAACATCAACATTTTCGTCAATCTTAACGCCGACAAGCTGTTCCTCAAAGCCCGGGATAAATGTGTTTGAGCCAATCTCAAGCTCATAGCCCTCGCCCTTACCGCCTTCAAACGGCACATCATCAACATATCCGTCAAAGTCAAGAACAACTATATCTCCGTTTTCAACTGCTCTGTCATCAACGCTTATAAGTCTTGCGTTCTTCTGCTGGCTTGCTTTAATATCAGCCTCTACATCTTCGTCTGTTACAGTATCGTCAATTTTTGAAACTTCTATACCCTTATACTCGCCAAGCTCTACCTCAGGCTTTGTTGTAACAAGAGCTGTAAATACTACAGGCTCGCCCTTTTTGATTTCCTCAACATCAATTTCAGGCTTTGCAACTACATCAAGACCCGATTCCTTAACTGCGCTCTCATAAGCCTCAGGTAAAACATCGTTAATAGCCTCGTCATAGAAAACTGCCTCTGTATAATACTTTTCAACAACAGCCTTTGGAGCCTTACCCTTTCTAAAGCCCGGGATGTTGAAATTCTTAGCATTCTTTTTAAATACCTTATTGATTGCTTTTTCAAAATCCTCTCTGCTTACCTCAAAGGTAATCTTTGAAAGATTTTTTTCAATTGCTTCTGTCTTCACTGCCATAGTGATTTATCCTCCTTATATCCCCGTTTTGTTTTTATAAAGCTATATCGGGGCATTTTTTAACATCTGCTTGATTATATCATTAAATACAGCTTTTTTCAATCTTTTTTTGAAATATTTACACTTTTTTCATATTTTAACCATTGCCATAGTGTTTTATTATAATATTTATACAAGAAAAGACAGCTTACTGCTGTCTTTTCGGGATTTTAAACTATTTCGTTTTGTTTTGCAACAACGCTCTCACCGCAGTATATTTTCCTTAACAGCGGTTTTTCAATCTTGCCTGTAGGATTTCTCGGAACATCAGCAAAGATAATCTTTCGCGGGCGTTTATAACGGGGCAGGTCTTTACAAAATTCCATAATTTCTTCCTCTGTTGCGCTCTCGCCCTCTTTTAGCTGAATTATTGCCGCCGCAATCTCGCCAAGTCTTTGGTCAGGTAAGCCTATTACCGCAACATCGCTTATTTTTGAATTTGCCCTTAAATAATCCTCGATCTGAACGGGATATAAATTCTCACCGCCTGAAATGATTACATCCTTTGCACGGTCAACAAGGTAGATAAATCCGTCACTATCCTCCTGCGCCATATCACCTGTAAGAAGCCAGCCGTCTTTTAATACCTCGTCGGTACCTTTTTTATCGTTATAGTAGCAGGTCATTACACCGTCGCCCTTTACTGCAAGCTCGCCAACCTCGCCTTGCTTTACGGTATTCCCATCTGTATCTACTATTTTTACCTCCCAACCATAGCCTGCTTTACCTATGGCGCCTACCTTGTGTATATTTTCAACGCCAAGGTGTACACAGCCCGGGCCTATGGATTCGGATAAACCATAGTTTGTATCATACTGATGATTGGGGAATTTTGCTTTCCAACGCTTTATAAGACTCGGCGGAACAGGCTGAGCGCCGATGTGCATAAGCCTCCACTGGTCCGTTTTATAGTTCTCAAGATTTATCTCGCCACGGTCAATAGCGTCTAAAATATCCTGTGCCCACGGAACAAGAAGCCATACAATAGTACACTCCTCCTCCGATACCGCTCTTAAAATCCATTCGGGCTTGATACCCTTTAACAATACCGCCTTACTTCCAGATATTAACGAGCCAAACCAGTGCATCTTTGCCCCTGTATGATATAGGGGTGGTATGCACAAAAATACATCATCTCTTGTCTGCCCGTGATGAGCCTGCTCAACCTTTGCACTGTGCATAAGGCTTTTATGTTTGTGCAAAATTGCTTTCGGGAAACCTGTTGTACCGGACGAGAAATATATCGCTCCAAAGTCCTCGTCTGAAATCTCAACATCGGGTGCAATGCTTCGCATAAACTTAACATAGTAGTCATAGCTATCGGCAAATGTAGGGCAATTAGCACCAACATAGAACATTTCCTTTACCTTTGGCATATTATCGCAAATTTCCTCGACTCTGCCGATAAATTCAGGCCCGAATACAAGCATATCGGAGTCGGATAACTCAACACAGTATTTAATTTCATCAGCCGTATAGCGATAGTTAAGCGGTACGGCAATAGCGCCTGCCTTTAAGATACCGAAATATATCGGCAACCATTCAAGGCAGTTCATCAAAAGAATTGATACCTTATCACCTTTTTTTATTCCACGGCTGAGCAGTAAATTTGCAAAGCGGTTTGCTTTTTTATCAAATTCAGACCATGTTATTTCCTGTCTGCCCGGCTCCATCGGATTTGCCTCAATAAGCGAGTATTCCTTCCATGTAACTCGGGCATGCTCCATAACCTGCGGGTTAATCTCAACAAGAGCAATCTCATCACCGTATAATTGTGCGTTCTTTTCAAGTAGTTTGGTAATAGGCATTTTCTTTTTCTCCTAACAATGTTTATTCATCTTCCTTAACAAGGAACACCCCGTCAAGGAATTTGTTGTCAAATTTTTTCGTAAAAGCTGATACAACAGGCGTTACAAGCATGGATATTGCCATTGCCAAAACGCCCATCTCAGGTGCAAGCTTTGCGGCTGCCGAAACAGAGCCTAATGTCACAGTAAACACAACCGTTCCTATTGCAACCGTTAAAAATCCGCACAGCATTCCTGCCCATGCGCCTGCTTTTGTAATCTTCTTTGAATGTACGCCCCACAGGTATGGACCTATGAACGCACCCGATACTATGCCCCAGCTAAACGACATAATATTTACAATAATCGTTATCTTCATCGTTGCAAACACATACGACAGTGCAACAAATATAAGACAAAGTACCCTTGTTATGATAACCTGGTTTTCGTCCTTTGTATTTTTCTTTATCTCCGGGATAAGGTCAACGCTTATTGCCGATGATGATGTAAGAACGATTGATGATAGGGTTGACATTGACGCTGATAACAACAAAATAAGCAATACTGCCAGTATAATAGTTGTGAACATATTAGAGTCACCAAACGCCGTAAGCAAAGTTGTAGGTATTACATTGTCAACACCGCCCTCGGGCAAGGTGTTATTGAGCACAAGTCTTGACAATGAGCCCACAAAGTATGCACCACAGCCGATAATCATTGCAAACACGGTTGAAATAATGGTTGCCTGCTTGATTGATCTTACATCTTTTATTGCATAGTATTTTTGCACCATTTGAGGCAGTCCCCATGTGCCAAACGATGTAAGCATAATATTGGTACATAAGAATTTAAAGCTTGTTCCTCCGTACCAGCTTGTAATCTGCGCACCTGTTATACCGTCACCGTTGTCGGGGATTGCCTTTAAGTTTGAAAGCATATTTGAAAATCCGCCCACAGCATCGGTTTTAACCATTGCAATAACCATTGCAAATACGCCGACAATCATAACCAAGCCCTGCACAAAATCGGTATATGCCGTAGCTACATATCCGCCAAGTACAAGATAAATTCCCGTTAATACCGCAATTACAAGCATCCATGTGTTTACTGAAACATTTGGGAATATTGCAAGGAACATATTTCCAAGACCTTTATAAACAGCGGCACTGTACGGAACCAGGAACACAAAAATTATAACAGCGGCAAATATTTTCATTGCCCTTGAATTATATCTTGACGCAAAAAATTCCGGCATGGTTCTTGTGTTTAGGGTATGCGTCATAGTTCTTGTACGCTTTGCAAGCAATATCCATGCCAAAAGACAGCCTATAATTGCATTGCCTATACCTATCCAGATACTGCCAAGCCCGATATTCCAACCGAACTGACCTGCATATCCTACAAAAATAACAGCCGAAAAATACGATGTTCCGTAAGCAAAAGCACTTACCCACGGTCCGATATTCCTGTTGCCCAATAAAAATCCGTCAACAGTCTTTGTTTTTAAACTTGAAAATACTCCTATGCACACCATAATAAGTGCAAAGAGTGACAGTGCGATAATCGTCACTGTTTGTGTTTGAGCTAAATTAGTCATAACTCATACCATCCTTCCATATTACTATTTTTTGCACTTGTACCAAATTGATACAACTACCATATTACTTTTTTGCAGTTACCCTGCAATGCTACATAAAGTATTTTAACATATTCTTTTCAAAAAATAAAGTATATTTATCTTTTTTGTTTACTTTATACAATCCCACATCAAAACTTTTGGTTATTGTGTAAGCCGCAAAAATACCGAAAGCAAAAAAATCAACATTGCCATACTGCAATGTTGATTTTTTGGTTATCTGTTTTCTTTTCTGTACTGTGTAGGTGTTATACCGTACTTTTTCTTAAACAGCCTGTTAAAGTTTTCGACATTGTTATAGCCCACATCCTCGGCAATTTTCTCGACGGATTTGTTGCCGTGCCTTAGCATTGTTCTTGCCTTTTTCATTCGGATTTCCTTTACATTTTCCTGGAAAGTCTTGCCGGTATGCTGTTTTATGTACTTTGACAAATATTGCGGGGACAGGAAAAACACCTTTGCCGTTTCTTCAAGAGTTACACTTGTATAGTTATTCTGGATATAATTTATAATGTCAATAATCCTCTGCTCTCTTGCAGAATCCGACTGCCTTATCTTTGCAAGCTTATTTGTTGCCGACACAAGTGCGTTAATTGATGCCTTTATAATATCCTCATCAATGCCGACACCCCAATACAGCTCTTTATTATGCGTAATTCCCACATATGCAACAGCCTTTGATGACGAGCCTCGGGTTAAGGAGTGTTCCTCGTATTCGGACAGCTCATATGATATGCCGAAGCATTGCTTGATTGCATTGCTTACAGCATCCAACCTGCCGTTTCCGTTAGCCTCAACTGTCCTTGTTTCACTGCCGTAGCTTATTGTAACGGTTGCGCTTATTCCGTTTTCCTGCCTGAAATGTACCTCGCTTATGTCAAATACCTTGGAATTATGGATATATTTATCCTCAAATATCTCATACACAAGCTTTGGCTTTAATTCCATATGCTCCTTATCCGATACGCCTTTTACTGTATATCCCACATCTTCACGCATTTTTAAAGGCAATGACAGCCCGTAATTCTGCTTTAGAATATATGCAACTCCGCCCTTACCCGACTGTGAGTTTATACGGATTACATCTGAATCATATTCCCTGCCCACATCTCTTGGATCAATCGGCAGATACGGAACGCACCATTCTCCGTTTGTCTTGCCCTCTTCCCAGAAAGCAAGACCTTTTGCAATAGCGTCCTGGTGTGAGCCTGAAAATGCGGTAAATACCAAATCTCCCGAATACGGCGTTCTCTCATGCACCTGCATTCTTGTAAGGCGCTCATAAACCTCACGGATTTTTGAAATATTACTAAAATCAAGTCCGCTATCAACCCCGTGCGTATACATATTCATTGCAAGCGTTACAATATCGACATTTCCCGTTCTTTCACCGTTTCCAAACAGCGTACCCTCTACCCTGTCCGCACCTGCCAAAACCGCAAGCTCTGCATCCGAAATTCCGCATCCACGGTCATTGTGCGGATGCACACAAAGTATGATACCATCACGGTATTTTATATTCTTATTAAGATACTCAATCTGTGTAGCAAACACATGTGGCATTGCAATCTGAACGGTAGTCGGAATATTTATAATTGCCTTGTTTTTCTTTGTGGGCTTCCAAACATCTAACACCGCATTACAAACCTCTAATGCATATTCAATCTCCGTTCCCGGAAAGCTCTCGGGGCTATACTGGAACGAGAAATTACCGTCCGTTTCGTCCGCAAGCCTTTTTAATAGCTTTGCACCGTCAACGGCTATTTTTTTAATCTCGTCCTTTCCCTTTTTAAACACCTGCTCCCTCTGTGCTACAGATGTAGAGTTATACAAATGAATAACAGCATGGGGCGCACCCTTTATTGCTTCAAAGGTTTTCTTTATAATATGCTCCCTTGCCTGCGTTAACACCTGTATCGTTACATCATCGGGAATTAAATTCTCATCAATTAACCGCCTTATAAATGTATATTCGGTATCAGATGCGGCAGGAAATCCGACCTCTATTTCCTTAAACCCAATATCAACAAGCAATTTAAAAAACTCTATCTTTTCATCTATACTCATAGGCTCAATTAAAGCCTGGTTACCGTCTCTTAAATCCACACTGCACCAAATGGGCGCTTTTTCTATATGGTCTTTTTTTACCCAGTCATATGTAGGGTTTTTCGGCATAAAATATTGTATTTTGTATTTTCCCATAACTCGTACCTCCCATACAAAAAGTCGTCATACTTGATGTATAACGACACTTTACCATAAAACTTAAACTTTATCCATTGTTAAATTTAACATATTTTCTTGATTTATTTTAATCTAATTTATTTTATCTATATGTACTGTGCAATACCAACTATTACAGGCATGGTAATTATTGATATTATTGTGCTCAAGGATGTCATCGTAGCAGACAATTTAACATCGGCATCATATTTATTTGCAAACATTGTAACACCTGCCGCAACAGGCGCAGATGCAGCGATTGCACAAACAATTAAGACATCTCCGTGAATTTTAAAGAGGACTAAGCCCAATATCATAATTGCAGGCGATACAATAAGCCTTAAAAACATTGCAAGAACCTCGTTTGCACCCTTTATCCTAAAACTTGCATTTGCAAGGTGAAAGCCTACAATAAGCATCGCAACAGGGGTATTTAGGCTTGCAAGGTACTCAATCGGCTTTGCGATAATGACAGGGATATGAAATGATGTAAAAAATATTATAATACCTATAACACTTCCCAAAATTCCCGGGTTTAGTATAATTTTTTTAGGCGTTATCTTTCCGCCGCCGTTCATCATCCATTCGCCGAAGGTCCAAAGCATTATATTAAATACCGCAACATATGCGGCACCGAAAAATACTCCGTCACTCCCTAAAATTGCCTCCTGCAACGGAAAGGACATATATCCGCAGTTTGAAAAAACGACGGACATACGAAGCACCTTTTCCCTCGCCTTATCCGCATCATGAATAAATGTATAGCAACAGATTATATTTATTATATGTATAGCTATTGCACCGACAAATACTATTAGAAGACCTTTTAGCATATTCATATCAAGGTCACGGTGAAACGAATTTATTATAACCGCAGGTGTTACAACATAGAGCATTAAATCCGTAACCTTCTTTATTGAAAACTCGTCAAATATTTTTGTTTTATTTGTTATTGCGCCTATACCGATTAACACAAACAGGATTGCAACCTGCTGTGCAACGGTCAATATGTTTGAAATCATTTTTATTTCCCTTTTTAATGTATTATATCCGTATCCCACGAATACGCAATGTCATTTGTAAGATATATGCAGTTTCCGCTATAGTCTGATTTTATGATATTTTTATACGAACTGTCCTTTGCATATACAAAACCCTCATGAGCAAAAAACTCGCTTACCTTATCATATATCTGCCTTTGATGCTGTCCGTCAAGATTGGAAACATACAATCCGTCATAAATTATAAACAGCTTATCATCAAATAAATTCAGAGTATCGCCATAGCCTATATATCGGCTGTTTTTGGTTTTGATATTTGCACGGTAAATTTCTTTACGGTACATATTTTTATAATATATTTCATCTCCGTTTTGAGCTAAAACATCAACAAAAATCGTATCTGACGGCATATGTACAACTTCCTCATTAACTGATTTATCCGTCTTTACATAATAAATATTCTGACCGTTATCCCCGTTTATGTATATAATATTATCATCATACTGCTGGTTTTTACAAATCCTTGATACGGAATTATTTAACGCTCTCTTATTCGCTCCGTCAGAATCAAATGCATAAATATTGTTAAAATATTCGCCGTCCTCGACCAATATCATATCACCGTAAAACATACAGTTATAGGTATAAAGCGTTTGATTATCATACATTGTAACATCGGAAGCTTTCCCTGTTTCTATGTTAAGCGCACGCATTGACGCACTTTTGGGCACATTATAATAGATATATCCGTTATTTATTACAGGGTACATTACATACCCCAAATCATCGTCAAATCCGTTTATGATATGCAAATTCCCCTTGTGCTTTTCATTCGCCTCAAGGCAATATACAACCTCGTTTTCAATTTTTATTACCTCTGTTTTATAATCGGTAAGCTGTATCTGATTATTGCCGTTTACATCTACACGGTATAGCATATCATCAGCAGATATAAAATATACATATCCGTCATCATAATAGACATCTTTTGCAGAAATATCGGATAATTTTACCCTGCTTACGCCGTTTGTGTCAACCTTATACACCTTATTATAGTCAGACACCGAGCTATAAAACACATTGTTATAGCCATTTTGTCTTGAATTTACAACTACGGTTTTTGTGCCGTCATGCCATGACACATCTGCGCCTACTCCCTCGGATACCGCGCGAACAGGCACATAGGTACGGTCATTTATTATCATCGGTGCTACATCAATATCACGCTTTAAAGTAAAAACAGGCGCATTATCGCTGTTTATTATGCCGTATTCTACGGTTTTATTTCCGATACTTAATCTTAGCGCCTTTGTATCGTTTATTGCAGTTACAGAGTAAGTTGCCTCGTCCCACTCCACTCTTACGCCAAGGCTTTCAAATATGGCACGCATGGGAACTAAAACCCTATCGTCTATATTTACAGGCATTGTATCGGGGTTTAGCACCGTATCGTTTACAATAATATTTATATCATCGGCATAAGCCGTTACGGAAAATATGGTTATAACAAGCATAACGCATATTAACATTTTTTTCATTCAATTTCACCCAACCGTTTTATTACCAAATCATATATTTCATTATGAATATCCTCTTGTGTTCTTACACCGTTATCATTTGCACATTTTACAGTTTCCCAGTTATATTTTTTCGCAACAAAAACAGCATTGTCATAGCTTTTTTGAAGGTAATCGGTATTTCTTTCGTGAATATCCAAGGTTTTTGTTCCGTCTATCTTATTTGCCCTGTTTTCCATAAGCCTTTTTGCCCAAAAAACAGGCATATCCAAAAATATGGTTATATCGGGCTTTGGCAAGGAGCAGATATTATATTCATAATTATATATCCAGTCAAGACATTCTTCTTTTTTTGCCGTATCTAAAATTTTGCTTGCCTGATGTATCATATTTGACGATACATACCTATCAGCCAAAATTATGGTATTATCATTATAATCCGCTCCCCAGTCTGTTTTATAGGTTGCAAATCTGTCAAGCGCAAATAATGACGATGCAACATAGGCGTTTACATCGCCCGGATTTGTTCCGAACTTACCTTCAAGATACATCTTTACAAGTGTTGACGACGGGTTATCATATGCAGGAAACGATACTAACTTAGTTTGACGATTATCAGCCTTTAATCTGTCATAAAGCATCTGTGTCTGCGTCTGCTTACCGCTTGAATCAACACCGTCAATGGCTATTAAAAATCCCATTTTATATTTCTCCTACCGAAAATTATCTGCACCCCAAATTTACGGATGCAATCTTGTCAACCTAAGTGAATAAAACTCGTCAGCCGCCACGAGTGGCGTCAGCCGAGTTACCGTAAACATACAATAGATTGACAACATCACACAAAGGTGCAGACAATTTAATTTAGTTCTGCTTATATTTCCTGCCGTGAAGCATAACGGTAACGGCAAATTTGGGTAAATCCATCATTCTGCCGATACGCCACGGCTCTTTTTTAAGTCTGTAAAACCATTCAAGACCATGCTTGCAATAAAAATCAGGTGCTCTTAATGCCGTACCTGCAAAAACATCCAAGCTTCCGCCGATACCCATTGCAACACGGGGCTTTAATTCATCCTTATGCTTTGCAATCCACTTTTCCTGCTTCGGTGCGCCCAAGCACACAAAAACTATATCGGCTCCGCTTTTGTTTATCTCATCAACTATCCCTGCTTCTTCATCCTCTTTAAAGTAGCCGTTTCGGGTACCGACAATTTTTATGCCCTTATATTTTTCTTCCAGCTTTTCCTTTGCAATTTCTGAAACTCCGGGCTTTCCGCCGAAAAGGAACAGTTTATGGTCGGTATCTTTTATCTTGTCAAGCACCTTGCATGCAATATCATAGCCTGCCGCACGCTCACTTATTGGCTTACCAAGCATTTTGGACGCATAAACAACGCCTATTCCGTCAGCGGTTAAGAGGTCGGAGGAATTTAAGATTTCTGCAAAATCCCTGTCCCTGTACGCTGCCATAATTATTTCTGAATTTGGCGTAAACACGCTATGGAGCTTATCCTCATCAAAAAATGTTAATATCTTATCCGCCGCCTCGTCAATAGTTACCATATCGACATTGACGCCTAAAATATTTACTTTATCCATAAGTTATCTTTCCTTAATGCCAACATATTTTTTGTTTGTTACTATCCACTGATATGCGGGTCGTATAATTCTTGAACAGCCCAAGACCTCCTCAAGCCTATGCGCACTCCAGCCTACAACTCTTGAAATTGCAAACAAAGGTGTGTACATCTCCTCAGGGATACCGAGCATTTTATATACAAATCCCGAATACATATCGACATTTGCACACATTGGTTTATCCGAGCCTTTGATTTTTGCAAATATTCCCGGTGTGAGCTCCTCGATAAGGTTATACAGTTTGTATTCCTTACTGAAGGTCTTTTTCTTTGCAACGAGCTTTGACGCCTGTTCTTTTAACAGCACCGCTCTTGGGTCGGACTTTGTATAAATAGCATGTCCCATACCATAGACAAGTCCCGAGCCGTCAAACGCCTCACGCCTTAAAATCTTTTCAAGGTATGCGCTTACCTCGTCCCTGTCCTCCCAATCGGATACATTTTCCTTTATATTTTCCATCATTGCCATAACCTTGGCATTGGCACCGCCGTGCTTGGGACCCTTTAGGGAACAAATTGCGGCAGCTATTGCCGAATATGTGTCCGTACCTGATGATGATACAACTCTTGTTGTAAATGCACTGTTATTACCGCCGCCATGCTCTGCATGTATCATAAGCATAACATCAAGCATTTGCGCCTCTTCCCTTGTATATTTATTATCAGGTCTTAGCATATACAAAAGATTTTCGGCAGTTGACAAATGCTCCTGCGGAGTATGGAGTATAAGGCTTTGTCCGTCGTAATAGTGGTGCTTTGCCTGATAGCCGTATGCCGCCATTACGGGGAGTCTTGAAATAAGCTCTATCGTCTGTCTTAGCATATTGCCCGCACTTATATCGTCGGGATCATCGTCATATGAATATGATGCCAGCACCGCACGGGAAAGCTTATTCATAATATTGGCACTTGGCGCCTTTAAAATCATATCCTCCGCAAAACCGTACGGCAAAGGTCTTAACATTCCCAGCAAATGCGTAAAGCTCTTTAATGTATTCTTGTCAGGCAGTTGCCCGAACAAAAGAAGATACGCTACCTCTTCAAAGCCAAAGCGCTTTTCCTTTTCGCACGACCTTACAATGTCTGCAAGACTGTAGCCACGGTAGCTGAGTTTTCCCTCTACAGGTGTTTTTTTGCCGTCAACCATTTCATAACCGATAACCGAACCGATTGAGGTAAGTCCCGCAATGACGCCTGTTCCGTCCTCATTACGAAGGCCACGCTTTACCCTGTAATTTTTAAATGTTTCATCAGAAAACGGCAGATATAAGCCCTCCGCCTTTCTCTGCAACATATCAGCAAATTTTTCTTTTGCTGCGTCTTGATAATTTATACTTTCAAACATAAGTTTATCACTTCCCTGTCGGCTATATTAAGCTAATCTGTACATCCTCTTTCTTTAGTATTGAGCCTGCTGACGGGATATTTCTTATTGCATATTTCTTAGGCTCCAAAAATCCACTCTCAGACGCTAATTTTGCCTGTGTAAGCTTTGCGCCTTTTTTCTTGAGGCTTACAACCTGAACGCCCTGCGTATTCTTTGTGGCTTTTAGAGGAATTTTAGCTGTGTTTACACATACCACTCTGTTATTATCGCTCATGGCTATTACATCGCTGTCCTCCATCATATGGATAATGCCAACAATCGGCGATTTGTCCGAGTATGCGCCGATAAGCTTTTTACGGTTTGATTTTGTTTCATAATTTGAAAGCTCCACCTTTGCCATCTTTCCGTTTTCAAAGGCAAAGAGCATATATCCCTCAAACTTATCGGTAATAACAGTATACAATATTTTTTCGTTTTGTTCAATACCCAATATTCCCGGCATATATTCGCCCATTGCACTAACCTTTGAATCGGGTATGTCATAGAGCTTCATCTTATAAACCGTTGATTTATCTGTAAAGAACAGGCACTCTGTTTTATTTGAGGTTTCAATTGTCTGTATGATTTCATCGTCTTCCTTTAGTCTGTGCTCTGATGTCGTTGAACGCAGGGATATTGCAGATACTTTCTTTAAATATCCGTCCCTTGTAACAAATACGGTGCAAGCAAAATCCTCAATGTTACGCACCTCAACATAGGTTTCAATGTCGTCATTTGAAATAAGCTGTGTGCGTCTTTGCTGTCCGTATTTTTTGATTATATCCTTTAGCTGGCCTATAATTACCTTCTTTACCTCTTTATCATCGGACAGGATATGATTAAGATTTTCAAGCTCTTCCATGAGCTTTTCTATCTCTGAAATACGGTTTAGGATATACTCACGGTTTAAGCTCCGCAATTTTATTTCCGCTACATATTCCGCCTGGATTTTATCAATTCCAAAGCCCTCCATTAAATTCGGAACAACATCCGCATCAAGCTCTGTATGACGAATAATTGAAATTGCTTTGTCAATATCAAGTAAAATCTTTTTTAGACCTGTCAAAAGATGCAGTTTTGCGCTCTTCTTTTCAATATCGTATCTTATGCCGTTTTTGATACAGTCCATTCTGAACTCTATCCAGTGCTCTAATATCTCCTTAACGCCCATAACATACGGACGATTTTTAATAAGGACATTGAAGTTACAGCCAAAGGAGTCCTCAAGCGGAGTAAGCTTATAAAGCTTATTCATAAGTGCGTCGGGATCAACGCCACGCTTTAAGTCAAATGTAAGTTTAAATCCGTTAAGACCCGTTTCGTCCCTTGCGTCGGTTATCTCCTTTAGCTTATTTGCCTTAATAAGCTCCATAATCTTTGAAACTATCGCCTCACAGGTTGTAGAATACGGGATTTGGGTGACCTCAATACAGTTATTTTTCTTATCGTACTGGTAAACGGCACGCATTTTAAAGCTGCCACGGCCTGTTTTATAGATATTTGCCATTTCCTCCCTTGAATAGATAATGGACGCACCGAGCGGAAAATCAGGCGCAGGCATAATATCAAGTATTTCATCAACCGTGGTGCTCTTTTTCTTCATTATCGCAATGGCGCTCTCGCACACCTCTTTTAAATTAAACGAGCATATATTTGATGCCATACCTACCGCAATACCCTGATTCGGGTTTACCAAAATATTGGGAAATGCTGACGGGAGCATCAGAGGCTCTTTCATTTCGCCGTCATAGCTGTCAACAAACTCAACCGTATTCTTATTTATATCCCTAAACAGTTCCTCACAAATAGGCTCTAACCTTACCTCGGTATAACGGGAGGCGGCATATGCCATATCCCTTGAATACTGCTTACCAAAGTTACCCTGTGACTCTACAAGCGGATGCAAAAGAGATTCGTTGCCCCTTGTCAAACGAACCATGGTTTCATATATAGATGCATCTCCGTGAGGATTAAGCTTCATTGTCTGCCCGACAACATTTGCGGATTTTGTCATTTTACCGCCCAAAAGCCCCATTTTATACATCGTATACAAAAGCTTTCTGTGCGCAGGCTTTAATCCGTCAATCTCGGGGATTGCTCTTGAAATTATAACGCTCATAGCATAGGGCATATAGTTTTTTTCAAGCGTTGAAGTTATTGCCTCCTCCGCTATTGGAGCTGATATAATTTCTACTTCCTCATCAGTTTTTTTCTTTCTTGCCATATTGTTTTCCCCTTGTGTTATTTATGATAAGTCAACCATTTCCATGTACTGACTGCCGTTTTCGGCAATGTAGTCTTTACGGCTTTGTAAATTATCGCCCAATAAAATATCAAACATCTTAGCCGTTTTTTCCATACTCTCCGGAGTTACCCTTATAAGCCGTCTTGTTGCAGGGTGCATGGTTGTAAGCGACATCATCTCAGGCTGGTTTTCGCCAAGACCTTTAGAGCGCTTAATATCGTAATCATCATGATCCTTTGTAAGACCGTCATCGTTTAATTCTTTTATAATCTTATCTCTTTCGGCGTCGGTATAAGCAAAATGCTTTTCGCCCTTTCGCTTTGATTTGGTTATTGTTATCTCATATAAGGGTGATTCTGCAATATACACCTTGCCCATATCAATAAGAGTTGGTGTAAGCCTATAAATCATGGTAAGCACCAGGGTTCTTATCTGAAATCCGTCAACATCGGCATCGGTACAGATTATTACCTTATCCCAACGAAGATTATCTATGTCAAAGCCGTCTAATTTATTGTTATGCTTTGATTTTATTTCAACACCACAGCCCAAAACTCTTAAAAGGTCAACTATAATGTCGCTTTTAAAAATCCTCGGATAATCAGCCTTTAAGCAGTTTAGTATCTTACCCCTTATCGGCATTATCGCCTGGAACGACGGATCACGGGCAAGCTTACAAGAGCCCAGAGCCGAATCACCCTCAACGATGTAGAGTTCACGCTTGCTTACATCTTTCGTTCTGCAATCAACAAACTTTTCAACCCTGTTTGTTACATCCATTGTGCCTGTGAGCTTTTTCTTAATGTCAATCCTTGCTTTTTCCGCATTTTCACGGCTTCGCTTATTTACAAGCACCTGATTTGCAATTTTTTCGGCATCTGTTTTGTTCTCAACAAAATACGCTTCAAGCTGCTGTCTTAAAAACTCGGTCATGGCGTCCTGTATAAACTTATTGTTTATCGCCTTTTTTGTCTGGTTTTCATAGCTTGTCTGCGTTGAGAATGAGTTTATAACAAGAATAAGACAATCCTCAACATCATTGAAATTTATCTTTGACTCATTTTTATTATATTTGTTATTGTTCTTTAAATACTTGTCAATTGCATAAACAAACGCATTTTTAACCGCTTTATCGGGGGATCCGCCATGCTCCAAAAAACTTGAATTATGGTAGTATTCGAGCATATTTACAGTATTTGAAAAGCAGAAGGCAACCTGCATCTTCATTCTGTAATTTTCCTTATCCTCTCTATCCTTACCCTCTCTTTCCATTTCCCATGTTTCAACAGTTGTAAACGCACTCTCGCCTGCTGTTTCGGATACATAGTCAACAATGCCGTTTTCATAATAGTATTCAAACATTTCCATGCCTGTATCCGTTTCGTTATATAAAACAAATCTGATACCTGCATTTACCATTGCCTGCTTATTTAAAACATCCTTGTAAAAATCCAAAGGTATATCAATATCTGTAAATACCTCTGTATCCGGTTTCCAGTGCTGTGTACTTCCCGTCTGATTGGAGCGTACACTTTCTTTTGTCAGTCCGCCTATATTTTCGCCCTTTTCAAAGTGCAGGGTGTACCTTGTCTTATCCCTTACAACCGATACATCCATATACTCAGAGCTGTACTGCGTAGCACAAGCGCCCAGTCCGTTAAGACCGAGACTGTATTCATACATTCCGTTCTTGTTATTATCGTATTTTCCGCCTGCATAAAGCTCGCAGTATACAAGCTCCCAGTTAAACCTGCCCTCGTTCTCGTTATAGTCAAGAGGTATACCTCTGCCGTGGTCGCAAACCTCAATGGATTTATCCAAAAAACGGGTTACCTCAATTAAGTCGCCAAAGCCTTCTCTTGCCTCGTCTATAGAATTTGAAAGAATTTCAAAAAACGAATGCTCGCAACCTTCCAGTCCGTCTGAACCGAAAATTACGGCAGGTCTTTTTCTTACCCTGTCGGCTCCCTTTAAACTTGTTATGCTGTCATTGCCATAATCAGGTTTCTTTCTTGCCATAAATCTGTTCTCCTGTCTATATTAAAAATATACTTTATATTGTATTTGTTACTATATTTTATAAATTATACAACCATATATATGGTTTTGTCAAATTTATGCGTTTTTTTTAAAATATTTGAAATAATAAAGTAATATTCAATACTTATTTTCTTCATATTTCATCTAAAAAATAAGTTTTTCAGCTTGTTTTTTAGTTGTATTTTGGCATTTTATATTGTCTACATATTTCTTTTGTGTTAGAATATATGTTATAGTGTAACGATTTTTGGAGAGTTTTAATATGAATGCAGCTTATATATATCTACAATTATATAAATTATTCGATAATACCACCCCCACAAAGGTAGACTGCGGAAAATTGTGTGACAGTGCCTGCTGTAAGGGTGATTCTGAGTCGGGTATGTTTTTATTCCCGGGCGAGTATGAGGTATACAAGCTTTTAGAGCCCGGGTGGGCAAAAATTGAAAAAACGGATATGACATATAAGCTTGATGACAGGACTTATACAGTACCTATCCTGCTTTGTAACGGCAGCTGTGACAGATACCAACGACCGCTCTCGTGCAGGATTTTTCCGCTGACACCATATCTTAACAAGGATAACAAATTGGAAATAATAACCGATCCTCGTGCAAAGGGAATTTGCCCTCTTGCAAAAGCATTTTTCAAAGAGGATTATGACGAACAGTTTTTGAAAAACCTAAACCGAACATTTAATTTATTACTGAAAAATGATAAATTCAAGGCGTTTATGTCGGTATACAGTGAATATCTTGATACATTCAGAAAGTTCACAGACTGACACCACGGGAGGATTTTATTATGAATGATAATAACGAAAAGAATATAAATGAAACAGAAGATAATATCGAAATTGAGAATGTTGATACAAATACCGAAGAAATTAAATCCGATATTGAATTAAATCAAGCGGAAGCAGTATCAGATACAGAAAATACGGAAACTGATGATACAGAAGAACCTGTAGCCGAGCCTGAAAGTTCAGACGATGCAGATGCGGACGATTTTGAAAATGACGATGCGGACGATGCAGATGCAGACGATTTTGAAATTGACGATGCGCCCGATACAACAACAGATGCCGAAACTGAAAATTCAGACAGCAAATTAAATGAGTTTATGAAAAATGCAAAAACAAACGCCAAAGAGTTTTTTATAAATGCAAAAAAACCGATTATTGTTTCTGTGCTGATAATTGTGGGAATATTGTCTTTATCTACAATAATAGGTATTGCAACTCTGCCCCATGACCGTGTAATGCACAATGTATATGTAGAAGATACCAATCTTTCGGGTATGACATACGAGGAAGCATTAAAGGTTGTAAACGGCACTCTGCTTCTTGAAAATCAGACCATAACCCTAAGGTGCGGTACAAACACATACACTATTGACGGTGCGGATATAGGCATAACCGCAAAGCCCGAGGATACTGCAAAAAAAGCATTCAATTACGGCAAGTCCGGCAATAAGATTGCAGACGGTTTCAGGAATGCAAAAAATTTCTTGTTTAAAAAAGTTCTCATTCCCGTTGCAGAAATTGACAACGCTCTGCTTGATGAGAAAATAAATGAGTTCGGAAATCAGATATACGGAGAAATGATAGGTCATTATGTTGAGATAAACCAACAGGACCAGACAGCAACCGTATGGCCCGGGCATTCGGGATATGATGCAAGTGTTGAGAGCTCATACCTGCCGTCAAGAGAAATAATACTTGACTCAATAAAGCACGATGAGTATAAAAATATTTCCGTACCTTTAAAGATTTCCTCACCGCCCGAGCTTACTTTGGAAAAGTTTGACAGCTTGGTATATACAGATCCCATTGACTCATATTACAAAATTGAAAACAACAATGTTGAGGTTATACCTGAGCAGACAGGCAGGTATATAAACAAAGACGAGGCCGCAGAGTTTTTGCCTCTTGTAAGAGAAGGCGGAGATGTTGTAAAAATACCTTACTATGTTTCATATGCGGAGATTACGGCAGATGTATTGACCGAAAAATTGTTTAATACAACTCTTGGCTCGTATTCAACCAATTACGGCGGTTCAACCTCAAACAGAAAAGCAAATGTTGCAAGAGCCTCACAGCTTATAAATGAAAAGGTTGTAGCGCCCGGCGAGGTGTTCTCCTTTAATGATACTGTAGGCGACAGAACAACATCAAACGGTTTCTATACCGCAACCGAGTATATAAACGGAAAATCTGTTCAGGGCATCGGCGGCGGAACATGTCAGGTAAGTACAACTCTATATTCGGCGGCACTGTATGCCGATATGCAAATTGTACACCGTGAAAACCATGTTATGACCGTTGGATATGTACCGTTAGGGCAGGATGCAACCGTTGCATACGGAAGCGTTGACTTTAAGTTCAGAAATTCAAGCGACTATCCGATAAAAATTGTAAGCTCCGCAGACGGCGGTACAATATATGTATCAATTATCGGCACTGCATGGGAGCCTGAAAGAACAGTTGAAATAAAGCACTCAACTTCATATATCGGCGCAGACACTCTTGTACACTCTACAAGATATGTTTACTCAAACGGTGAGCTTATTTCTACAGATGCTCTAAGCTCAAGCTACTATAAACCGCATACAACCGAGCCACCTGCAGAGCCTGCTGTTTCTACAGAAACCGATACCGAGGAATAAATATTACAGGAGATAAGCGTGGAACTCAATTCATTAAAAGACGGCGATACACCGGTCTTATACGGCTGTGTATCAAAATTAAAAAAAGTTCATAAATTCGCATATGTTTATTTAGCGATTGATGATAAGATAGTCGAAACTCTGTATAAAGCAGAGTTTTGTTCTGTGCCGTTTGATAATTTATGCGAGGGTGCTTTTATAAAAATAAACGCAACAGTAAAAAATCAACCGCGCTCACAGTACGGAAAAGATATTCTGATAACGGATTTTTCCGTACTTACAAAGCCGTATACCGACACACCCTTCCCTGTATATGACAAGGATTTGAGAGTTTCACTCGAGGATTGTATGGAGAATAAAATCTCCGCCATACGGCATATGGAAATAAAAAAAATATACAAAGCCGTATCTGCAATCCAAAGAGCATTTTCCGATTTCTTTGAGGATAGAGGCTATACCTTTATAAATACACCTGTTATAGTACCGATGGAAAACGATGCGTTTAGTCTTAGTTACTTTAACGATACCGCATCACTTATAACCTCGGCACAACCGTATCTGACTCCGTGTACTGCGGCATTTGGCAAGGTTTATTCAATATCGCATATATTTATGAACAAGCGCTACAATTCAACACGGCACTTAAATGAGTATATAACCTTAAACGCACAATCGGGATATGTAAATTCAATTAACGATATTATTGACCTTATAACTGATTGTATAGCATATATAATAACTAACTTAGATAAAAAGAAAATACTAAAGGACATTCCTTTAAACTATAAAAAACCGCAAATCATCGAATTTTATGATGCGCTTAAAATTCTTGGCAAGGAAAATCAGACGGATTTAGATCCTACAGATATTAAAAAGCTATGCGCGCATTTTGAGGATAAATCTGATTTTGTTATAGTTACACATTTCCCTGCATCAACACGGGAGTTTTACATTGAAGAAAATAGAGACTCTACCCTAAACTGCTTTGACTTATATTTTAGAGGTTTAAAGATAGGCACAGGGTCAAAAAATATTACCGATTATAATTTGGCAAAGAATAAAAACAACAATTCAGACAATATATATACAGAAGCACTAAAATACGGTATTATGCCATTTGGCGGATTTACAATAGGGCTTGAGAGATTTTGTACAAAGCTTTTAGACCTTTCAAATATCCGTGAAGCGTCCGTATTCCCCCGTGATGTACACCACACAATGCCCTGATTAGCATTGTGCATAATTTCTCAAAAAGAAAAATATTTTATTTCGACAATATGTATATTGACAAAACAGTGGTTATATGGTAATATTTCAGTGTGCTAAAACGATTAGAAATTTTAATGTGTAAAGATAAAGGCGTTTTATATCCTGAATATCGGATATAATACGCCGTTTTTACTTTAAAATCTATTTTAGCCAAAATTTCAGGAGGTAATTTGCAAATGTCAAATGTTGCAGAGTATTTCGGCTCTAAGGTGTTTAACCTGCCTACTATGAAGGCGAGATTGCCGAAGGAAACTTACAAATCTTTATTAAAAACAATCAACGAGGGTACAGCTCTTGACCCGTCTGTAGCAGAGGTTGTCGCCAATGCCATGAAGGACTGGGCAATTGAGAACGGATGTACACACTATACTCACTGGTTCCAGCCAATGACAGGTACAACAGCAGAAAAGCACGATTCTTTCATTGAGCCTATTGATGACGGTACGGTTATTATGGAATTTTCAGGCAAAAACCTTGTAGTCGGTGAGCCTGATGCGTCAAGCTTCCCGTCGGGTGGTTTGCGTGCAACTTTTGAAGCTCGCGGATATACCGCATGGGACCCTACCTCCTATGCATTTATAAAAGATGATTCATTATGTATTCCAACATCATTTATTTCATACACAGGCGAGGTGCTTGATAAAAAGACTCCGCTTTTAAGGTCAATGAATGCAATTGACAGAGAAACAAAGAAGATACTTAAATTATTCGGAAAAGAGCCTACTAAGGTTATCGCCTATGTAGGTCCTGAGCAGGAATATTTCCTTGTTGACAAGGAGCTTTATTCCATGCGTAAAGACCTTATGCTTACAGGAAGAACTCTCTTTGGCGCAATGCCTGCAAAAGGTCAGGAGCTTGAGGATCACTATTTCGGTCAGATAAAAGAGCGTGTTTCGGCATTTATGAAGGATGTTGACGAGGAGCTTTGGAAGTTGGGCGTATACTCAAAAACAAAGCATAACGAGGTTGCGCCCGCACAGCACGAGGTTGCGCCTATTTTCTCAACCTGCAACATTTCCGCAGACCAAAACCAGCTTACAATGGAGCTTTTAAAGAAAATTGCAAACCGTCATAACCTTGTTTGTCTTCTGCACGAAAAGCCATACGAGGGTATTAACGGTTCGGGTAAGCACAATAACTGGTCAATAGGAACATCGGACGGTGAAAACTTATTAAAGCCGGGAAAAAATCCTAAGGATAATGTTCAGTTTTTATTATTCCTTGCAGCTATTGTAAAGGCTGTTGATGATTATTCGGATTTATTAAGAGTATCCGTTGCAACTGCCGGTAATGATCACAGATTGGGTGCAAACGAGGCGCCTCCTGCAATCGTTTCTATCTATCTTGGCGACCAGCTCACAAAAATAGTAAATGATCTTATTTCAGGCAAGAAAACAAAGGAAGAACGACTTGGTATCTTAGACACCGGTGTTGATTCACTCCCTACCCTTCAAAGAGATGCTACAGACCGTAACAGAACATCGCCGTTTGCCTTTACAGGTAACAGATTTGAGTTCAGAATGCCCGGTTCTTCACAGTCAGTTTCGGGTATAAACATAATTATAAACACAATTGTTGCAGAGGCTCTTTCTCAGTTCTATGACGAGCTTGAAAAAGAGGAGGATATTCGTCACGCTGCTATGGATGTTGCCGTAAGAGCATTCAAAAAGCACAACAGAGTAATATTTAACGGCAACGGTTATTCAGACGAATGGGTTAAAGAGGCTGAAAAGAGAGGTTTGTTGAACTTAAAAACAACTCCCGAAGCTCTGCCATGCTTTGCTTCAAAGAAATCGGTTAGTTTGTTTGAAAAACACGGTGTCTTTACAAAGGTTGAAACAGTAACAAGAACAGAAATTTTACTTGAGGATTATTATAAGGCACTCAATATTGAAGTCCTTACAATGCTTCAGATGGCTAAGCAGGAAATTTTACCTGCGTGTCTTGAATATGCAAACTTTATAGTTTCTGATATTGCCTCAAAAGAAGCGATAGGTATTAAGGTCCCAAAAGAAAAAGCGCTTGCAACTAAGATTTCAAAGCTCACAGAAACACTTATTGCAAACATCAACACTCTGGAAGGTATTTCAGACAAAGCGCCTACGACAGATAATGCCCTAAGACTGGCTACATACTATAAAGACAAGGCAATCCCTGCAATGGATAAGCTAAGACAAACAGCTGATACGCTTGAAACCTTGGTTGCGGAAGAATATTGGCCGTTCCCAACATATACAGACTTATTATACAGAGTATAATATCTGTCATAAGCTGACATTCAAAAAGAGCTGTTATAAAGACAGCTCTTTTTTGTTTATTGCGCAGAATTTTCCTGCACAGGATTATACGGGATTTCGGCAAGAGTTTTAAAATCCCAGCCGTTAGCTTGCAAATATTCTATTATTCTTGGCAATGCGTCAACAGTTGACTGCTTTGTTGCGGCATCGTGCATAAGAACCACTATATTATTGGTGGATATGGAATTAACAAAATAATCAAATAATTGGTCTGCATCCTTTTTTGCACCCTCGGCATCGCCGTTTAATGAGTTCCAGTCCGCATAATAATAACCCATACTCTTTAAAGTCTCTTTATATAGCTGTTTCTCCGTCGCATGGTCACCTGCATTATAGCCACCGCCCGGAAAGCGGATAAGTTTCATAGGTATTGTATTTTTCGGATAATATCGGCTTATTATATCGTATGTCCTTGTTATTTCATCAACAAAAGACTCCTCGCTTTGATACAGCGCATCATAATCATGCGAATATGAATGTCCTGCAACCAAATGCCCTTCATTTATTACCCTTTGCGTAATTTCAGGGTTTTTTTCAATCATTTTCCCGACCTCGAAAAATGTTGCATGAATACCGTACCGTGATAAAATATCAAGTATTTGCGGTGTGATGTTATCCGTCGGCCCGTCATCAAAGGTTAAATATGCCGTGTGGCTGCCGCCACCCTCCATTATAATATCAAGAAGATTATTACTGCTTGCAACGCTCGCATCCGGAATACCCGATTGAGCCGATACGGGAGCTTGCTCCACAGTTTCAATTACATCTTCTTTTTCATCGGTATCTGTATTTGATGAGAGCTCGTTAGTCATAAAATGATAACTTACAAGTATTGCACACAAACTAAGCCCTGCTATAAGCGCCGTAAATAATATAAATCTCCGTATTTTCCGTATGCGCATCCGACGCATTTTTCTGCGTGTACGCCTCTGCATAAATTCGTTACTTCCGCCCATTATATTCTACCCCATATACGAAAATGTCCTATATACTTTTGATGCCCAAAAAATCTAAATCATATACCAAAGCGTAAGGGTGTTGAATACACAACACCCCTTGCTTATTTAATTTTTGAAAGTTCAGAATATTATCTGACTACAGGACACAAAATCTTTTGTGTATTCTTATCCCATACATAACCCCGTACAGAATTACCTGCATTTGTAAGTGCATTTGTAGTAACTGATGTATTGCCATTTGCTGCAGTGGCATTTGATACCTTTGCTTCAACCAATTTACCGTTTTCATCATAGCTTGCAATAACCGCAATTACATCTACTGTTTCGCCTGTTGTATTTGTAATATCGGCACTCAATACATTATCCTTGATAGTTGCATTAACGCTAAGCTCTGCCTCTTCTTCTTTGGCATCTGATATTACCATTAAATCGTCAAAGTATACCTTTGCAGATGTGTTATCCGCCTCTGTGCCCCAGAATACAGGGAACGCCGCACCGTTATCCGATGCGACCTCTACATCGTCAACATATATTTTACGCTCGGTAATATTACCTGATTTTTTAAGTGTAATGTCAATCTTATTCCAACTATCTGCTGTAACAGGCAATGCGCTCGTTGCTTGTGTTGATGTGCTGTCATTATAATATAGCTTTGCATCTCCACCGCTGCCGTTTACAGGCTTTGCGTATATTGTTGCGGTATAAGTTACACCGTCCTCCAATGTATCAGGTGTGTTTATCTTAAATCTCGGTCCTCTGTTTGCACTTGTATAGTTTGATGAATTCATAACAAGTGCATTGCCACCTCTTCCGCCGCTCTCTATTGAGAAATTGGTTTCTGCTTTAGAGCCTGTGCTTCTTGCACCGATATACAGTGTAACTCCTGCAAGGTCTGTATACGGAGCGGTTTCAGTTGTATTTAAGAATATCAACCTCTGTGATGCAATATTAAAGCTATCACTTACAAGAGGCATTGTATCCATAGGGATTTGCTTTTTATAGCTTACATTGCTCATTTGAGGCGATGCAACAATTGTTCCCGTCCCGTCAAGAGTAGTTGAAAATCTGAGCTTGCCAAACTTCAAATCTCCGATATCAAACTCTCTTGTATACTGACCTGCCACCGTCTCCCATGTAGAATCGGTACCTGTTACGGTTGCCAATGCCGTCTTATTGTCATAATCAAACTCAACCTCTACAATCCAGCGCTTTGCACTACCCTGAATATTGCCTAAGCCGTCAACCACTGTTACCCAGTCATTTGCAAAGTTCTGTACACCGTCAGAGGTAAGCTTTGATGTTAAAGCTCCTGCAGATGCTGCATAAGGCTGTGTAAGAGTCAGGATATTACTATCGTTTTCGTCAAGAAGTTCTACGCTCATTGAATATTCATGACCTGTCCAGTTCCAGTTACTGCCATCAATCTTTTGACCGCCTGTTACATAGTGGAACTTCAATACCGCATGGTTATCATCAATCCTGTCAAATGTCTTATACGCATATGCGCCCTCAGTCGCTTCTGACTGTGTAATTGTTGCACTTGTTGCGGTTACATTTGAATATGTTGTTCCTGTCTTTACACTATCGGTTACAAACTTATTGCTGCCTGTTACATCTATAATCTCCATAGGTGTTACCATAACCTTACAGCTTGCACTGTATCCGCCGTCAAGCGCTGTTGCGGTTATGGTTGCAACACCTGCATCAAGTCCCTCAATGTTACCTTCCTCATCAACATATGCAATAGTCGGTGCCGATGATGTCCATTTAACCGTTTTTACCGTTGCATTAGCAGGAGTTACGGTTGCGGTAAGCTTTTTAGTCGTTCCCGAACCCATGCGAAGGGTTGTGTCCGATAATGAAATTCCATCAACAGGGATTGACCATACATTAACATTACAGGTAGCGGTGAAATTACCGTCCTTAGTTGTTACGGTAACGGTTGCATCTCCGTTATTTTTAGCTGTTAATATACCGTTTGATACGGTTACAACATTCTCATTTGATGATGTCCATGTAACGCCTCGTGTTGTAGCATTCAAAGGCTCAAGAATTGCAGATATTGATGCTGTCTGTGTTTTCTCAAGCACAATATTGGTTTCTGACAGGCTTACACCTGTTACGGGAACCTCCTTAAACTCCGTTGTTACATTAGTAAACGGTGTTGCAGGTGCAAGGTAGCTTAGAGTCTTTCCTGCATCGTCCGTTGCCAAAGCTGCACTGCCGATATAGTAGCTTGTATGCGGTGGTTGGTTATAACCGACATTCTGGATTGCAACATTAGTTCTGTACTGGCTGTCATGCATAAGTGTTGTTAATCTGTATTCGGTAGGAATAGATGTTGTGAACACTCTTAAATACGCCTGATCGGTATTTGAGCCTTTATTTATAGGCATTACTATTTCCTCTCGCCAATCGCCCCAAATATCGGCAACCAATGTAGGTGTACGCTTTGTAAAGTTATTTGATGTACCCGGAATAAATCCGTCTCCGTCACTGTAGAAACGGCCTGTAGAGCCCGTATCTGCATAGTATTTTGCAATCTGGTTATCGTCTAAGAGCTCGCGTCCCAAATCTCCGTCCCAGTAAACAAGGAAGTTATCCATACCACGGGAAGATGTCTGTGGTTTGGTTGCAATGTTATCTCCATTAAAGTCATGAGCATATGCAAAACCCGATGACCAGCCGATTGATAACGCATTCGGATGAGTTTTTGCATACGCATCATCAACATTTGCCATTACGCCTCGTCCGTTATCGCCCGAAGCCGCCAACTTACCCGATGACCAGAAATGCCGACCTGTTGCCGTTTCTCTCAAATCCTCTGCATAATACTTATATCCTTCACCATCCTCCTTTACAGAGAATGTTTCCTGCATACCGTCATTATTAAAGTCACTGGTATGGATTGCATCGCCATGTCCTAAGAGGGTGTTTCCCAAAACCGTCTTTCCGTCATCGTCCAATGTAGCAGAACCGTATACAATCTCGTCCTTGCCGTCATTGTCTACATCTGCAATGGATAGGTTATGGTTACCCTGCCCGTACATTGATGACGCTGTTTTCTTATCGCCACTGTTATACTCCCACTGCATTGTAAAGCTTTCGCCGTCCCATGAGTAGGCACGAATCACTATTCTGTTATAATAACCACGACATTCTATAAGGCTTGGTGTAACACCGTCAAGGTATCCTACGCCTGCCAAAAATCTTGATGAACGGTTATACTTACTGTCGCCCCAGTAGCCTGATGATACAAGTGGAATAGCGTCAGTTGTTGCAAGAGCGGCACCTGTTTCACCGTCAAAAATGGTGTAGTACTCAGGGCCCATATTCTTACCCTTTGTTCTTCCCGACATACCAATATTTAATGCCGTATTATCTGCATTTCTTATTGCCTCGGTATCGCCAACCTCTGTTACATAATGACCTGTACCGTCAATTGTTCCCGGTGCGGTCTGACAAGCAATTTCGGATTTTCCGTTACCGTCAAAGTCATATACCATAAACTGTGAGTAGTGGGCGCCGGCTGTGATATTCTGACCTAAGTCAATTCTCCACATTTTGCCCTTGTTATTGGGATTTAGCTCATATCCGTCAAGATACACTCTACCCGTAAAATCAGCACCTGCAGAGTCCTTTGAATCCGTAGGATCCCATTTTAAGACAAGCTCATAATCGCCGTCACCGTCAAGGTCGCCGATTGAACCGTCATTTGCTCCGCCCTCGTGTGATGAATCATACGAATAATATTTTGATGTCTTCCCGTCTCCGTCTCTTTGAATATCTGCGGGACGCTCTATAGGAATATCAACATATGAATATGAGTTTGGCAAGCTCGTTCCGTTTAATACATATGAGCCTCTTGCAGTCTTATTGGTTTCTGTAAAAGGCTTAACGCCTACTGTTGCCTTTAACGCCTTTGACTTTTCCGTTGCTTTTTTGTATGTTGGTATAACCTTATACCAGTTTGATGCAGTACCTGCGGTATCTGTATAGTTTGTAGCACCGGACAGACCCGTCGCAATCGCTGTATATGAACCTGTCTGTGATGTACTTCTGTAAACATCAAAAGTCTGTGTCGCCAAATCTTCCGTACCTAAAAGACGCCAGCTTAAATATACACCGTTTGTTATACCGTTATATGCATCATTTGCATTATTATTTATAATAGCAACAAGACCGCGGTTTAATTTTTCCATTAACCGCACATTCTCTCTGTACTGTGGCACATTTGCCGCTGATGCGCTTATGGAAAATCCCGAAAATGCACCTGCCGTAATCGCTATGCTTGCTATAGTGCTTATGATTTTTCTTCTCATAAACTACCTCCCTCTTGTAAAAAAACAATAAAAATACTCATAATAATTTTACTACACATGTCGGTTTTTTACAATAGGCAAACAAGTTTTTTATTAGTCAATTTTTTTCTTTTTATGAACATTTTTAGTCTTATAATTCCGTTTTAAATTATTAGTGCTCAGGCTCCATATCCATATCGCCCATACCGTAGTATTGCGGTACTTCGCCCACGATTACGGTATCTGTTATAGGTACATTCACCGTCACTGTTTCTGTTGTATCAAACATATATCCGCTATAGCCAATATCAATCTGTGCCTTTAAATATATGCTGTGCCTTACCTGGTTTATGCCACAGCTTGTAAAGGTTTCATGAACATCCGTACCTACACAGCTTATAGGGTATATTTTAACAGGCACACCAAAGCCAATTCCCGAAAACAGAGCAATTCCCGTAACCGAGCCTATGGGAATATGCACAATTTTATACTCGTCTTTAAACACATAATCCTGGAGGTTGTCTGCAAGGTATGAGTTTATGACATTTATTTTTGCGGTATCGGTTTCAAAAATCATGGCACGGTCGGTATTTTGAGTGCTTGAAAAGTCCGTTTCCATATCTTTAAAAATTTCATAAACGGATTTACTTATTGCCGTTGTTGCAACGCCGTTTGCATATGAATGTGCGATTTTTATAAGAGCATTTTCCATTCTGTTTGCACAAAAAACAAGTAGTGCAAGTATTGTCAGCACAAACACAAATACTCCAAAGCCATGCCCTTTCCTCATACCCAATCGCATAAAAACACCCCCAAACACACTGTTATACAATATGTTTTGGGGGTATAAATTGTTATTTTATCTTGCTTTTGTTTCGATTTCCTCTGTAATCATCTTTATAAACTCATCGATACTCATCTGACCCATATCGCCCTGTTTTCTTGAACGAACCGAAATAACACCGTTTTCTATATCCTTATCACCTGCTACAAGCATATACGGTACTTTTTCAAGCTGTGCCTCACGGAGCTTATAACCCAATTTTTCGGATCTGTCATCAATCTCGACTCTTACAATGCCGTTATCTGCAAGCTTTTTCTTTATGTCATACATATAGTCAAGATGTCTGTCGGCAATCGGTAAGAGCTTAATCTGAACAGGAGCAAGCCATGTCGGGAACGCACCTGCATACTTTTCAATAAGCAATGCAAGCGTTCTTTCATAACAGCCGATTGAAGTTCTGTGAATGATATACGGATTTTTCTTTGTTCCGTCCTTATCAACATATTCCATACCAAACTTTTCTGCTATCATCTGGTCAATCTGGATAGTTATAAGGGTATCCTCCTTACCGTGAACATTCTTAATCTGAATATCAAGCTTCGGTCCGTAGAACGCAGCCTCGCCGATACCGATATAATAAGGAATATCCAAATCGTCAAGGATTTTCTTCATTGTGCCCTGAGCCTCGTCCCACTGCTCCTCGGTTCCGATGTATTTTTCACGGTTTTGAGGATCCCACTGTGAAAATCTGTAGGATACATCTTCTTTAAGGCCTAAGGTCTCAAGCATATAGTTTGTAAGCTCCAAACAGCCCTTAAATTCGCTCTCAAGCTGTTCGGGAGTACACATAAGATGTCCCTCCGAAATCGTGAACTGACGCACACGGATAAGTCCGTGCATCTCGCCCGACGCCTCATTTCTGAAAAGCGTTGAGGTTTCGTTAAATCGCATCGGCAAATCTCTGTACGATCTGCCTCTGTTTAAATATGCCTGGTACTGGAACGGACAAGTCATAGGACGCAGTGCATATACTTCTTTATCCTTTTCCTCATCACCTAAAACAAACATTCCGTCTTTATAATGATCCCAGTGACCGGAAATCTTATATAAATCACTCTTTGCCATAAACGGAGTCTTTGTAAGCTGCCAGCCACGGCGTTGTTCCTCGTCCTCAACAAATCGCTGTAATAACTGAATAACTCTTGCGCCCTTAGGTAACATTATCGGCAAGCCCTGACCGATAACATCCGATGTTGTAAAGAGTTCAAGTTCTCTGCCAAGCTTGTTATGGTCACGCTTTTTAGCCTCCTCAAGCTGTTCTAAGTGTGCATTTAATTCGTCCTTTGTCTTAAATGCGGTACCGTAAATTCTCTGGAGCATCTTATTCTTTTCATCACCTCTCCAGTACGCACCCGTAGCGGACAACAGCTTAAATGCTTTTACCTTGCTCGTATACGCCACATGAGGACCTGCGCACAAATCCGTAAAATCACCCTGCTTATAGAACGATATTTCCTCATCCTCAGGTAACTCGTTTATAAGCTCTGTTTTATACGGCTCATCCTTCATAAGTTCAAGCGCATCTGCCCTTGATAAAGTAAACCGCTCTACTTTAAGGTTTTCCTTTGCAATTTTTTTCATTTCAGCTTCAATCTTTTCAAGATCCTCTGTTGTAAATGAATGCTCCGAATCAAAGTCATAATAAAATCCGTTGTCAATAGCCGGACCTATTGCAAGCTTTGTACCCGGGAACAACCTCTTTACCGCCTGCGCCATTACATGCGATGCAGTATGGCGGAGCATTTTAAGCTCTTCATCTTCTTGCGAAATTCTTTCTACTTCTGCCATTTTCTTTTTCTCCTTTTCTTCGTTCTCTTCAAGGGATAAAAAAAAGCACCACTGAAGAAAACGGATTTTAATCCTTATTCTTCAGGGGTGCATTATACACGCACGGTTCCACCCTGATTATCTCGCAGATCACTTAATTTGTTTCCTGTGTCGTAGGAATACGGTACGCTTAATTAGATTGCTCCGTTCAGCATACTGCTCAAAAGTGGTATTCACCGCCTGCCACCGTAAGAATGCTTACAGCCACGACATTCTCTCTCTTTACGGATTTTGCAAGCGACTACTGTCTTTATCATCGCTATAGTGTATTATACACACAAAAGTCTGCACTTGTCAAGACCTAATTTTATTTTTAATCTTGATGTAATATTTTACACATTGTATGCTTGCGCATTCTTTAGCATTTCCTTTGCATGGGACAGGGCAATATCTGTAATGTTTATTCCGTCTATTATCCTTGCAAGCTCCTGTTCCCTCTCGGTTTTAGAAAGCTCCTTTAATGATGTTGATGCCATATCGCCGCTTACATCTTTTACAATAAGATAATGCGTAGCTGCCGCCGCGGCAAGCTGCGGAAGATGAGTAATACAAATAACCTGCTTATTCTTGCCAATAGAGACAAGCTTTTGCGTAATTTTTGCCGCCGCCGCGCCCGATACACCCGTGTCAATTTCATCAAATATCATGGTATCAACGCTGTCGGTATTTGCAAGGATTGATTTTATTGCAAGAATAACTCTTGAAAGTTCTCCGCCCGATGCAATCTTTGCAAGCGGTTTTAACGGCTCGCCAGGATTTGTCCGTATCATAAACTCAACCGTGTCCATACCGTTATCATAAAATTCGCCGTTATTTATAACGGAAATACTTACAACGGCTTTTTCCATATTGAGCTCTGATAATGCCGTGGTTATTTTTTTGCTTAATTCCTCCGCCTTATAGTAACGGCGCATTGAAAGCTCCTCGCCTATTTTTTTAAGCGCATTTTCGGTATCAGTGAGCTTTTTATTAAGCTCTGATAAAAGTTCATCACCTTTTTCAAATTGCGAAAGCTCGGCTTTTGCCTTGTCTAAAAACTCTAAAATCTCGGGGATTGTGCCACCGTATTTACGCTTTAGCTTTGATATTAAATCAAGTCTTTCCTCAATATCGTTAAGCTCCGCCTCGCTAAATTCCACACTGTCGCCAAAATTCTTTATTATGTGCGAAACATCCTCCGTTGTATACATGGCACTGCACAAGGCATCATAAGCATCTTTTAGTTCTTGGTTAATGTCGGATATTCCCTCTAAGCTTGATACTGCGATACTCAAGCTGTCGTATGCACTCTGGGCGTTTGGGTTATCGTATAAATTTGTATATGCTATTTCTACTGCTGTGTTGATTTTTTCGGCATTTGAGATTATTTCACGCTGTTCCTCTAAGTCATTGTCCTCGCCTGCGGTTAGCTTTGCCTGTTCTATCTCGTTTATCTGATAGCTTAACAAATCCATACGGCGCTCCTTGTCCGCCTCGTTTGTCAAAAGCTTATTTATCTGTGATTTTAGCTCCTTCATATCCGAGTATATTTTTTTATACTCTGCGATTAACTCATCACAGTCTGCATATGCGTCTAAAAAATCAATATGCTTTTTCGGGGTTAAAAGTGCCTGATTATCATGCTGACCGTGTATGTTTATAAGAGCGTTTGAAATTTCACGGAGCACACTAATTGGAACGATAACTCCGTTAATTCTTGCCGTACTTTTACCCTCTTTAGTTACGGTTCTTGATATTATTATATCGTCTTCACATTCAATGTCATATTCTAAAAGCGTATCCAAAACATTTTTGGGTATATTTGTAAATACAGCCTGCACCGTTGCGCGGTCGGTACCGTATCTTACAATGTCCTTATTTGTACGCTCGCCCAAAATCATATTGATTGAGTCGATAATAATAGACTTACCTGCGCCTGTTTCTCCTGTTAATACTGTCACTCCGTTATTTATATCAACATCGAGCTTATCAATAACAGCCACATTTTTTATTGATAATTGACTTAACATAATTATACTCCCTTGTAATCAAAGAGCATCCTAACCCTTTCCGTAATTTGCATTGCTTCCGTTTCACTTGCTGTTATGATTAAAAGTGTGTCATCACCTGCGATTGAGCCTAAAATTTTATCGCCGAGTGCATTGTCAACCGTTGCGGCAACTCCGCCTGCCATGCCGGGGTATGTCCTTACAACAACGGTATTAAGCGCACGGCTTATAGCCTTTACGGAGTTTTTAAATGCTCCGCCACTGACATTGTCCTCAGTTTGCGACGCAACATAAACAGACCCGTCCTTTGACGGGATTTTTACAAGCCTTAATTCCTTTATATCCCTTGACACCGTTGCCTGTGTTACCTTAATTCCGACCTTTCCCAGTGCGTCAATCAATTCCTCATGAGTTTTGATTGATTGCTCCTTTATAATTCTTAAAATTTCTGTTTGTCTGTTAAGTTTCATAATGTATACCTCTTTTTAGGATAATTTCTTTAATAATGTGTCATAGAATGACTGATTGCCTATCTTAATAAGCTCTAAGCTGTATTGTGAACGGCTTATTATAACCTCATCACTGTTACCTATCTCGCTTTGCACCTCGCCATCGGCAGATACAAGCGCCTTGTTATCGGCATACTCCCGTGTTAGCTTTATTACTATATCCTTATCCGCCGATAGGATTGCGCTTCTTACCGAGAGCATATGCGCGCAAACAGGCGTTGCAACATACAAATTCATCATCGGGTCAACCACAGGTCCGCCTGCCGAGATAGAATAACCTGTAGAGCCTGTCGGCGTTGCAATTATAATTCCGTCTGCTATGTATCTGTTTACAAGCTCGTCATTTGTGTATAAATCAATACCTACAAGCTTAACGCCGGCGCTTTTTGATACAACAATATCATTTAAGGCATGACAGGTCGATATTGCCTTACCGTCTTTTTTAATTTGTGCTTTCATCATCATACGGCGCTCGGTTTTATAGTTACCCGACAGCAGTGCATCTATAGCATCGTCAATCGCATCACATTCAACCTCGGTCATAAACCCAATTCTGCCAAGGTTTATACCCATAACGGGGACTTTGTTCCTTGCACACATACTTGCCGCACCGATAATTGTTCCGTCTCCGCCCAAAACTATCATATACTCCACAGTTTTTGCAAGGTCGCTGTTACTAAGCTTTGTAATTTCGGGACTGCTTACATTTGCACTGTCGCTTATATAAACCTCAGCTCTACCGGACAGTGCAGTAAGAACTCTGTTTAAATATTTATCGTTATCATCTTTTTGCGTATTTACAATTATACCTATCTTTTTCATTTATAAAACACTAAACCTTTCAAAATAATCCTTTCACAAAAGCGTTTGAATAAAACTAAAATGAATGAATATTTATACATAGTATACACCATAATAACAATTTTTGCAACAGGATAAATAAAATTGTAATATTTCAAACAAAACAGCCTTGAATATAACGGTATAAAATGTTATAATAGCGGTCGAGGTGATTTTTTTGGGTAAAAAGACAAAGGCTCTGAAGGCTGCATTTCCAAAAACCATACCGATACTTGCAGGATATGGATTTTTAGGCACTGCCTACGGAATATATATGGCAACCTCAGGGTTTGGAGTTTTATATGTTATAACAATGTGCATTGTGATATTCGGCGGCGCTATGCAATTTGTGGGTGTTCCGATTTTGCTTGCACCGTTTGCGCCGATACAGACGCTTATTATAACATTACTTGTTCAGGCACGGCATATTTTTTACGGGATTGCAATGCTGGACAAGCTAAAGGATATAGGCTTAAAAAAGCTATACATAATATACGGCGTGGTTGATGAAACATTTTCCATTAACTATACCGCCCAAATCCCCGATGATGTGGATAAGGGTTGGTTTATGTTTTTTGTAACATTGCTTGACCATATTTACTGGATTTTAGGCTCGGTATTCGGTGCGGTTGCAGGATCACTGATAAAATTCAGTACAGAGGGCATTGACTTTGTTATGACGGCGATGTTTGTTGTAATATTTATGGAGCAGTGGAAAAAGGAAAAACAGCACTACAGCGCCATTATAGGACTTATTTCGGCAATTGGCTGTCTTTTGATATTCGGTGCGGACTCGTTTATGGTACCTACAATGATTTGTATATTGGTACTGCTTGCGGTCTTTAAAAAGCCTATAGAAAAGGAGGGCGGATACCTTGACGACTAATCAATATATTATAACGATTGCAATTATAAGTATCGGCTCAATAATCACAAGGTTTTTACCGTTTGTGATATTCTCCGAAAAAAAGCCCACGCCAAAATTTATAACATATCTTGGTAAGGCTTTGCCTGCAACAATATTCAGTATGCTTATAGTATACTGCCTAAAAAATGTAAGTATTTTAGGTGGCTCACACGGCTTACCTGAGCTTATTGCAATATGTGCGGTGGTTTTAATACATCTTTGGAAAAAGCAAATGCTCCTCTCCATTTCAGTGGGTACGGTATTTTATATGTTTTTGGTACAGGTAATATTTTAAGGCAAAAAAATTGCGGAGGGCGTACATTTAAAATGTGCGTATCCTCCGCTATTTTTATGTTGGGGTTTGCTTAAATTAAATCAGTTAAAAAATACTCCTGTTTCCCAGTCTGCAACATAAGCGCTGTTAGCGTTATAGTTTGCACCTGCGGTATTAGCCGCACTGTTTACTGCACTTCTTACCGCTTCAACAGAATTTGTATTCATAGTAGCTGTGCTTGCGGTTAATATATTTTCGTCACCGAAGCTTAATACTTCTATATTAGCTCTTATATATTCCATTTTTCCTGCCTCCGTTAGTTTATTCTCATCA
>JAFSXU010000003.1 GCA_017443895.1 Clostridia bacterium
AGTAGAGCATATTGATTTCTCCTTGTACATGGTTTTTTGGTCAATCCCATTATACAAGATTTTTTCAATATGCTCTACTATTTTTTCTTTTTTTTGTAAAGCTCTATTGATTGGTTACCCCCAATAGATATTATAGAGCCAAAAAACACCTCATAAGCATATTCGCTTATGAGGTGAACTGGTTGCGGAGGAAGGACTTGAACCAACGACCTTCGGGTTATGAGCCCGACGAGCTACCAGCTGCTCTACTCCGCGATATATAAAATTTTATGCCCTTATCTTTAGTGCTTTGCCATTATAGCACACATATAGTTATTTGTCAAGCAAAAATTTAAAAAAATATTGGACTATTAAAAAACAGTCCAATATCATACTATTTAACGATTTCGCCCGACAGATACGAGCTTTTTGCCTCAACCATTTTAACATCAAGCAATTTATTTGAAATATCGGTATCCGATTTAACAAACACAGGTATATAATTATTGGTTTTTCCCTCATAAACACCGTCGTTTCCACGCTCAAAAAGCACATCCATTGTTTGCCCCTCGAATTGGCGTATAAAATCCGCCCTTGTTTTATCAGTGGCGCTTATCATCAGCTTACTGCGGTGTTCCTTTATTGCGGGCGGTATTTGCTTTTTCTTTGCCGCAGGCGTACCACGGCGCGGCGAATACTGGAAAATATGTGCATCGCCAAACTGCACCTTGTTTACAAATGCCAAGGACTTTTCAAATTCCTCATCCGTTTCGCCGGGAAATCCCACCATTATGTCCGTTGTGATTGCGGCATCGGGGAAAATATCCCGAATACCGTTTACAATATCCATAAATTCA
Source organism: Clostridia bacterium (assembly GCA_017443895.1). Classification (GTDB taxonomy): domain Bacteria; phylum Bacillota; class Clostridia; order UBA1381; family UBA1381; genus 12844. Next base: position 837 of record JAFSXU010000003.1, read on the forward strand.
GCGGTTGTGTATTTCCTGTTCATTCTGTGCAGAGTTTCGTCACAGCCCGATTGCAGGGACAAATGAAAATGCCTGCACAGCTTTTTCGAGCTTTTAACCATTTCGATAAATGTATGATCTATAGCCATAGGCTCGATTGATGAGAGGCGTATTCTGTCAATCCCGTCAATGCCGTCAATTTTCAGTACAAGACTTGCCAAATTTGTGTTAGTGTCAAAGCCGTATGATGCAACATGAATACCTGTCAGAATAACCTCACGAAAACCATTTCTTGCAAGCTTTTTTATCTCGTCTAAAATGCTCTCCTCGTCACGGCTTCTTATCGGTCCTCTTGCGTATGGGATAATGCAATAACTGCAAAACTGGTTACAGCCGTCTTGAATTTTTATAAATGCCCTTGTCCGTGACTCGTAGTTATTTATGGTAAGATTTTCAAATTCGTGGCTGTTCATAATATCAAAAACGGCGTTATATGATGATGTGGGGGATAGGGACCGGCAAATCTCAACAATATTGCATTTGTTCTGATTTCCAATAACCGCATTTACCCCGTCAATTTTAAGCACCTCATCGGCGGCAGTTTGAGCGTAGCACCCCGTAACAATAACAATTGCGTTTTCGTTGTGCTTTTTTGCACGGCGAATAATCTGCCGGGATTTCCTGTCGGACATACTTGTAACCGAGCAGGTGTTTATGATATAAATATCCGCATATTCCTCAAAATCCACGATTTTGTAATCTTTATTTTTAAACAGCTCACTCATAGCCTCAGTTTCGTACTGATTAACCTTACAGCCTAAAGTGTAGAACGCTACTTTCCTCATTTAAGTCCTCATTTCATTGGTAATAATCGTCATTTTAAATTAAAAAACAACTCTTTTGTTAGTATTATTATATAAAATTTTTATGTAAAGTTCAATAGGTATTGACTAAATTAAAAAAAAGATGTATTATAAGAACGATAACAAAGGTTATCATAGAAATAGAGGGGAAAACATAGGAGGTAATAGAAATGAAAACATTTAACTTACTTTTAAACTCAATTAACGATGTTAAAGATTTCGTAAACACAGTTAGCAAGTATGACTTTGATGTAGACCTTACATCAGGCAGATATGTTGTAGATGCAAAGTCAATCATGGGTATTTTCAGCCTTGACCTTGGTAAGCCGATCAAGGTAGAAGTTCATTCAGACGATTGCGACAAATTTGTTGATGAGGTTAAGAAGTTTATCGTTGACTAATTTGATATAGATTGTTTATTTTGATGTTTTGAGGCAGGTGTATCCGTAGTGATGTGTCTGCCTTTTTAATTGTTACAAAGGGGAATAAAAATGAATAAGTTTACTGCATTTTTAAAAAGAAAAGATATAACCGTATCCTTAAAGCGGTACGGAGTCGATGCATTGGGAGCAATGGCTCAGGGACTATTTTGTTCGTTGCTTATCGGCACAATTTTAAATACTTTGGGTACACAGTTTAAAATTCCGTTTTTAATGAACACGGTTGCAACTGTTGCAGGGGTTGACTATACGGTCGGTGGACTTGCAAGTGCAATGAGCGGTCCTGCAATGGCTACGGCGATAGGTTATGCCCTTAGCGCACCGCCACTTGTTCTGTTTTCGCTTATAACCGTAGGTTTTGCCGCAAATGCACTGGGCGGTGCAGGCGGACCGCTTGCGGTGTTCTTTATTGCGGTTATCGCATCGGAGTTCGGTAAAGCCGTTTCAAAGGAAACAAAAATTGATATATTGGTAACACCGCTTGTAACGATAGGTATAGGTGTTGGCTTGTCGGCGCTTATTGCGCCGGTGCTTGGATCGGCGGCAATGCGTGTCGGTGATTTTATAATGTGGGCAACGAACTTAAAACCGTTTTTAATGGGCGTCTTGGTGTCTGTGGCAGTTGGTATCGCGCTTACTCTGCCTATTTCATCAGCGGCGATATGCGCGGCTCTGGGGCTTACAGGCCTTGCAGGCGGTGCGGCAGTCGCAGGCTGTTCGGCGCAAATGATAGGCTTTGCGGTTATGTCGTTTAGAGAAAATAAGTTTGGCGGACTCATATCCCAGGGTATCGGAACATCAATGCTCCAAATGGGTAATATCATTAAAAATCCAAAGATTTGGATTGCACCGATTTTAACATCTGCAATAACAGGGCCTATGGCAACCTGCCTGTTTAAATTGCAAATGAACGGCACTCCTGTATCGTCGGGCATGGGTACCTGCGGATTTGTCGGACAAATCGGCGTGTATACCGGCTGGATGCAGGATATTGAAAACGGCGTAAAAACCGCCGTTACCGCCTTTGACTGGCTCGGACTTATCCTGATTTCGTTTGTTATTCCTGCCGTTTTGTGCCCTGTCATCAATATGGTTTTAAGAAAAATTGGCTGGGTTAAAGACGGCGACATGAAACTATAACCAATAGGCGGTTGCGCTTGCGCAGACCATTTTATTACAAATTCAAAGCGGTTTTGATGTACCTCTGTACTATCGAAACCGCTTTTCATTCGTTCTGCATCAAAATTCAATCCGCCCCTACTAAATCACCCAAATTACAAATTCAAAACCCTGTTCAAAATTCAACAGTTGAGCAGGGTTTTTTATGATATTGCATTTTTTTGGGAATTGATATATAATGTACTATATAGGTAAAATCAGGACAAATATTAGAAAATACGGAGAAGAAAAATGATAACAGGCGAGCTGAAAAACAGGATAAGGAGATTTAATTTATGCCGACATTAGATTGGATTGGAAAAAACAAGGTCGTAAACCATCATCTTGATGTGCCATACTGCGTCCTTGACCGAAAATATAGCTATGACAAGAACGGGAAACATGAGGAAGATAATGGAAGCGAAAATATGATTATTCACGGGGATAATCTATTAGCACTTAAATCACTTCTTCCTCAATATGAGAATGGTATTGATTGTATTTATATTGATATAAAAACACCGAGATTGATACAATTTAATTATTCCTCCGCCGATTTTGCCGCTTGAGGGGTAAGTTGTGGAAGTCGGAGTGTCCCGGCTGTTTTTAACGGTAGAAATGTTCATACACCGTCGGTATAATAGACGGCGGGAAATCGGGATTTATGGAGGTGATATGCAATGACAATCTACGATATCTCGCAGGAGGTTTTCAGCTGTCGGGTATTCCCCGGTGACCCAGCGCCGGAAAGAAGGGTGCTTTCTTCAATGGAAAAAGGCGATCTGTACAATCTGACAGC
>JAFSXU010000023.1 GCA_017443895.1 Clostridia bacterium
CTTGCAGAAATTGCGGCACAGCTTTCGCTCTTGACATATGTTGACGGTCTTGATGACGATACAAGTTTAAAGAATTGCCTGGATCTTGATTATGGTTTTGACCGATCCAATATGAGATCATACAGTGTAGACGCTGATGGCAATGTTATCTCCGGTTATGGCGGAGAGCATTCAATGGCATTTACCATTGCCACAAAAGAGGCAGAACATGAGGGCGAAGACGATTTAATGGTAATTGTTTGTCAAGGCTCTACTGATTTCTACGAATTTATAAAAGACGCAACTGCGTTGCCATCGAAAATTTTTAATGGTTATTATGCGTATGATATTGTTTGGGATTTCTATAACAATGTATATCGAAAACTGTCAAGATTTTTGAACGACAAACACTATAAAGTTTTAATTACGGGACATAGCCTCGGTGGGGCAGCGGGAAATCTTGTTGCTGCGGAAATGATAATGACCGGAAGTAAAATGTTCGATGTATATTGCTATACATTTGGATCTGTTAATTCGATAGCCTCTGTCGTACCTGTGCAGCGTGGATATGAAAGAATCCATAATGTATATAATTTGTTTGATACATTCTCGCCATATCAGTTTGGACTTAGGTTGCCAACAGGGATGGGTTCAGGCTATGGAAAATTCGGTAAGATGGAAATGTACGCAAAAGATTATCGTGCACCCATTCAAATCGGACTTCCGTTTCTTGTTCAAATGGGTCAGCATGTAAATCATGATCTTGATAAATATATTGATGCCATAGATAACAATTATATACTTAATTCAAAATATAGAAATAATGCTTACACTATTTCTGCCTGCCCCGTAGATATTGATGTTTATTGCGAGGGTGAACTTGTCGGTCGTGTTGTAAATAACGAAGTTGATGAGTCGGTTACAAGCATTGATATATCAGTCAATGACGGTGTTAAATCTATCATATATCCTGACGATAAGCATTATGACCTTAAAATTACTGCATTTGATGAGGGGGAAATGGTATATAGCACATACGATCCAACGGACGGTAATGTGAAAATGATGACCTCGGTTGCACTCAGCGAAGGCAAAACAATGACAAGCGAAGTGTCTGGAGAGATTGATGCTTCCGAAACTCAGCTTCTTGTTGTTGACGAAAACAATGAAATTGTTTCAAAGGTGCTTTCTGACGGCACAGAGACAGAAGTCAACAAGAATGAAATCGTTTTCGGGAATACGGATTTGATTAACACAGGCGAAAAAATACTAATATCCTCTGTAATTGAAAACTTTACAACAGAGCAATCAGAGCCAATGGATATAATCGCCGCACTGTATTATGATAATAAGCTTATAGACTGTGGAGTGTACAGCAATGTTTCCGTTCCCGTAAACCGTGAACTGCGCAGGAGCTTTGAGCTTGAATATCCTACAAAGTACCAAGACGACACAGAAAAGCTGTCTGTCAGACTCTATTATTGGAGTAACGGCACAATGGTACCGTTAAGGGGATTTACGCCTTTGGTTGTGGGCAGTGAAACAGAAGAAAATTAAGACAGGATATATAAACTGCGGATAGCATTATGTTCAAATTATAGCTATCCGCTTTTTTTGTGTAAATATCGCCATTTTATGGTTGACAAATATATGAAAATATAATATAATTGTTGAGAAAATTTATACAAAGGCATTGATGAAGAGAGTAGGCTGTTACAAAAGCAAAGAGCGAGCCATAGGTGGTGTGAGTATGGCGGTGAGTAGTGGCAGTTGAAAATCACTTCGGAGCTGCAGGGCTGAACAAGGTAAATCTTCACTAAGCGCTGACGGGTTTCTCCCGTAACAGAGAACGCATATGTCGGTATGCGAGTGGTTAAAATGAATGGTATGGGCGTGTTTGCTTGCGGTGCAAGTAAAATATCAGCCGGATATAAACAATATCTTTCATCTCGTATACGCAAAGTAGGCTGTGCAGAGGTGAGAGATTTTTTCTTTGAAAAAATTACCCTGTAGGGGCGGATATTATCCGCCCGTGAACACTTAACAACCATTATATAATCATAAGAAAGGATTGGAGAAAAATGTATCAAAAGGTTTCTACGGATTTAAAATTTGTTGAGCGTGAGAAGCTCATAGAAAAATTCTGGAAAGATAACGACATCTTCAAAAAAAGTATTGATCAAAGACGAAAAGGCGAGGTTTACACATTCTATGACGGACCTCCTACAGCTAACGGAAAACCGCATATAGGTCATGTTCTTACACGAGTTATCAAGGATATGATCCCCCGTTATCAGACCATGAAGGGTAAAAAGGTTATAAGAAAAGCCGGCTGGGATACTCACGGCTTGCCTGTTGAATTAGAGGTTGAAAAGCTTTTAGGTATTGACGGCAAGGAGCAGATCGAGGAATACGGTCTTGAGCCGTTTATTGCAAAGTGTAAGGAGTCTGTTTGGAAATACAAGGGTATGTGGGAGGATTTCTCATCAACCGTAGGTTTCTGGGCGGATATGGACGATCCGTATGTAACATACCATAACGACTTTATCGAGTCCGAATGGTGGGCGCTAAAGCAGATTTGGGACAAGGGCTTGCTCTATCAGGGACACAAAATAGTTCCTTACTGTCCCCGTTGCGGAACACCGTTATCCTCACACGAGGTGGCACAGGGCTATAAAGATGTAAAAGAGCGTTCAGCTACTGCAAAATTCCCTGTAGTAGGCGAGGAAAACACATACTTCCTTGCATGGACAACCACACCTTGGACACTTCCGTCAAATGTGGCGCTTTGTGTAAACCCAAATGAAACATATGTAAAAATAAAGGTTGGGGACACATATTATATCTTGGCAGAGGCATTGGTAAGCGCAAATATCGAGGACGAATTTGAACTGGTTGAAAAATATACGGGTAAGGACTTGGAGTATAAGGAGTACGAGCCTTTATTCAAGTTTGTAAGTCCTAAAAAGAAGTGCTGGTATGTAACCTGCGATAACTATGTAACATTGACAGACGGTACAGGTATAGTTCATATCGCACCTGCATTCGGTGAGGATGATGCCAATGTCGGCAGAAACTACGATCTTCCGTTTGTACAGTTGGTTGACGGCAAGGGCGAGATGACAGAAGAAACAGACTGGCCGGGCGTATTCTGCAAGGATGCGGACAAGCTTGTATTTGCGGCATTGGAGGAAAAAGGCTTACTCTTTAACGCACCTAAGTTTGAGCATAGCTATCCGTTCTGCTGGAGATGCGATACTCCGCTTATCTACTATGCCCGTGATACTTGGTTTATCAAGATGACGGCTGTAAAAGACGATCTTTTAAAGAACAACGCAACCGTAAACTGGATACCAAAAACAATAGGCGAGGGCAGATTTGGCGAATGGTTAAAGAATGTACAGGATTGGGGCTTATCCCGTAACCGTTACTGGGGCACTCCGTTAAATGTATGGACTTGCGAGTGTGGTAGGCAGCACGCTATAGGCTCAATCGAGGAATTAAAGTCAATGTCAGATAACTGCCCTGACGATATTGAGCTTCACCGCCCATACATTGATGCGGTAACAATAAAATGTCCCGACTGCGGTAAGGAAATGCACAGAGTTCCCGAGGTTATTGACTGCTGGTTTGACTCGGGTGCAATGCCGTTTGCACAGTGGCATTATCCGTTTGAGAACAAGGATATATTTGAAGAAAACTTCCCTGCTGATTTTATCAGTGAGGCGGTTGACCAGACAAGAGGCTGGTTCTATTCACTGCTTGCAATATCAACCTTGATATTCAACAAAGCACCGTATAAGAATGTAATTGTTTTAGGCCATGTCCAGGACGAGAACGGACAGAAGATGTCAAAGTCAAAGGGCAATGCGGTTGACCCGTTTGACGCACTCGCAAAGCATGGCGCAGACGCAATACGCTGGTATTTCTATTCAAATTCAGCGCCTTGGCTTCCAAACCGTTTCCATGACGGTGCAGTTACCGAGGGACAGAGAAAGTTTATGGGTACATTGTGGAACACATATGCGTTCTTTGTACTCTATGCAAATATTGATGAGTTTGATGCTACAAAGTACACGCTTGACTATGATAAATTATCCGTTATGGATAAATGGATGCTGTCAAAGTTAAATACTCTTATAAAGACAGTTGACGATAACCTTTCAAACTATAAGATTACAGAAACAGCCCGTGCGCTTGATAGCTTTGTAGACGAGCTTTCAAACTGGTATGTGCGCCGTTCCCGTACTCGTTTCTGGGTAAAGGGTATGCCACAGGATAAGATAAATGCGTATATGACCTTGTATACAACCCTTGTTACATTGTGTAAGGTTGCGGCTCCTATGATACCGTTTATGACAGAGGATATTTATCAGAACCTTGTAAGGAGTATTGACAAGGACGCACCGCAAAGCATACATTTCTGCGATTATCCTGAGTATGACGAGAAACTTATCGACAAAGAGCTTGAAGATAAGATGGAAGAGGTTTTAAATATTGTAGTTTTGGGAAGAGCCTGCAGAAATACCGCAAATATCAAGAACCGTCAGCCCATAGGCACAATGTATGTAAAGGCGGACACTGTGCTTGATAGCTTCTATAACGAGATTATAGAGGACGAGTTAAATGTAAAGGCGGTTGAGTTTACGGACGATATTTCAAAGTTTACCGCATACTCATTTAAGCCACAGTTAAGAACCTTAGGCAGACGCTTTGGTAAGGATATAAACACCGTAAAAGAAGTTCTTGCAAATGTAAATTCACAGACTGCAATGGCAGAGCTTGAGGAAAATGACACACTCACAATTGAGGTAAACGGTGTAAAAGAGACCTTGAACCGTGAGGACTTGCTTATCGAGGCTGTTAAGGCTGATAACTATGTATCCGACTCAAATAACGGCGTAACGGTTGTGCTTGATACATTCCTTACTCCTGAGCTTTTGGAAGAGGGTAATGTACGCGAGGTAATCTCAAAGATACAGACAATGCGTAAGGATGCAGACTTTGAGGTTATGGACCATATCAAGGTATATGTATCGGGATCGGATAAGATTAAGGGAATTATAAATAACAATGCCGATAGCATCAAGAACGATGTTCTTGCCGATGAGATTATTGAGGGCGTATGCGATATTTCAAAGGAATGGAATATTAATGGCGAAAAGGTAACGATAGGCGTTGAAAGGATATAAAAGTCCCACAAAAAAAGTTTAACAGGAAGGATTAGTTTCATGAAAGACAAACTTGAACAAATAAGAGCGGCTGCCCTTGAAGTGCTTGAAAAAGCAACGGACATAAATGCCTTAGAGGAAGCACGAATTAAATTCCTCGGCAAAAAGGGCGAAATGACTGCCGCAATGAAAGAAATGCGAAACCTCTCCGCAGAGGACAGACCGAAAATAGGCGCTCTTGCAAACGAGGTAAGGGGCAATATAGAAAAGCATATCGAAGAGAAAAAGGCGGAGCTTTCAGCTAAAATGCAAGAGGCAAAGCTAAAGGCGGAGGTTGTTGATGTAACCATGCCGGGCAATGCTCCTAAAATGGGCAAGCTCCACCCGCTTACAAAGGTTATGAACAACTTAAAAGACACATTTATCGGTATGGGCTTTGAGATTGCCGAGGGACCCGAGGTTGAAAAGGATTACTATAACTTTGAAGCGTTAAATATCCCCAAAAACCACCCTGCCCGCGATACACAGGACACATTCTATATTGATGAAAATACAGTTTTAAGAACGCAGACATCACCTATGCAGGTGAGGGTTATGGAAAAGCAAAAACCGCCGATAAGAGTTATTGCACCGGGCAGAGTTTACCGTTCAGATACGGTTGATGCGACACATTCACCCGTTTTCCACCAGATTGAGGGACTTGTTGTTGACAAGGGCGTTACAATGGCGGATTTAAAGGGTACATTGGAGGTATTCTTGAAAGAACTTTACGGCGAGAAGACAAAGGTTCGTTTCCGCCCTCATCATTTCCCGTTCACCGAGCCGTCAGCCGAGGCAGATGTTTCATGCTTTGCCTGCGGCGGAAAAGGCTGTCCCGTATGTAAGGGCGAGGGCTGGATTGAGGTTTTGGGTTGCGGTATGGTACACCCTAAAGTCCTTGCAAACTGCGGAATTGACCCCGAGGTATATTCGGGCTTTGCATTCGGTATCGGACTTGAAAGAATTGCTATGGGTAAGTATGATATTAACGACCTTAGATTGTTCTTTGAAAATGATCTGAGATTTTTGGATCAGTTCTAAGTGGGAAGGAGAAGTAAGAGATGAATTTACCAATGTCATGGCTAAATGACTATATGGATATAGATGTAGATGCAAAAACCTATGCCGATGCGCTTACCATGAGCGGCTCAAAGGTTGAGGGCTACAAAACCGCAGGTGATGAAATATCAAATGTTGTTACAGGTAAGGTGCTTACCTGCATTGACCACCCCGACAGCGACCATTTGCACATCACAACAGTTGATGCAGGTACGGGCGAGGAATTGCAGATTGTTTGCGGTGCGCCAAATGTTAAGGCAGGAATTATTGTCCCTGTTGCGCTTGTCGGCGCAATATTGCCGGGCGATTTTAAGATTAAGAAGGGTAAAATCCGTGGAGTTGAGTCAAACGGAATGTTATGCTCACATGACGAGCTTGGAATATCCGAGGAGGTTTTGGGTTACACACCCGAGTATGGAATTTTAATATTACCCGAGGATACACCGATCGGTAAGGATATAAAGGATGTGTTTGGTTTAAATGAAACAGTTGTTGAGTTTGAAATTACATCAAACAGACCCGACTGTTTCTCGATCATCGGTCTTGCAAGGGAAACGGCTGTAACCTTTGACAAGGAGTTTTGTGTTCCTGAACCCAAATTCAGCGAAAATAGCGAAAACATTAACGATACATTGACTGTAGAGGTGGAGAATAAGGACAAGTGCCTCAGATACTCTGCAAGAATGGTTAAAAATGTTAAGATTGCACCGTCGCCTGCATGGATGCAGGAAAGACTCCGTGCTTGCGGTGTAAGACCGATTAACAATATCGTTGATATTACAAATTATGTGCTTTTAGAGTACGGACAGCCAATGCATGCCTTTGATTTAAGAGATTTAGAGGACAGAAAAATCGTTGTAAGGACTGCCAATGACGGTGAGGTTATAAAAACGCTTGACGAGCAGGACAGAAAGCTAAACTCTAACGACCTCGTTATTTCAGACGGCAAAAGAGCCGTTGCCATTGCAGGTGTAATGGGCGGATTTAACAGTGAGGTTAAGGACGACACAACAACCGTTGTGTTTGAGAGCGCTACCTTTGACGGTGCATCTGTAAGACTTACTGCACAGAGGGTAGGCTTAAGAACGGAGGCATCTTCAAGATACGAAAAAGGACTTGACTATAACAATACCGTTCCTGCAATAAACCGTGCCTGCGAGCTTGTAGAACAATTAGGCTGCGGCGAGAATGTAGGCGGAATGATAGATATTATGGGCAATGTCCACGATATGGAAACACTTCCTTTCAGACCCGAGAAGATAAACGCCTTTTTGGGAACCGATGTTTCAACCGAGACCATGGTTAAGTATTTTAAGGCTTTGGGTATTGAGGTTGATATGGAGAATATGACACTCACTCCTCCGTCATACAGACCTGATTTGGTAGGCGAGGCGGATATTGCAGAAGAGGTTGCAAGATTTTACGGCTACGATAAAATCCCTGTAACTCTCCTGTCGGGCGAGGCGACCTGCGGTAAGAAAACCGACCGCCAAAAGGCACAGGATTGTATAAACGAGCTATTAACGGCACAGGGCTTGTATGAGATATACACATACACATTTACAAGTCCGTCAGTGTTTGATAAATTGAATATCCCATCAGATAGCGAGCTTAGAAATGTTGTAAAGATTACAAATCCTCTCGGCGAGGATACATCAATTATGAGGACAACAACCATTGCCTCCATGCTTGATATCCTATCCCGTAACTATAACCAGAGAAACCCATACGCAAAGCTCTTTGAGCTTGGCAAGGTGTTTGTGCCGACAAGCGAGGGCGAATTGCCTTGCGAGCCTGTTAAGATAACACTCGGTATGTATGGCGACGGCGTTACATTCTTTGATATTAAGGGTAATGTCGAGGCAATGTTTAACGGATTAAATGTTAAAAAGGTACGCTATGAGGCTCTGTCGGATAACCCTGTATTCCACCCGGGCCGTTGCGCAAAAGTATCGGCAGGCGGTAAGGATTTGGGCGTAATAGGACAGATACACCCGTCTGTTGCAAAGAAGTTTGGAATAGATACAGATGTGTATGTTGCAGAGCTTGACTTTGAGAATGTATTCCTTAACATTAAAACAGATATTTCGTTTAAGGAGCTTCCCAAATACCCTGCTGTAACCCGTGATATTGCAATGCTTGTCGATAAGGCAACACCTGTTGCGGATATTGAGAGAGTTATCCAAAAGGCAGGCGGAAACCTGCTTGAAAACCTTACCTTGTTTGATGTTTACGAGGGTAAGCAGGTAGAAGAGGGCAAAAAGAGCGTTGCATATTCAGCAACCTTCCGTGCGACAGAACGCTCACTCACAGGCGAAGAAGTACAGGCTATATTTGATAAGATAGTTAAAAAATTAGAAGGTCAATTAGGCGCACAGCTAAGATAAAAAAATATGGCTGTTGCTTGTAAGAACAGTTAGTATGAGGACTGATTGATTTTAGATGCAGAACGGACACAACTCACCCGATGGCGTATGTGTATACTCCGAGTGGTGAGTTGTTTTCGTAATAGAACGGCATAATATTGTAACAGAAATACTTTTGTTACAATATTATGCCGTTCTATGTTCTGCGCTAAAAGCGACAGTCCTACAATATCGTTGGATTTCCCAAGCTCCTAACCAATTCATTTGCACGGCGAAGAGCCTTATATCTGTATTCCTCAATCCAGTGCGTATCAGAGCCGACGCTCATAGGGATTTTACTGTTTTTTATAATCTCCCGCTTTTTATCATTTGTCAAAAAATCATAATAATATGTATAGTTCCCCGATATATTAAGCTCCCAGAACAGCTTATGCTTTTTCATAATCTGTATCATATCAACATCATATCGCTTTGACATCTTAAATATATCGCAGTGTGCAAGACCACACTTACAGAAAAATTTCCGTCTCCAATCAAGAAAATCATATAAATCCATTGCCCTCTCATCATCAAGCGACTCAAAAAGCACATAATCAAGCTTTGAGGCATCCTTTGGATTAAAATCCTCGGGATATGGCCTTGTACCAATCTCAAGCCCTATAAGCACCGTTATCTTATTCTTATACTTTTCCTTACATTCAAGGAGGCGCTTGTAATAATTTGAAATATCACGCCCGATGCTGAACTGATGATCCGTAATTCCTATAACATCAATACTGTGCGCAATGGCATTTTCGATTATTTCCTCGGGCGTATTCGTTCCGTCATAGCTAAATGTCGTATGGTTATGTAAATCCATGGTCTTTTTAGTGCAGAATAACAAAATTTTACCTCCTTTCACGAAATATTAACATATTACAGCATATATTGTAACATATATTTAGGCAAATTACAAGTTGACATGACGATTAAATTTAAGTATTATTATAAGTGTAGTAAAAAATGGTATATCCTTAACAAAAGATGTTGACACGAGGCAATTTTAGTGATATTATAACAGGTAATAAATTAAAATACAGGTAGAGGCGCATTGTTAATAAGTAGTGTTTTGGAGGTTGCGATAATCTGTGAAAAAGCGCAAAAGGTAAGAATGCCGAAGTGAGAGCATAAATCGCAGTGCTTTTGCTGGGTATAATGAGAACATCATTATAACTGTCACCGAATAACCGGTATAATGTTACAAAGAGTGCATTGTGCCGTCGGTGGAGAGCTATCGCATTATTACTGCAATAAAAGGTAATTTATTGACAGATAGCTTTGTATATAGCTATCTGTTTTTTTAAAAAGGAGAAAGAATATGAAAGACAATTACAAAGTAGGAATTATAGGTGCAACAGGCATGGTAGGACAGAGATTTATAACTCTCTTACATGACCACCCGTGGTATACAATAGAGGTGCTTGCCGCATCTCCGAGAAGTGCAGGAAAGACATATAAAGAGGCAGTCGGCGCAAAATGGGCAATGGATGAAGAAATCCCAAAGAGCGTAGAGGATATGATTGTCATGAACGCAACAGATGATGTTGATAAAATCGCAGGTATGGTAGATTTTGTATTCTGTGCGGTTGATATGAAAAAAGACGAGATAAAGGCGTTAGAGGAAAGATACGCAAAGGCAGAATGTCCTGTTGTTTCAAATAACAGCGCACACCGTCATACAGAGGATGTGCCTATGATTATCCCCGAAATAAACCCCGAGCATCTTGAAATTATCCCATCACAGAGGGAAAGACTCGGTACAAAGCGTGGCTTTATCGCAGTTAAGTCAAACTGTTCATTGCAGTCATACTTACCTGCAATGGCGGTTGTAAACGCCAAATATCCTATCGACCATGCATTGGTAACAACATACCAGGCAATATCTGGCGCAGGTAAGACCTTTAACACATGGCCTGAAATGGTTGATAACCTTATCCCGTATATCGGCGGTGAGGAAATGAAATCAGAGGTAGAGCCAAATAAGGTGCTGGGTAAGGTTGAGGGCAATAAGATTGTGCCGTCTGATGCACTTTCAATTGAGTGCCAGACATACCGAGTTCCTGTTTCAAACGGACACACAGCCGCAATATTCTTTAGCTTTAAGGATAGAGAGAATATTCCGTCGGTAGAAGAAATTGAAAATATGTGGCGTGAGTATAAGGGAGTTCCGCAACAGTTAGAGCTTCCTCATGCACCGAAGCAGTTTATTTATGTATATACAGAAGCCGAAGCACCCGATCAGCCACAGATAAAAACTGCCCGTGAAATTGACGGCGGTATGGCAATCTCATGCGGAAGACTCAGAAAATCAACACAGTATGATTATAAGATGGTTTCCATGAGCCATAATACATTAAGAGGCGCCGCAGGCGGTGCGGTATTGTTAGCAGAACTACTGACAGCAAAAGGCTACATGGACTAATCTGAACGAACAATAAAACTTGCTCTTTGTTCAGGTATGGTGTTTAGGAATATGTATTATTGATACCGGATTGGAGGAAAATAAATATGGCAAAAGTATTACCATTTACAGGTTCGGGTGTTGCGATTGTAACACCGTTTGACGGACAAAAAACAAACTATGACGAGCTTACAAAGCTCATTGAAATGCACATAGCAAACAAGACCGATGCAATTATTATCTGCGGAACAACGGGCGAGGCATCAACAATGCCCGACGAGGAGCATCTTGCGGCAATAAAGCATACGGTTGATGTTGCAAACGGCAGAATTAAGGTTATTGCAGGCACGGGCTCAAACGACACAGTCCATGCAATAGCGCTTTCAAAGCGTGCCGAGGAATACGGCGTTGACGGCATTTTGCAGGTAACCCCTTATTATAACAAGGCAACGCAAAAGGGCTTGATTGCGCATTTTAGTGCAGTTGCAAATGCGGTTAAAGTCCCTGTAATTTTATATAATGTTCCGTCCCGTACGGGTACTGCAATAGCTCTTGATACATTAAAGGAGCTTGCAAAGATAGAAAATATCGTTGCGATAAAAGAGGCATCGGGAGATATTGGCTTTGTTGCAAAAATTGCCGCAGAGGTACCCGAGATATATATCTATTCGGGAAATGACGATATGACAATACCTATTATGTCGCTTGGCGGTAAGGGCGTAATTTCGGTGGTTGCAAATGTAATGCCTTTAGAAACTCATAATATGTGCCAATATTACTTAGACGGCGAGCTTTCAAAGGCTATGGAATTACAGCTTAAAATGCTTGACCTTATAAACAGCCTGTTTATCGAGGTAAATCCTATACCCGTAAAAACAGCAATGAGGCTAATGGGTTATAATGTGGGCAATTTAAGACTTCCGCTTACCGATATGACGGATAAAAACCTTGAAATCCTCAAAAATTCTATGAAAAATATTGGCTTATTGAAATAAAAAGGAGCAAAACCTATGACAAGGATTATAATGAACGGCTGTAACGGCAAAATGGGCAGGGTTATAACAAGGCTTGTGGAAGAGGACGCAGAATGTGAAATCGTTGCAGGCTTCGATATAAACGATAACTTTGAAAATACATATCCTGTATTTTCCGATCCCGAGGAGTTTATGGGCGAGGCAGATGTCGTGATTGACTTTTCGCACCCGTCATGCCTTGATGCGCTTCTGTCGTATTGTAAAAGACGGAATTTGCCTGTAATTATTGCGACAACGGGACTCAGTGCCGAGCAGAAGGAAAAAATGCAAGAGGCGTCAAATGAGATACCTGTATTTTTCTCTGCGAATATGTCGCTTGGCATAAATCTTTTAATATCGCTTGCAAAAAAGGCAACAAAGCTCTTAGAGGGCAATTTTGATATAGAAATTGTTGAAAGACACCATAACCAGAAGATTGACGCGCCTTCGGGAACGGCGCTTGCAATTGCAGATGCCATTGACGAAACGCTTTCATATCCTGCCGAGTATGTGTATGACCGACACAGCGTAAGGCGTAAGAGAAAGCCGACAGAGATAGGTATTCATGCAGTTCGAGGCGGTACAATTGTCGGCGACCATGAGGTAATCTTTGCAGGCAATGACGAGGTTATCGAGTTAAAGCACAGCGCATACTCAAAAGAGGTATTTGCGGTAGGTGCGATAAGAGCCGCAAAGTATATGAAGGCAAAGGGCGCAGGCATGTATGATATGAACGATTTAATATCAGCGCTTTAAGATTATCGTTTTAACTATTTATGAGGTAAATTATTATGGTATATGTTTTACTTGCAGACGGCTTTGAAGAGATTGAGGCGATTGAGCCTATAGATATAATGCGCCGTGCGGGGATTGAGGTAAAAACAGCATCTATCACAAAAAATCTTGAGGTTACGGGCGCGCATAATATCAAGGTTATAGCGGATATGAAAATAACCGATGTAGAGCCCAAAGATATTACACTTTTAATGCTTCCGGGCGGTGCAGGACACGAGCTTTTAGACGCATCAAATGAGGTACATTACCTTATAAACGAGTGCGTTATAAGAGGTATATACATTGGCGCAATTTGCGCCGCGCCGAGTATTTTGGGTAAGAAAATGATTTTAAACGGCAAGAGGGCAACCTGTTTCCCGGGCTATGAAAAGTATTTATACGGTGCAAATGTAACGGGCGATAAGGTTGTGGTTGACGGTAAGTTTATAACGGCAAAGGGTGCAGGTGCGGCGGCAGATTTCGGATTTGCAATAACGGGCATACTAAAAGGAAATGCCGTTGCAGATAAGTTAAAGGAGCAGATGCAGTATTGATTAAGGAACTTTTGCGTGAGAAAATGCGTCGGCACAGGAAACACTTAACCGACGCTGAGGTTATGGAAAAGAGCGAGATAATAAGGTATAAGCTCTTGGGTAAAAAAGCGGTAAAAGAAGCAAAAACTGTTATGATGTATGTTTCAAACTTCAGGGAACCCCAAACTCTGCCGATTATAAAACAGCTTTTAGAGGACGGTAAAAAAGTTGTTGTGCCGATAAGCCAGACGGCGACAAATACAATTATACCTACATATATAGAGGACATAACCGAGCTTAAAAAAGGTGCATACGGCATTTTAGAGCCACAGATAATCCGTCCTGTTGATAAAAACGACATAGATGTTGTTGTGGTGCCGGGCATTGCGTTTGATATGCACAGAAACCGTTTAGGCTTTGGCAAGGGCTATTATGATAAGTTCTTAGAGGGAATGAGAGCCTATACCATTGCGTTATGCTATGATTTTCAGATTGTGAAAAATATTCCCGTAGACGATAGCGATGTGCCGATGGATTTGGTGCTTACCGAGGAGGGCGAGGTCTGATGATTTTTGATTCACACGCCCATTATAATGACGACAGGTTTAATGAGGACAGATTTGCATTGCTTGACTCTATGCCCGATAAAAATGTCGGCATGATTATGAATTCCTGCTCCGATATTTGTGAAATCCCCGATATTATTGAGCTTTGTAAAAATTATGATTTTGTATATGGCTCAGTCGGTGTGCATCCGCACGAGGCGGAGCATATGAAACAGAGCGATATTGACGAGCTTATAAAATGGAGTAAGCATGATAAAATCAAGGCAATCGGCGAGATTGGCCTTGATTATTATTATGATAATTCACCGAGGGATTTGCAGAAAAAATGGTTTGCCAATCAAATTGAATTAGCGATTGATTTGGATATGCCGATTGTCATTCATGACAGGGACGCTCATGGCGACTGTATGGATATTTTAAGAGCGTATCGTGGCAAGGTCAGGGGCGAGTTTCATTGCTACAGCGGATCGGTTGAAATGGCAAGGGAAGTGCTTGATATGGGAATGTATATAGCATTTGGCGGATCATTGACTTTTAAAAATGCACACCGTCCGCAGGAGGTGGCACTTTATGTGCCTATGGATAGAATGTTGGTTGAAACGGATTGCCCGTATTTAACGCCTGTTCCCTATAGGGGTATGAGAAACGACTCATCATATATAAAGTATGTAATTGAGGCAATCTCACGGATAAAAAATATCCCTGTGCAGGAGGTTGAGGATATAACCTTTAATAATGCCAAAAGGCTGTTTGACATTTAGGTTTACATAAATCTTAGAAAATGCAAGAAAATACATATTTGTTGCCATAAAAGGTCAATTTTTTTGTGCAACAGGGAAAAAAACTGAATTATATGCTATAAATTTAACAAATATACTTGTATAATTTTGGATTTTGAGTTAGAATAGAGTACAGAGGATAAAAATATCCAATAAAAACAATCTTAGGAGGATTTTAAGAAAATGGCAGTAAAAGTTGCAATTAACGGATTCGGCCGTATCGGTCGTTTGGCATTCAGACAGATGTTTGGTGCAGAGGGTTATGAGGTAGTTGCTATCAACGACTTAACAAGCCCAAAAATGTTAGCTCACTTATTAAAGTATGACTCATCACAGGGTAAATATGAGAAGGCTGATAAGGTAACAGCAGGTGAGGATTCAATCACAGTTGACGGTCAGGAGATTAAGATTTACGCATTCCCTGATGCAAACAACTGCCCATGGGGCGAGCTTGATGTAGATGTAGTATTAGAGTGTTCAGGCTTCTATACATCAAAGGCAAAGGCACAGGCTCATATCAATGCCGGTGCAAAGAAGGTAGTTATTTCAGCTCCTGCCGGTAATGACCTTCCGACAATCGTTTACAATGTAAACCATGACACATTAAAGGCAGATGATACAATCATTTCAGCTGCTTCATGTACAACAAACTGCTTGGCTCCTATGGCTGACGCTCTTAATAAGTACGCAGCTATCCAGTCAGGTATTATGTGCACAATCCACGCTTACACTGGCGACCAGATGACACTTGACGGCCCACAGAGAAAGGGCGATTTAAGAAGATCAAGAGCAGCTGCAGTAAACATTGTTCCTAACTCAACAGGTGCTGCAAAGGCAATCGGTCTTGTTATCCCTGAGCTTAACGGTAAGTTAATCGGTAGCGCTCAGAGAGTTCCTACACCAACAGGCTCAACAACAATTCTTACAGCTGTTGTAAAGGGTAACGATGTAACAGTTGACGGTATCAACGCTGCTATGAAGGCTGCATCAAACGAGTCATTCGGCTATAACACAGACGAGATCGTTTCATCAGACATCGTAGGTATGAGATACGGTTCATTATTCGATGCTACACAGACTATGGTTTGTGAGATCGGCGACGGTTTATATGAGGTACAGGTTGTTTCTTGGTATGATAATGAGAATTCATACACATCACAGATGGTAAGAACAATCAAGTATTTCTCAGAGTTAAACTAATATCAAAAAATTAAGGAGTGGCAACGCCACTCCTTTTTTTGTGCGGATAAATTTAATTAAATGAATAATGAATGATGAATAATGAATAATTATGGTGGAAAAATCTCCGATTTTTCTTTAATAATGTTGCGTGTTCGGTAAATTTTGGTTTAGCGTACCATTGGATTTATTGTTAATGGGTATGGTGTAGGGTTGGGGCTTGCTCCAACCGCATTCCCGATACCGTGAACAACGGCAGGAGCAAGCCCCTGCCCTACAATTACAATACCCATTTACACACATAAACCAAAATTAAATGCGATAATTCTCTGTTGCTATAGACTAACATCTTCACCTCTCATCAGAAATTCCCAAAATATAATCTGCAGATACATTATAAAATTTTGCTATAATAACCAGCAATTCGCATGGTAAATCCCTTAACCCACTCTCATATCGGTAATATTGCGGTTGTGTTGTATATAAAACCTTTGCTAAATCACTTTGCGTATAACCTTTTTCTTCTCGCAATTCACGAATTCGTCTGTAATATGCCATATTTTTCACCAAATAAAAATTTCCCCAAATTAAAAAATTTCCCCTAAATGGGGTATTGACATTTTAACACTATTATGGTACTATAATCGTGATTTATATCCAAATGGATATAAAAAGATAAAAATACAAAGTAAGGGAAAGGAAAGAAAACAATGAAAGTGAAAACTAAAAAACTCTTGGCAATGCTTACTGTTCTTGCAATGTGCATAGGACTTATAAGCGTGCCGGCAATGGCAGAGGGCGATGTTGCACAGATTGGTAGCACGCCATATGCAACATTGGCAGATGCAATTACTGAAGCACAAGATGGTGCTACAATTGAACTCTTGTCGGATATTAGTATAAGTAAAGAAGCTTTTACAGCCACAGATTACTATACTATAGACGGCAAAGAAGTAACAATAGACCTTAAAGGCTTTAATATTACAGCAGAATCTGAATCAAATGCGGCACATAATCTGTTTTTTGTTAAAAACAGCGCTACTCTTAATATTAAAGATACATCAAATGACGCAGATGGTGTTATAAGTTATGAGTTTAAAGGTTCAGAAAATGGCTGGAAACAGCAGGCGACAATATATTCAAACGGAAATGTAAATCTTTATTCAGGTACTGTACAAAATATAACTGATGAAAATACAACATCCGGAATGTCATTTACAATTGACCAGCATCCAAACCAGTGGGGAGATACATATAATAACATCAATCCAACATTACATATGTACGGCGGTAATGTTTATACCAAGGATGGCGAAGCTATAAGATTAGCAAATTATGGACAGGCAAATCCTAATATTGTCGCTAAATGTATTATTGATGGAGGTTCGGTTGATGGATGGGATGCTGTGTTTGTACAATGTCCAAATGCAACATATAAACAGCTTGTTCTTGAGGTAAACGGTGGAGAGTTAATAGGTAAAAATGCGGCTGTAAGAGTTTATGCTCCTGCGAAGACATCAATTGATGGAAATACAGACAAACCAATATCTGTATCGTATAACGGTGGAAGAATGCAGACACTCAACCCGAATTCAAGACCAACAGAATATAATGGTGCCATGGTTATCCAAAACACTACAAACATTGATGAGCCTTCAGTTATCACTGATTGTATGAATATACAAGTTAAGGAAGGTTATTCTGTAATTGCTCTTAGCGATAATTGGTATGAGCTTGGTGTTCCTGCTGTTGCACAAATCGGTAGCACTAAGTATGCAACATTAGCAGAGGCAGTTGCGGCTGTAGAAAACGGACAGACGATTGTATTGTTAGATAATTTAACACAGGACAACGGTGTTATATTTGACAAATCGGGCGTTAGTGCAAAGCTTGATTTAAACGGAAAAACATTTAAAGTAAATGCCGGTTCAAATGCAAACAACCGTGCAATCCGTATCGATAACGGAACACTTGAGGTTTATGGCGGTAGCATTGTTGCTGTTGGCAGCGGTACTACATCATCAAACGGTGCAGGCTGTTACGGTGCATTCAGAGTTGAGGCAAACGGTAAGCTTGTAGCACACGATTTAGAGCTTTCAAATGCAAGACCTTGGGGACTTAATGTTAAGGTGCTCGGTGGTGAGGCAACTCTTACAAATGTAACAATCAACTCATCATACGGCGGCGGCATTGAGGTAACAGAGGCAGACTTGGGAACACACTCGAAACCGGGTAAAGCAACATTAACAAACTGTAACTTTACGCAGACCGGTTATTTTGACCACTGCAGTACTCCGCTTTCAGTATCAGGCGGTAGTGAGCTTACTGTAAACAGCGGTACATATACAGGTGATAACCATATACTTTATGTATTCTCAAGCGGTGGCGTTATAGATGTAAAAGGCGGCACATTCACAGATACAAACCTAGCCGACAATCATGCTTCTATAGTAGCGGCAATTGATCTTAACACATATCCGCAGTATACAGGCGGATTTAAGATTTCAGGCGGTAACTTTGTAGGAAACTATGCTATTACATCTCCTGCTTCTATGAGTATAACAGGCGGTAAGTACAGCAATGATCCGTCGGATTATGTAGCAACAGGCTATGAGGCTGTAGCTATAAATGAAGGTTCCTTATTATGGCAGGTAGGTAAAGTTCAGGCTACCGCGCTTGCTGAAAGCCAGACTACAACAGGCTATGAAGCTACATACACAGCTACAAAGTCAGTAGTTGACAGTGCTAATCAAACAATTGGAAATGCAACTGAAAATACAATGACTGTTAATGTAAAATTAGCAGACGAGCAAGCAGCTAAAGATACTACTGTTGGCAAGTTTGAACTTGGTGATGTAGTAAGCAAGGTTGTTGAGGATACAAAAACCGATGCAAATGAAATCAATGTTGAGATTGCAATAGAGCGTGATAATCCTCCTGTTGTAGAAAACACTATCACATATGAGGTACACCCTGTTGCTACGACTTATGTTGGTGACACACAGGTAAGTAAAGTTGTAATCGGCAACGATGCATTGACAAGCAACGCATCATTTATCATTACTCTTCCGGTACCTAGTGCATTGGCACAAGAGAAAAAGTTAAAGGTAACTCATAAGAGCGAGGGTCGTGCTGATGAGGTTGGCATTTATGATGTAAAGGGCGAAACTGATAAGTATGTAGAAGTTCCGGTTACACACTTTAGTACACTTACATTGTCAGCAGTTGAAGCTGTTGAGATTACAGATGTTGATGCGTATGTTGATTCAACAGACCATTTAGGCAATATCCGTTTCATTACAACCGTAAATTCAGACGAGATAATAGCAGAATACGGTACATATTTTGCGCGTTTTGATAATGAGTCTACAATAACAACATCACAGGCTAAGGTTGTAGGAAGTTCAGCAGGTACAAAGACAACATTCGGTGCTGATATCAAAGATATAGACACTAACTATCTTGACACCACAATTTATGCTATGTCATTTATTAAAGTCGGTGATACAGAGCCGGTATGGTCTGCTGTTAAGGGCGCGTCTGTAAATGAGTATAACCACAACAAATAATCGGAGGTAAATGAACAATGAAATTAGAAAAATATGAAACTCCAAATATGGAGGTTATGTCATTCGATGGCGAGAATATTCTCTGCGCAAGCGTAGTAGACGACTTTATAAAGAGTGCTGATGAGCAGATAGGAACTCTTGGAGATAATACTAAATTATTTGAATAATATATAAACTTTTATATATTAAGACATACAACCCCAACTGATATGTCAAAGCAAAAAC
The DNA here is from genome assembly GCA_017443895.1 of Clostridia bacterium. Classification (GTDB taxonomy): domain Bacteria; phylum Bacillota; class Clostridia; order UBA1381; family UBA1381; genus 12844. Next base: position 19,693 of record JAFSXU010000023.1, read on the forward strand.
GGCTGTTTTTAACAGCCGTTTTTGCGATGTATGGATAAATTTTGGTTTAGCGTACCAATGCGAAATCGTAAATTGATATGGTCGTAGGGTTGGGGCTTGCTCCAACCGCATCCCCGACAACGCATATTCAGAACGGCAGGAGCCTTTATAAATCGCAAAGCGATTTATAGGCGTGTTGCCCTTAGAGGCAACAACGCCGTTGATAGAGCCCCTGCCCTACAATACATTGGGTTAATACCCGTTTAAACCAAAATTTATCTGACATAAAGCATAATAAAATTATAGTATTACACAAAAATAAGCTGTATTCAAGTGAGTACAGCTTATTTATATATTCACATATTTTACTCCGTCATTGCATTTTTAATAGCCTCATACAATTCATCATATGTTTCAAATGCATCTAAATCGGGGTTTTCAGCCTTAATGCTGTCAGGACTCTTAAACAAAAATCCTGCCTTGCTTGCTCTTATCATAGCAAGGTCGTTATGGCTGTCTCCGCTTGCGATTGTTTCAAAGCCCATTGACTGTAATGCTCTTACGGTTGTGTACTTTGATTTTTCACAGCGCATCTTAAAGCCTGTTATCTCGCCGTTTGGCGCAACCTCAAGCGTGTTGCAGAAAATTGTCGGGTAACCGAGCTTTTTCATCAACGGCTTTGCAAACTGCGTAAATGTATCGCTTATAATTATAACCTGTCCCAAGTCCCTTAGCTTATCCAAAAACTCCTTTGCACCGGGCATAGGATCAATCTTTGAGATAGTTTCCTGTATTTCCTTGAGTCCCAAGCCATGCTCCTTTAAGATACCTATACGGTAGTTCATAAGCTTATCATAGTCAGGCTCGTCCCTTGTTGTCTTTTTAAGCTCGGGAATACCTGTTTCCTCAGCAAATGCAATCCAAATTTCAGGCACCAAAACGCTCTCTAAATCAAGGCATGTAACATACATAGACATAAATTTTTATCCTCCAACGAATATATTTAGAATATAGATTATTCTACCATAACAAACGGCATTATTCAAGTATTAACTTCAAAATCGGACGGTAATTCAAGTGTGATATTTCCAATCTTTGCCGAGCGCAGCTCATCAATAACCAAATTTGCCGCCCTCTCCATATCAATCTCACCGCCCGATACTACACAGCCTCTTTTTTTGCCTATCATTTCAAGTATCTGATACCCCTCCAAGTCCTCAATATCGGATAGCTTGTATCGGGTACAGAGTATATCGTGATAGTTATCCCTTAAATAATCAAGCAGGGAATAGGCAAGAAGCTCAATATTCATAATCTCGTCTTTTATTGCGCCCGTATATGCAAGGCGCTTTGCAAGCTCCTGATTGTCAAACTTTGGCGGAAGAATACCGGGCGTGTCCAAAAGCTCAACATCGGAGCGTATCCTTATCCACTGCTCGCCCCTCGTTACGCCCGGGCGGTCGCCTGTTTTTGCGCTTGCTTTTCCTACAAGCTTATTTATAAGGCTTGATTTGCCGACATTTGGAATACCGACCATCATTATTTTAACCGTGATATTTCTGCCCTTTTCCTTTTCACGGTCGATTTTATCCTGAACAAGCGCCCTTGCCGAGTTTATGACATTATTAAGCCCTTTCCCCGTTGCACAGCTTATCGGGATAACGCTTATACCGTTATCGGTAAACCATTTTATCCATTCCTTGGTGCGCTCCGTATCTGCAAGGTCTGATTTATTCATAACCAAAAGCCGTGGCTTACCCTTTATAATATCGTCAAAATTCGGGTTCCTGCCGGACATTGGAACTCGGGCATCAAGGATTTCCACAACAACATCTATAAGCTTTAGATTTTTCTCGATAAGCCTGCGTGTTTTTGTCATATGCCCCGGATACCATTGTATATTATTCTGCATATATTTCTCCTAAAAATATGGACTGTTGTATTTAGTAAGGTGCTATCTTGCTAAATCCAATCAGTCCTTAAAATTCAAATCATTTTGTTGTTGAAATTTTATTAAGCGGCCAAATGCGTATTTGTGACTTACCCAAAAGCGCATCTATCGGCACACAGCCAAGGTCTGAGGCTCTGCTGTCCTTTGAGTGCATTCTGTTATCACCCATAACAAATACCGAGTCCTCATCAACCGTAAGCGGATAATCCACGGTAGAATCAATTGACGCTGTAAGTCCGTTTGCATATTCCTCTTTTAGCTCAACGCCGTCAACCAAAACCTTGCCGTCGTCCGTTATATCAACAGTCTGATTAGGCATTGCTATAACTCTTTTAACATAGTAAACCTTATCAAGCGCATCGGGAAGATTACGCTTTTCAAGGAGCTTGTCAATAAACGAAAGCTTATCCTTGCCCTGCTCATCGGCAAGCTGTGAATAATACGCCTCACGCTTTTTATACGCACTGTCAAGAATAACAATATCGCCCTGCTCGGGACTATAGCCAAGCTTTGTAACAATAAGTCTGTCGTTATTTTCAAGCGTCGGATACATACTGCTTCCGTCAACCCGTACTATGTCAAACAGGAAGGTCTTTATTGCAAATGCAATAACTATTGCAATTACAAGCGTGTATACCCATTCCCAAATCTCGCGGGCAAGATTAAATTCGCCCTTTTTGTCTTTCTTATTCTCTTCCATTATACGATACCTCCTGATATGAAAATCGCATTAGAGTTTGTAGTTCAAAAGTGTTAAAATAATGAGAAATCCGCAAAACTGCGGATTTCAACATTACTTTTACTCAAATTAAATCAAGTAGTTGCACTTTTGAACGACCTGCGCCAAAGTCAGCAGTTACAAAAGGTTATATTCTTTCCTTAACCTTAGTAGCCTTACCTACTCTGTCACGGATATAGAACAGCTTAGCTCTTCTAACCTTACCTAATCTTGTTACTTCAATCTTCTCAATATTAGGTGAGTTTACAGGCCATGTCTTTTCAACGCCAACGCCGTAAGATAATCTTCTTACAGTAAAGGTCTTTGAAATTCCGCCGCCCTGTACTTTGATAATTGTACCCTCAAACATCTGAGTTCTTGTACGCTTACCCTCTACAATCTTCTGATATACCTTTACATTGTTACCTACAACAAGGTCAGGTAAATCTGTTCTTATTTGATCCTTTGTGATTGACTGAAGGATCTCATTTGAATTTACGCTCATTTTAATTTCCTCCTTCAAGATGTTCGTGCCGGAGCATGGCAGAGGACCACCTGTAATAACTACAAGATTATACCACAGTAGTTTTCAGATTGCAAGCATTTTTTTAGAAAATTTAAAGAATATTCCCAAAAAATTCAAGTATGAATAATATAGATAACCAAAAAAGCAACGGAGGGGACAAGAATATGAAGTTTCGGGCAGTGGTAATAACAAAAAAACGGCTTGTAACAGCGCTTGTTTCTGCCGTTATTGTAACCGCGATAGGCATCAGCGAGGCAAAAAGCGATATTAAATATCCCATAAGCGAGGATATGTGCTATAATATGATAGATACAGGCGTCGGCGGCGGCAAAAAAATCAACTTAAAAGCCACTATACAAAAGCTTTTGGGTTTTGCTCCCGACAATCCCAAAGCCTTAATTGATAAAGGTATAGGAAACGGAGTAGAGCACAGCGACAATTCCGATATTCCCGACACCGTGCCGATAATCGGCGAGGATAGCACCGAGCTTCCGACAAAGGCAATGATAAATGAGGGAAACGGCTTATCCTTAAACAATGCAACCGATTATGATGTCGATTTAGAGGCGCTTTGCAGCGAGGATTTATCATTTTCTATAGATCCCGACTCAATATCGGTGCTTGTAATGCACACCCATACAACAGAATGTTATGACGGCGACCAAATGGAGGGCGAAACGGAGCGCACGACCGATCCCAACAAAAGCGTGGTTGCGGTGGGGAATATCATTTGTGACACGCTTGAGAGCTACGGCATACACTGTTATCATGATGTTTCAATTCATGATTATCCGTCGTATCAAGGCTCATATACAAGAGCAATGCAGACGATTGAAAATGATTTAAACACCTATCGGGATGTAAAGGTTGTGCTTGATGTACACAGGGACGCATTCGTGTACGAGGACGGTACAAAATTAAGGGTGGTATGCGAGGGCGCAGCGGCACCGACATCGCAGGTTATGCTTGTTTCGGGTACCGACAGCATGGGACTTTATAACCCAAACTGGCGTGAAAATTTGAAATTTGCCGCCAAGATACAGTCGGCGGCTAATATAATGTATCCAAACCTTATGCGGTCAATAAATTTAAGAACGGAGCGCTTTAATCTGCATGAAACAAAGGGAAGCCTTATTTTAGAGGTAGGCAGTAACGGAAACACCTTAGAGGAGGCGCTAAACGCAGGCCGTGATGTTGCAAAAGCAATTGCGGCGGTGCTTGTAAATTGAGATTGGGTGTGATATAATAAAGTATATAAATTGCACCTTGCGGTGTGTAAATTGTGCCGACGCACATGAATTGAAACCATTTTATATAGGAGAAACGGACAAATGATAAATATTACAGGCAAAACAAAACAGCTTGCCGTAATCGGCGATCCTATAGAGCATAGCTTTTCACCACGACTTCACAATTTTATATCCGCTTGCTTGGGAGCCGACTATGTGTATTCGGCATGGCAGGTAAAAAGTGAAAATTTAAAAAATGCAATAGAGGGTGTAAGAGCCTTGCAAATTTCGGGCATAAATGTTACCGCGCCACATAAAAAAGAGGTTATAAAATACCTTGACGATATTGATGATATGGCAAAAATATTAGGTTCGGTAAATACGATTGTAAACAAAGACGGACATCTTAAAGGCTATAACACGGACTCAGAGGGCTTTTATTTAGCATTGAAATCACAGGGGATAGAAATTTCAGGTAAAGAAATTCTGGTTATCGGCGCAGGCGGAGTTACAGTGCCGACACTTATGCGAATTGTAAAGGAAAATCCCAAAAGCATAACCCTTTTAAACAGAACAGTAAAAAAAGCCGAGGATATTTCAAAGCAGATATATGAAAAAACAGGGTATGAAATTGATACGCAAGTCAAGGATTTGAGCTTTGATATTGTAATAAACACCACATCGGCAGGTATGGCACCACAGCTTGATGCACTGCCAACGGATGCGATAGCAGAAATTGATAGCCTTGATTTTATAACCGAAGCCACAGCGGTTGTTGATATGATTTACAATCCGAGGCAAACGAAATTTTTAAAAGAGGCGTCATTAAGGGGCGCAAAGACAGTAAACGGGCTTGATATGCTTATATACCAGGGAATTTTAGCATATGAGCTGTTTACGGGTGTAAAAGTCGGAAATGACCTTGTTTGCAGGATAAAAAGCGAGGTGTTCGGGGTATGAACATAGTATTAACAGGCTTTATGGCGTCGGGGAAAACAACCGTTGCAAGGGTGCTGGGCGAGCGGTTGGGATATGAGGTTATAGACACCGATAAGTTGATTGAGGACGGGGCAAAAAAGACGATAAACGAGATTTTTGCGCTTTACGGCGAGGAATATTTCAGACGCCTTGAGAACGAGGCAATAAAAAATGTTTCGGATTTTGATAATAAAGTAATTGCAACAGGCGGCGGAGCGGTGCTTAATCCCGATAATGTGAGCGAGCTTAGAAAAAACGGAATTATATTCAATTTAGCGCCCGATTTTAGCGTTATTGAGCAAAGAATTTCTGACGCATCAAAAACAAGACCGCTTATGCAGGGTCAGGAAATTGAAGCGATAAGAGAGCGGTTTATAAGCCGTCAGAAGTTTTATGATAACTGCGATTACAAAATACATATAGGCATTGACACAACGCCCGATATGATAGCGGACAGGATAATTGAAATCTTTTCGGAAAAAAACAGGTAAAAAATAAAATAATTGTGGAAAAATTAAAAAATATGTGATACAATAAACAAAATAGTATTTTTAATTCGGCGATGGAGGTAATAGTTATGAATTTTGATAACATTTTTGACAAATTCAGAGGTTATGCGGATGTTGCGATGGATAAGGTGGGGAAAGCATCAAAAACTGCCGCATCAAAGACAGAGAATGTTGTTTCCCGCGCAAAAATACGCTTTTCCATAAACGAGGCGAATGACAAGATTGACGAAATTTATAAACTTATGGGCAAGCGTTTGTATGAGCAGTATCTTGAGGATTTAATAACAGACCCCGATTTTGTGGATCAGTGCAAGAAGATTGACGAGCTTAATAAGGATATTGATGAGCTAAATAGCGAGCTTACGGATTTAAGAGCGGTTGTAAAATGCGAATACTGCGGTGTTTATAACAAAATTGAGTCTACCTTCTGTTCAAAATGCGGAGCAAAGCTTACAAAGACACAAGAACCCGAGTCAAGCAATGATGACGGAGAGGAAGTTATCGAGGTTGATATAGCCGAGGACTAAAATATACAGATAGAATGGGGAAAATACCGTTATGGAAAATAAAGATATAAACATCAAGTCATATGACGGAACTGATGCATACTATGAGGGTACGGATAAGGATTACGAGGATTTTTTAAAGAGTGTTGACGGAAACATAAATACCGAGGCATCGCCCGTATCCGATGAAGCAGGCGCAGGTGTGAGCGGTGAAACAATCAATATCAGGAGCGTTTTGGATAAGGTTAAGCAAAAGGCGGCAAAGCTTGTAAACGACTTTAAAACTGCGCAGACTGCAGACGAGGAGAGCGTACCGCAGGAGGAAATCGTTTTTGACGAGGCAGACGATGATGTGGAAATCATTAAGGAAAATATAACTCTCGGCACAAAGTCGGCTAAGGAGCATATTAAAAATATCAGCGAGAGCGCAAAGCAAAAGCTTGACGGAATAATGTCAGCGCCGTCAGACCTTACGGATAAGATTGATAAAATGGCGTCAAAGCTCAATGAAATTGAGGTAAAGCAGATTGAAGCAAAGAGCGATATGGATATAAATATCAAGGATATAGGCACAAGACTTGATACATTAACGGCCGAGGTGTCGGATGTGCATCAGAGCGTAACTCTTGTTTCAAAGCTCAATGACCGTATGTTTGAGATTAAGAATGCACAGCAGAATATGAAAAAGGATTTCGAGGATTTAGAAACTGCTATAACAACTCTTAAAAAGAAGCAGGTTACAACCGCAACCGTTATGAGCTTGCTAAGCATTGTTATAATAGTTCTTGAAATAGTAAATCTGTTATCATAAAAATTATGCTCCTTATAAAGGAGCATAATTTTTGCTTACGGCATTTAATAATAATATAAATTTTGGTTTATATGCGTAAGTGGGTATCACACATTGTAGGGCAGGGGCTTGCTCCTGCCGTATCCCCGATACCGTAAACAACGGTTGGAGCCTTTATAAATCGCAAAGCGATTTATAGGCGTGTTGCCGTTGCAGGCAACAACGCCGTTGATAGAGCCCCAACCCTACACCTCATATCAATTAACGCTTTTTAATTGGTACGCTAAACCAAAATTTACCGTATGATTTTTTGTGTTAGATATTATAATATATCGTAAAAATTTTCAGGAGGAATGTATCGGTGAATTTAAAATCAATAACACTAAATATATTTGGCACATTTCTTTTAACTGCAACCGTTGCATATGCAAGCGTGTTAGGCACGGTTGATAATGCGTGGACAACGGATATGGGTGCATACACCTATTTTCATCACACATCGTTTACCTCCTCATCGGTCGGCAAGCAAACGGAATCATACATTGAATACACTCCAAACGAGCAGGCAAAACCGATTGTTGTAAACGGCAGCAGTGTGTGGGGTACACGCACAATAAACGGTGCGGTATCGTATATGGAGGACAACGGCATAAGACCGATGGCAGGCATAAATGCGGACTATTTTTCCTTCACAACGGGTATACCCATGGGAAATGTCATAATTGACGGTGAAATTGTATCGCTTGAAAATTTGGGGCAGGACGCTGTTGCTGTTCGCCGTGACGGAACTTCTTTTATTGACTGGTTTGATGTAAAAACCACACTCTCAAACGGAGAAAGAAGCGTTGGGGTGGACTGTATCAATAAATGGTATCAGAACGGTTTTAACACAATCTTTATGTTAAACGATAAGTTTTCGTCAAGAACGCATACAAACGGTGAAAATCTGTTTGTTATATGCACGCCTGTATCGGGTGGACTTAAAATAGGTGAAAACTACACCCTGCGTGTCGATGACAAGTTTGTATACAGCGGTGATGTTTCAATACCTGATGGCAAGGTTGTGTTTGTGATAGGCACAGGCGGAATAGAGGAGTGCTATACTCTTTTAAACGATGCAAAGATAGGCGATAATTTGTATGTAACAAATAACGCCTATGATAACGATAACGAAAAATGGAAAGATGTTGTATCGCTTGCAAGCTCCGTGGGCGGAAGAATTATAAAAGACGGCGTTGTACAGGAGGTAACGGATAACGCTGCCGCACCGAGAACTGCGGTAGGGGTAAAGGCAGACGGGAGTGTGATTTTATACACACTTGACGGCAGACAAAAAGGCTATAGCTACGGCGCGCAGATAAAAACCGTTGCAAAGAGGTTAGAGGAGCTTGGCTGTATTGATGCTATAAACTTTGACGGCGGTGGATCCACCTCCGTCGGCGCAGTATTCCCGGGACGCTCTGACTTTATGGTTATGAATAAGCCCTCAGACGGAAGTTTAAGGCAGGTTGCAAACTTTATGTTTATCCGTGACGACAGGGAAAGGTCGGGTATACCGTGGATAATAAATGTTTCCGAAAAGCAAAGCAGTGCTTATTTATCGGGCTTTGAAGAGGAATTTATAGTAAATTCGGTTTATGATACCGCAAACTTTAAAATAGAAAATCCAAGCATAGTATACGATATTATAAATAACGGAACATCAAGCTATGTGCATGATGAAAATAAATATTCACTGCACGGCGAGGGAACGACAACCGTAAGCATAAAATCGGGCGATGCAAAATATGAGCGTGAGCTGTCTGTTTATGAAACGCCCGACAGAATAACCGTGTTTAACAGTGCAGACTGGCATGAGGTAAAATCTGTTTATACCGAGGCGAATGAAGAGCTGACACTTGATTTGGCAGCGGCGGCATATGTTGGCGATACGGAGCTTAATGAATATGATACGCTGTTTAATTGGTCTGTAGAGGGCAATATTGGCACGATAAACGAAAACGGCTTATTTACCTTATCAGATACACATAATGAAACGGGAAAGATTATAGTCACAAAAGGGAATTGCTATGTTGAAATTCCTGTAACAATAGCAGATTATCCAAGCTATAACCCATTTTCCGATACAAACGGACACTGGGCGCAGGATATACTTAATAAGATGTATGCAAACGGCATTATAAAGGGTATAAACGACAGCGGACGCATGAATTTCTATCCCGATAACGATATGACAAGGAACGAGTTTGCAACAATTGTTTGTAATTATTTAGGTGCTGATACATCTAAATATGCAGATACCAAATTGACCTTTACCGATGCGGAGGAAATAGCGCCGTGGGCGTTAAATATTGTAAAAACGGCTCTGAGTATGGAAATTATGAACGGCAAGAGCAATGATAACGGCAAAACCTTCTTCTTTGCAGGCGAGGATAAAATAACGCGTGCCGAGGCAATGACAATTTTAGGAAGAACACTAAAGAATTTAAAAACCGCAGATGTAACCTTTGCCGATAAGGATGAAATCCCAAGTTGGGCGGCGGACTATGTATCGGGACTTGTAAAAATGGGTGTTGTAAACGGCTATGAGGATAATACCATAAAGCCAAACGCTAATGTGAAACGAAGCGAAGCGGTTACGATGCTTTATAAATTGCAGGACAGAGAATAAACGGTTTATAGCAGATGATTTGTTTTCAAATTTGGGGCTTATGCTTTTGCAAAAGCCCCAAAAATTTTTTTTATTATTTTTATCATTTTAAGCTTGGTTTAAGAAACATATGCTAAAATCCTGACTAAGATAAAAAACTTAGGGAAGGGACTGATATGAAATGACAAAAAAACCAATACTTATGCTTATTGTAACTATGGTAAGCGGACTTATAAGCACAGCTTCGGCTTTTGCATATTCAGCGCAGATAACATATTCAGACGGATATGTAAGCGCAAGCGAGAGCGGAACGCTGATAGTTTCAAGCTATAACGATGACGGAACACTTGCAAATGTCAGTATGTCCGAGCTTAGTGCAAATGAGCCTGTGGCAGTAGATGCAAACGAGGGCGATACGATAATGCTCTGGGACAGTGCGGATAATATGACACCGTTATCGGAAAAATATGTGGTATCGGAAGAAGATTTGGGCGACGGAATAATCCACTTAAACGGCACATCTATTGATGCAACCGGTGTTGCGGGAGTTACGGTCAGCGGTACTACCGTTACAATAACCGAGGCAGGCGACTACACTATAGAGGGCACTTTGTCAGACGGACAGATTGTTGTAGAAACCGCCACAAAATCCGATGTGGTTACATTAAACCTTGATAATGTATCGGTAACATCATCAACGGGCAATGCATTAAATGCAACAAAGGGCGAGGTTACTCTTTCAAATGTATCGGGCAGTACATCAAGTTTTATAAGCACATATGAAACTGATACCGATACGGGTGTCGGCATATACTCAAAGAACGACCTTACCATAAAGGGTGCAGATGCCAATACAAAAATAATTGCCCAGTCAACTGCAGGCAACGGTATCCGTTGTAAGGCAGACCTTGAGATAGGAACGGGCGATTTGGAGGTAAGCGCAGGCAATAACGGTATAAAGGGCGATGAGAGTGTAAAGATAACAAAAAAAGCAGGTAATATTACAGTAACGGCTGTGGGCGACGCGATAAAAACAGATGCTATTGACAGCGACACTTTAGAGCTTGATACAAACAGCTCATATGCTCCTAAGGGTACGGTTACAATAAACGGCGGTACACTTAACTTAACCTCTCAAACAGGCGACGGAATACAGGCAGATTACGGCGTTATAATAGCAAATTCGCCAAGCATTACCATAAATTCCCAAACCGAGGGCATAAAGGCAAATACCACAAGTGCTGATGCATGGTACTATACAGACGAAACCCAAGCCGAGACCGCAACGGTTGAAGGATATGTGGAGATTAAAGGCGGATATATTAACATTACATCAGGCGAGGACGGTATAAAGGGTGCAGACTATGTAAATGTTACGGACGGTGATATAACGATAGTATCCGCACTTGACGGTATACAGTCGGGTGTTGACTATACCGACAGTGACGGTAACACTGCATACACAAACGGCGATATAAATATAAGCGGCGGCACATTTGATATAACAACAAACGGCGGTGCATCGGGCAGTGCGACTGAAAACAGCGCAAAAGGCATAAAAGCGGTTGATGCAATTATTATATCGGGCGGAGACTTCAATATTAACAGTTATGATGATGCAATTCATTCAAATTACACCGTGGATATAACAGGCGGTAATTTTGAGATTGCAACAAGTGATGACGGTGTTCATGCCGATTACTATCTTACAATGGGTACAGAGGGCGGCACTGACGATGACTATACAATGAACATCTCAACAAGCTATGAAGCTCTTGAAGGCTCGGTTATAGCATATCTTAGCGGAACAACCACGCTCTATGCTACAGACGACGGCATAAACGCAGCAGGCGATTATGAGGAGAACGGAACATACCACGAAACCACCTCAACATCATCGTCTGGCTCACAGACACAGCCAAGCTTTGGAGGCGGCGGAAGACCGGGCAACCCGGGCGGCGGAAACGGCGGACCAAACCAAGGCATGGACGACAGCTCCGATTACGGAATGTTATATATAAAGGGCGGTATGCTATACCTTGTTGCAAACGGCGACGGACTTGACTCAAACGGAAGCATACTTATGAGCGATGGCACAGTTGTTGTAAACGGTACAACACAGGGCGGAAACGGTGTGTTTGACAAGGGCGATGCAAGCGGTTCGTACTTCAAGGTAACGGGCGGAACTTTAATAGGCTTTGGCACGACCGATATGCAGGATAATCCTACCGTATCGGGACAGGGGTATCTTAGCACAACAACAAGCCTTACAAAGGGAACATTAAAGAATATCAAGCTAAATTCAAGCACATACCTTGGTATAATCCCTGAAATAACCCTTTCAAGAGCAATGCTGTTTGTTACAACTCCCGAAATGACATCGGGAAGCGGTTCGGTATATTCGGGAAGCGTAAGCTATTCCGATACCGATAAGGTGCTTGGCAGAACAAATAATAATACATGGTACGGTATTTATAAAAAGTAAATCAGATATTATTATATCTTTCTTATAAAAAAATAGTCTCGTTTTGAATTTCAAAACGGGGCTATTTTGCTAACAGCTCGCATATAAACCTGTCTACGCCTTGTGCAATGGCTTTTCCTATCGTATCGGAATAATTGTTTAAAATCTCAAAATCGCTTTCATTGTCATAAAAACCAATCTCTAAATATCCGCATATAACGGGGCATTTACAAAATGCCACAAGCTCCGGCTCATAGGTTATGGGCGGATTTTTCTTTAACGGTGTATTGTTTGCAATTTCATCGTTTACATACATACCCAAGGTATTACTAAACCCCACATAATTATCGGGGATTTCGGGGTGGTCATATTCGCCTCTCAAAGCAATATATGATGTTCCGCTTCCACTCCCTGCGTTTGAGTGTATGCAAAGATAAACAAGAGCGTCGGGAGATTTTGATGTGTCATTATCGGGATAACAGTATGAAAGCCGTTTTGTGATTGACGGATTTTCGTCATTTGTTTCCCTTGTAAGCCGTATTGTATAGCCAAGCTCCTCAAGGTATCGCTTTGCACTTAGCGTATTATTAAGATTTATTTCAGGCTCATATAGCCTATCCGAATTTACTATGGGGTACCAGCAAGTGCCGTTTGGCGTTACCCTGCCGCTGCACCCAACCCCCATACAGTCGTCTGTTTTTTTGCCAAACTTAAAATGTCGCCAGTCGCCCCACTCTCCGTTATAATATGTCCAGCCTGAGCTTTCTTTTTCATCATCGCTCATCTGTGACGATGCTTTCCCATGCCCTGCATCAAGCACTATTATAATATCACTCCTGTTAAAATCGGGAGTGTTTGCTAAGGTTTTATCTGTCGGCATAGCCGTTACAGCAGGTGTAGGGGAGCTTTGGGCGGTACTTTGGTTTTTTGAACCGCTCTTTAAAAGAACTATAAATACTGTCAACAACGCAATAATTATAAAAAACTCAAAAACAGCAATTTTTTTCATAACCGCACCTCCGCCTGTTTTTGTTTACATAATATCACACAGATTTTGTATTTTCAATAAAATTTCTAAAATCAATAGACTTTCTACTGCTAAAATTGTCCAACCCAAATAAACATCTGTCTTATTCACTAAAAATAAACATAACTTTCCAATAAAAACTATGCAAAATATACATTTATTGCTTTACAAGTCAGAATTTATCTGTTATAATTATAATAACTGTTTATGTGAAAAAATCAGATTAGAATACACAAAAAAAGGAGAGGTAAGTCTGAATAAATTCAGACAGGTAAGAGGTAAGAAGGAATGGTGAATAAGTAAGGTACAAAATGTTGTCATTTTGGCTTATCTTATATTCATTGTCATAAATATACCTCGGAAAGGAATGGTTATAAAGATGAGAAAAAGACTTATTAGTGCCATTTTGTCATGTGCTGTAGCATTTACATCATTTGGCATGATACCTGCTGTAAAGGCGAGTAGCACCGAGCCTGTTGCAAAGGTAACATTTGACAACGGTGGCGACGCATATGAGCTTTTCGGCGGTGCGTCATTGGTTGACGGCAGAGACGGAAAAGCCCTGTCATTGTCGGGTGACAGCCAGTATGCTACAGTTTCTGCAATCGGCGATGCAATGTCAAAGATAAGCGGAGATTTTGCAATAAGCGTATGGACAAAGCCCGAAACTTTAGGCACATGGGCAAGAGTTTACGATTTCGGTAACGGATCGGCAGGAGACTACGCATTTTTGACTGCAAATAACGGCGCGGTTTCAAGATTTGCCCTAAAGAACGGCACGGAGCAGACCATTGATGCAAATGACAAGCTCTCAACGGGAGAATGGCAAAATGTTGTAATTTCAAGGTCGGGTTCTACAACAAAGTTCTATATAAACGGTAAGAGCGTAGGTACAACTGAAGCAATTACATATAAATGGAGCAATATCGGCAAGTTTTCAAACTACTACATAGGAAAATCACAGTTTGATGCCGATGCATATTATCAGGGACTTGTTGATGATTTGCTTGTTTATGACAGAGCCCTGACAACAGATGAGATAAAGACTCTTGCAGGCGATGCATATGTTGATGAGGAGCAGGAAAACATCAATAAATATAACTGCCAGGTTTTAAGCACCGAATATTATCTTGACGATAACAGAGTATTTGCCGTTGGTGCTGATGAGAGCGGTACTCTAAAGTCGGTTACAAATATCAAAAACTATACGGCAAAGGCTGTATCGGTTAAGGTATCACTTGTAAAGGGCGCAACAACTCTTACATCAAATACACAGAGTATTGCATCGGGTAAGAGCGTTGATGTAACACTCAGCTCAAAAATTTCGGGACTCTCATCGGGTGATGAGATAAAGACCGTTGTAACAACGGATAAGGACTACACATCACAGGTATTACCTGTATCAAAGGACGCTGTTACAATGCCTCAGATTACACCTCCCGATACAAACGCAACTACAAACGGCGCACACGATCCGTCAATAGTCAAGTTTGACAATGACGATACATATTATGTTTATTCATCGCATCATTTGATTTTCACATCAAAGGATTTGATAAACTGGAAGAAATACGATTTCACAAACAAGACCGTTCAAGAGATTTCGCCAAAGACCTACAACTTCATTACATCAAACTACGCAAACACCACCTGTAACGGTACATATTGGGCGCCTGATGTAATCTATGTCGAGGGCGATACACACCCGTACTGGATGTATATTTCCGTATCGTGCGGACTGGGCGGAAGAAACAGCGCAATTTCGCTTATGAAATCCGATAACCCATTGTTCTGGGCTGATGCAAAATCAGATATTATTGATGCGGGCGTAGTTTATGCCACAAAGGAAAACAGTAATTATGTAACAAACGCAATTGATGCAAATATATATAAGGACTCGGCAAACAATGATAAGCCATACTTTGTATGGGGCTCGTTCTGGGGCGGTATTCAGGCGATGGAATTAAACAGCGATGCCATAACCCTTACACCTAACGAGAGCGCAAGCGCAAAGGTTATCATTGCAAAATATAATGAAGATAAGACATTAAAGAGCGTAAAGCTTGGCGATACTATTTCAGCTGTTAAAGACACAGGCATTGATGTGGAGGCAAAAGCAGGCGATAAGGTAATGCTTTGGAATATGGAGAATATCAAGCCTGTATCTGCATCGGCTTTGAGTGTCGGCGGATTTGACGGAATGATAAAGGCGATTGATTATTCATCGGATGCAAAGCTCTTATCATCGGCACAGAAAACAAATACCGCTATAAAGCCTGTATTCACACAAAAGCGCGGTGTTGCAGGTCCTGAGGGTGCATGGCTTATCGAGCATGACGGCTACAGATATGCATTTACATCATATGCATGGCTTGGCTCAAACTATAACACAAGAGTTTCAAGAAGCACCTTGTCCGAAACCTTTGACAAGGCGACCTTCTATGATGCAAACGGCGTTGATATGAGCAAGGAATATACACGCTCAACAGGCGCTGTAAAGGCATCTGAAATAACAGGCTATAAATTAGTCGGCTCGTTCCGCTTAGGCGACGGCACAACAACCATTAGTGAGGATCCAAACACAAACAGCTGGTACTATGCAAGAGAAGCTGGAGATGCTCATGTTTATTACGGCTTAGGTCATAACAGCGTTATAGAGTGTCCTAACGGTGAGGTAATGTATTGCTCACATGTAAGAAAGGACGCAGTTGAGGGTGCGGCAACCCTGCAGATAAGAAAGATGCTATTTACATCTGACGGCTGGCCTGTAGTAAACCCGATTTCATATTCGGGCGAAAAGGAGCAAGCCCTTCCAAAATCACTTATTACAGGTACATACGACCTTGCCTCCGTTGGTGTTACAAAGTTTGACGGAACAGATACAATAAACGAAAACTGGACAAATCACAGCGGTAACAGAAACTATGATTTACCTGTTATTTCATCAAAGGTAACATTAAATGCCGATAATACCATGACAAATGCCAAGGGTACAAAGATCGGTACATGGTCATTTGACAATAACTATACCGTTACAATGAAATTCACTGCAAACGGCGATAACACACTTGATGAATTTTACGCAAACGGCGATACAATGACAATGTTTGCGCTCCTCTCATACGATAAGGACGAGGAGGACTATGTAATGGCGCTTACGGGTACGGACCAAAAGCACATTACACAAATGGCTAAGCGTTCAATGCAGACTACCGTTATGACAGATCCCGAAACCCTGACATCGGACGCTGTTAAACTTTCAAAGTCAACAAACGGTAACCCTGAGCTTGGCTTTGACACAAACGGAAATATTATGTATGCAGGCGACCCTGCAGCTACTGTAATCGGCGATACCGTATACTTAATTGCAGGTCATGACACCGCAACAGGCGACGGTTACCAAATGCCAAACTGGGTTTGCTACACATCAAAGGATATGACAAACTGGGAATATAAGGGCGTTGTTATGAACGCAACCGATATTTCATGGCGCAGTGATAACACCTCTGCATGGGCAAGTCAGATGGTAGAATATAACGGAAAGTATTATCTCTACTTCTGTACATGGGATAAGACATCATCGGGTAAACAGTCAATAGGCGTTGCCGTAGCAAACAGTCCAACAGGTCCGTATACGGACGCATTGGGTAAGCCGTTGGTATCAGGCTCGTTTACTGCTCCTGAGTCAAGCGGTTGGAACGATATTGACCCGACAGTTTTAATTGACACGGTTGACGGAGTTGAACACCGTTATCTTGCATGGGGCAACGGCAAGTATTATATCTGCGAGCTAAACGAGGATATGACATCTGTTAAGGACCTTGACGGCGACACTCAGATTGTAATGCATAAGGATGTGTTAGAGCGTAAGATTAAGTCAATGGGCAGCGGAGTTTATACAGAGGCGCCTTGGCTTTATAAGAGGGATAATAAGTATTATCTGTTCTATGCACAGAACTGGCGTGAGGAAATGGCATATGCAATGTGCGATACACCAATGGGCAGATATGACTTTAAGCAGATTATTATGCCTCCTACCGCAACATCAAATACAAACCATCCGTCAGTTATCGACTTTAATGGTAAGACATACTTTATCTATCATAACGGAATGTTACCGTACGGTTCGGGCTTCAGACGCTCGATATGTATTTCCGAGCTTGAATTTGACGAGAACGGATATGTATATCCTGTTACCGAAACATCAATCGGACTTGACGGTACAGCAAGTACATTACAGACATCGGACGGCAAATATTTAGCTCATGATGCGTTTGTAAACTCACTTGCAGATAACGCATATCCGTTAAGCGTATCGTTAAAGGGCAAGAGCGGTGAGGACGGCTATAATACCGCATGGGAGATAGAAGAGGCTAAGTATGTGCCTGATGGTGAGAATGCGGATAACTATGTTTCAATCCAGTCTGTAAATAAGCCGGGACTCTACATAAGCGCAAAGGACGATAGTGTAGTGCTTACCCAGGACGCTGACGGTAACCAGGGCGAGTATATGACCTTTAAGACTGTAAAGGGACTTGACGGAAAGAATGATACAGTTTCATTTGAGAGTGTAACAGATGCGGGCAGATACCTTGCAATCGTAAATAATAAGCTGGTACTGTCATATGTAAGCGATGTAGATAGCGCATCATTTACAGTCGGATTGGCTACTCAAAAGGATACGGCTACTATAAATATTGCAGATATTGAGGAGGAGCCAAGCGCCGATCCTGATATTACACAGAACTTTAACGATGCAACACAGCAAAGGCTTATCTACCTTAATAATGTTGATACACCTGCATATACCGCACTTGACGGTGTAACCCTGTACATTGGTACAAGAGGCAGTGGAGCTGATTATAATCAGAACTTCTCAATTGTAAGCGGCGGGGTATCGGGTAATGCTTTAAAGCTTAGCGCAGGCTCATACCAGAGCGCATCAAGAGGTCCGAGACTGCAGTTTACAACCCCGACCATTCCTGACGGGCATACCGTAACCGCAAGTGTAAAGGTAAAGCTTGGCACAGCTTCAAGTGTTCTTCGTTATAACGACTCAACAACAAGCGAAACAGGTACAAATATTTCGGGACTTTCAAATACCGCATGGACAGAGTTAAAGGTTACAATTACAAATAATGCCGATACATATCAGAGAACTATGTATGTAGGCGGTAACGAGATATTTACAGACTATATCGGTCAGATGCCTGTTCTGTGGGGAACGGTAGACAATAAATCGGGACAGAGCGTATTGTTTGATGATTTGTCAATCGTTACAAAGACACAGAGCGGTGAAACTCCTGTTGTAAAAGTGCCTGAGGCATATGCAGAGTATACCTTTGACGGCGATTTGAGTAATTTAAGCGTTACAAACTCTACCGCAGCCGTAATTTCGGGTAATGTTGCAACAACTACGGGAAAGAGCGGAAATTCGGGGGATAAGGCGCTTAAATTCAGTGGTGCAGGCTCAAACGGAGTTATGCTTGATAAAGTGCCTCAAAGCTCAAGCTATACAATCTCGTTTGATACAAAATTAGATGCGTCAACTACATTTACTCCGTTTATCCTGTTAGTGGACTATGACGGCGATAATGCAAAGACAGGCGATACCGATGCCAAATGGGTGTCAATCGCACCTCAGGGCTGGCAGGCAACTCTTGATAACGGACCTATGGTTTGGTCAAGAGATGTAGCAGGCGGAAACGCATGGAATGATCTCTATACGGCAGATAACAAGAAGTTCACGCTTAATGCATGGCATAATGTAACCGTAACCGCTGTAGGAACGGCAGGTACAATCTATGTTGACGGTACAAAGATTGCAGAGGGCAATATCGCAGATGTAATAGACGGAACAACAAAGATGTTTGTCGGCGTAAACTTCTGGGATACACCATTAAACGGTGCTGTTGATAATATAAGAATTTATAACAGTGCCTTAACCGCAGCACAGGTTAAATTGATAAACGAATAATGAAAGCTAAAAGGGATATTGCCTTAGCAATATCCCTTTTGTGTTGTGTAATACCAATTGAAAAATTTTATCAAGTGTTTAATATGCTTTCTTCTTCGATGTCTTTTATAGATTTATGTTCAAGGGTTTTCCACTCTGTTCTGCCATTTGCATTGCGCCCCATAACGACAGCGGCGGCTAATGACGGACTGGTAAATACATAATCTTTCGTAAATTTAAATTCTGAATTGATTATTTTTTTATCTATTAAGGTGAGTCTGAGTTTCTTTAAACTATCTGCCATGCTTGGAGTAGCACTGTTTGCTATTTTTGAATTTTCATAAACCACAAATCCATCTGAAACTATAGATCCAACTGCATCAGCACCTCGTGCGGCTTTGATATAAAATTTTGTCTGCATTCTTGCATCGTTTACCGCACTATCCTCTATTGAATCAAACACTTTGTAACCTAAAGTATTTACAAGAAGTTTGGTGTTGTTAATAAACTTAGCAAGCATTGCTTCATCAGATTCAGATACTGTGGAGCAAGTAGGTGTATTACTGTTTAATATGTTTGATCTCGAAGCCTCTGTTGCCATGCAATAAAACTTGTTTTCCATATATTTTATATGTGCTTTGTTTAAAATATTATCTTTACTGATAACTACAACACATTCGTTCCAATAATCTTTATCAAGATGTTGTTTTAATCTTGTTAAAATATTTTCCGCTTCACCGATATATATGGTTTCTTCATTATATTCGTTTTTTCCAAACAGATAGTAGACACCGGTAGATTCGGCATCATCACGCTCTGAAAATTTATTCAATTCGGTTCGGGAAATTTTGTAAACGCGTCCAATCCAGTTGGAAAGTTCACACATAATCATTCCATTGGGATTTCCATCGAAAATAAGCGTGGTAATTACTTCACTAAAATTCATACTCATATACACTCCATATTAACGCATTATAATGATACGGCAACGGACATTTCAAAAAGCTCATGAGGCGCAATATCCTGTCCGCCACTCCATTCAACAGTATCTCCGCAGGGGTGTACGGTATTGAACACATCAGGGTCTTTAAGCTTACCAAACCAGCTGCCTGAGATATAAGGTGTCACATCAAACGATTTGATTTCACCTGTTTCGTAAGTTACTATTATGTTGTAGCCCTGTGTAGGCTTAACATCAATTACTTTAGGATATTTCATAAAAACCTCCTTATCTCAAAGGATCGATCTTAAAATAACCGTCGCCGTTGGATAATAATTTCCAATTTGCTTCAAGATCTTCTCTGTGTATCTGTATCCATGCGGTGAGAAGATTAAGCTTGGGTTTGGGGAGATTCCCTTCAATAATATTGCCATCCAAATCCATGACCACAGTATCATCTTGATACTCCGCATGAATATGGGGCATATTATGTTTTCCGCCTTTTTCATTATACATTTTTACAATTATTCCAAAGAAAATGCTCAGTGTAGGCATATAAAAAGCTCCCTTCATGTTTCTAACCAAATTATACATTTAATTGGGTTAAAAGTCAACACAAGTTTTAATGCTGTATGTAAATGGTATTATGCCATAGCAAAATAAAAAGGAGCCTTTACAAAACAGGTAGAAGCAAACAACATAAATCTGTTTCTTACCTTTATCGCAAGAAAATCATCGAAATTATGCGTTTCTGTTCTGTAAAGAGCTCCTTTATTCACTTTTTGCATAGCCTATAGGGGCTACTTGTGAGCGCGCTTACTTTGCGTAATCAACCGCTCTTGTTTCACGGATAAGGCTGACCTTAATCTGTCCGGGGTATTCCATTTCGGATTCAATCCTCTTTACAATATCCTTTGCGACTAAAATCATTGACTCATCATTTACAACATCGGGCTTGATCATAATTCTTATCTCACGACCTGCCTGGATAGCGTATGACTTATCAACGCCGTCAAAACTGTTTGCGATTTCTTCAAGCTTCTGTAAACGCTTAATGTAGGTTTCAAGATTTTCGCGTCTTGCTCCCGGTCTTGCCGCTGAAATTGCATCGGCAGCCTGAACCAATGAAGCGACGATAGTCTGTGGCTCTACATCGCCATGGTGCGCCATTATGGCATGAATAACATCTTTATTTTCATGATACTTCTTTGCAATCTCTGCACCGATAGTAACATGCGAGCCTTCAATTTCGTGGTCAACGGCTTTGCCTATATCGTGCAAAAGACCTGCACGCTTTGCAAGTGTAACATCAACTCCCAATTCGCCTGCCATAACGCCTGCAAGGTTTGAAACCTCTATAGAGTGCTTTAAGACATTCTGTCCGTACGAGGTACGGAAATGCAATTTACCTATAAGCTTTATAAGCTCAGGGTGGAGTCCGTTTACGCCTGTTTCAAATGTAGCGTTTTCGCCCTCCTGCTTGATTATCGCCTCAACCTCTTTACGGGATTTTTTAACAGCGTCCTCAATGCGTGTCGGGTGAATTCTGCCGTCAACAATAAGCTTTTCAAGTGCCAGTCTTGCGATCTCTCGCCTTACCGGATCAAAGCTTGACACAATAACTGCCTCGGGAGTATCGTCAATAATAAGATCAACTCCTGTTGCGCTTTCGAGGGTTCTTATGTTTCTGCCCTCTCTGCCGATGATGCGGCCCTTCATTTCATCATTCGGCAGGTTGACAACGGAAACTGTAGTTTCTGCGACATGGTCTGCCGCAACCTTCTGAATGGAAAGAGCAACAATGTTCTTTGCATTCTTTTCTGCATTTTCCTTTGCCTCTTGCTCAATTTCTTTAACCATTTTTGCAGCATCTCGGCGAGCGCTGACCTCGATATCCTTTAGGAGAAGCTCACGGGCCTCGTCATGAGTCATGCCCGAGATTTTTTCGAGTTCTTCTATCTGCTTTGCCTTGATCTGTGCAATGTGTTCCTCTTCTTGCTGAAGAACCTTTAGCTGTTTGTTTAACTGCTGGTCCTTCTTCTCAAGAATTTCTGTCTTTTTGTCTAAATTTTCTTCTTTTTGATTAATTCTGCGCTCCTGACGATTTAATTCGTTTCTGCGTTCTTTAACCTCTTTGTCAAAATCCAAGCGAAGCCTTTGGTTTTCCTCTTTGGCTTCAAGTAAAAGCTCACGCTTTTTGGCGTCGGCAGTTTTATCAGCCTCTTCAATAATTGATTTAGCCTTCTCCTCGGCTGAGGAAAACAATGCTTCGGCTGTTTTTATTCTGCGCTTTATACCTGTCGGTATACCCACAAAAAAACCGATAGCCAATCCGACAATGAGAGCAAGAATTATCAGTATAATTGATAGTGTTTCTATTTTAACACACCCCCATAATTAAAGTTTTTATAACCCGAATCCTGCAAGGGGTGTACTTAAAATGACTATTCTATTTTTGCTTACTGATATTTTAGTATGTCTGTGCTCGATACCAAAAATCAGTTTCACACCGGCACTTGCAGGATGTGTCGGCGCTTTGCCTTCTAAAATAGAGCGTCAGTTTAAGGACAACTCCGTACGCAACCAATAAATTGCCTTTTAGGTATCGGGATTGCATATATCAATCTCAAATCATTCTTTTACAAAAATATATTTAAGAATATTAAGCATATATATTTTATACCATTTAAAGATTTCTGTCAAGTTTTTAGTCCAAATGTTAAATGATAATTAAATTTATGCAATCAATCTTTAATATAAAAACAGAAAATGGCTCTTGTGTGTACAAAATGCACAAAGGAATAATGTAAAATTTAGGTATATATGTGATTTACTAACAAAAAGAAATGTGATATAATTGTTACAGAATACAATAATTAAAATGCGTGTTTTGCATATAATATAATGTATTGTTACGCATTTTGATTATTTTAAAAGATAATTTGAGGGAGGTAAATTTATGGCTGATGAAGCAAATTGGGCAGGAATAAGTGATTTCCAGACCTATTTGTTTAATTCGGGCGACAACTATAAGGCTTATAGGATGCTCGGGCCCCATAAGATAAAAAAAGGCAAAACCGTAAACTGGAGATTTGCCGTTTGGGCGCCAAATGCAAAAAGTGTAAGGGTTGTTGGCGAGTTTGACGGTTGGACAGGCGATGACCATTACTTAGAGCCTATAGAAACTACGGGTATATGGTACGGCGAATTTTCGGATATTTTGGAGGGTTCGCTTTATAAGTATGCCATAGAGAGCAAGGACGGTAAAATATATGACAAGGCCGATCCGTATGCGGTGGAGGCTGAGTTAAGACCGGGCACGGCTTCGGTTGTAAGGGACATTGAAAATAACTATAAATGGTCGGATAAGGCTTGGATAAATAAAAGGGGCAAAACAAATCCTTTTAAATCACCGTTAAATATCTATGAAATTCATGCAGGCTCATGGAAGATCCATGAAAACGGCGATTTTTATACTTATACTGAGCTTGCAAAGGAGCTTATTCCTTATGTTAAGGATATGGGCTATACACATATTGAGTTTATGCCCCTTATGGAATATCCGTTTGACGGTTCATGGGGCTATCAGGTAACGGGCTACTTTGCCGCGACATCAAGATACGGTAAGAGCGAGGAGCTCAAATATTTCATTGACGAGTGCCATAAGGCAGGAATCGGTGTTATTATGGACTGGGTTCCGGCACATTTCCCCAGAGATGCGCATGGGCTTAGGATGTTTGACGGTTCGCCTGCTTATGAGTATGCCGATCCACGCATGGGCGAGCATAAGGACTGGGGAACAATGGTCTTTGACTATTCAAAGAGCGAGGTTGTGTCGTTTTTGACATCGTCTGCATATTTCTGGGCAGATGAATACCATATAGACGGCTTAAGAGTTGATGCGGTATCGTCAATGCTCTATCGTGATTATTCAAGAAACGATGGGGAGTGGACGCCTAATATCTACGGCGGTAACGGAAACTTAGAGGCGGTTGAGTTCTTTAAAAAGGTAAACCGCATAATGTGCAGTGAGTACCCGAATTTCTTAATGATTGCGGAGGAGTCAACGGCGTGGCCACTGGTTACAGCTCCGCCCGAAAATGACGGTTTAGGCTTTATGTTCAAGTGGAATATGGGCTGGATGAACGATACATTAAGATATGTGTCCATGGATCCGTATTTTAGAAAGGATAATCATTCCTTGCTTACATTCATGATGATGTATGCATATTCGGAAAACTTTATTCTTCCGCTTTCTCATGATGAGGTTGTGCACGGTAAACATTCGCTTATAGACAAGATGTACGGCACATATGAGGAAAAATTTGACGCTTATAAGGCACTTATGGGCTATTATATGTCAGTACCCGGTAAAAAGCTACTGTTTATGGGCGGAGAGTTCGGACAGTTCCTTGAATGGAGGTTTGACGACCAGCTCGAATGGAACTTGCTTGATATGGAGCGCCACAGAAAATTAAAGACTTATATAAAGGATTTAAACAATTTCTACAGTGCGCACCCTGCAATGTGGATAAATGATACAAGCTGGGACGGATTTAAGTGGATAAACGATGCGGACAATGAAAATTCCGTAGTTTCGTATATACGAATGTCGGACAATGAGGACGAGGATGTAGTGGTAGTTTCGAACTTCACACCGCTTGACAGACCTAAATATAAGCTCGGAGTAAGAACCGAAGGAACATATGAGGTAATCATACATTCAAATTCCACAAAATACGGCGGAAACAGACTCATAAGACGAAAAGGGTATAAGACAAAGGCGGAGCCTTACGGCGATATGCCATATACCATAGAGGTATCGGTTGATGCAAACTCGGCAATGTATCTTATGAAAAGAGTGGAAGAAAAACCTAAAAAAACGGTCAAAAAGACTGCAAAGAAATAAAAACAATTTTAAATAATAATAAATGGAGGAGATGAAGAGATGGTATCAAAAGATTGCGTAGCAATGATACTGGCGGGCGGACAAGGTTCAAGACTTGGCGCTTTAACAAAAAATGTAGCTAAACCGGCAGTGCCGTTTGGCGGAAAGTACAGAATTATAGATTTTCCGTTGTCAAATTGTGTACATTCGGGAATTGACACGGTTGGAGTTCTGACACAATATCAGCCGTTGGAGTTAAACACATATATAGGAAACGGAAACCCGTGGGATCTTGACAGGAGCCATGGCGGTGCGTATGTTTTACCGCCTTATCAGAGTGCAAAAGCAGGCGAGTGGTATAAGGGTACTGCAAATGCTATTTACCAGAATTTAAGCTTCCTTGACGGATTTAATCCAAACCATGTTATCATTCTGTCAGGCGACCACATCTATAAAATGAATTACCGTGAAATGCTGAAGGCTCATAAGGCATCGGGTGCGGCTGCAACTATAGCAGTTATGCCTGTGCCGTGGGAGGAGGCGTCAAGATTTGGTATTATGAATGTTGATGAAGAGGGTACAATCGTTGAATTTGAGGAAAAGCCTGCAAATCCAAAGTCAAATCTTGCCTCAATGGGTATTTACATCTTTGACTATAAGGCGTTAAAGAGATACTTAGAAGACGATGAAAGAGATCCCGAGTCAGACAACGATTTCGGTAAGAATATAATCCCTACAATGCTTGGAAACGGCGAAAAGATGATGAGCTACAAGTTTGAGGGATACTGGAAGGATGTAGGAACAATCCAGAGCTTGTGGGAGGCGAATATGGATTTAATAGACAATCCTCCCAAATTTGATATAAATGACAGACAATGGCCGATATATTCAAGGAATATGGCGCTTGCTCCACATTATGTGGGTAAGAATGCAAAAATTGTAAACTCAACTGTCACAGAAGGCTGTTCAATTTACGGTGAGGTAAACCACAGTGTAATCTTTGGCGCTGTAGATGTAGGCGAGGGCTCTGTAGTCCGTGACTCGGTTATTATGCCGGGCGCAAAGATAGGCGATAATGTTACAATAGAAAAGTGCGTTATCGGTGCAGACGCTGTGATTGAAAGCGGTGCAAAGGTCGGCGTAACCGAGACCGAGGATAACAAGTACGCTTCAAAGTATTGTACTCACGGAATAGTTCTCGTTGAGGGCGGTGCAACCGTTTTGGCAAATTCCGATATTCCTAAGGGCAGTATGATTGAACAGGAATAAGAAAGGAGAGTTTAAATAGATGAAAACAAATACAATGGGTGTTATTCTTACAAGTGAAGATAAAATACCACCAATTACAGATATTCGTGCAAACGCCGCACTTCCTATTGCGGGCCGTTACCGTATAATTGACTTTGCGGTATCAAATATGGCAAACGCAGGCGTTACAAACATAGGTGTTGTAACAGAGTCAAACTACTCATCACTTATGGATCATATCAAGTCAGGTAAGCCGTGGGATCTTGACAGAAAGAATGGAGGCTTAAATGTTCTTCCGCCAAGCCTTGAGCAGATGTCATTAGGCTCAATTAAGGGTAATATCGATATGCTTGCAGGTATCCGTGACTACCTTAAGAGAAGTCCGCAGACATATGTTATCCTGTCTTTGGGAAATATGGTTTACAATATTGATTTTAACGATGTGGTTGACAAGCATGTCGGATCCCAGTCGGATGTAACCGTTGTCTATAAGAACATAAAGGGCGCAGAGGACGAGGAGCTTTCAAGATTTACATTGCTTGACTTTGATGCCGACGGCAAGGTCAGCGATATTGAGGTTCAGCCTTATTATCCAAAGACAACAAATGCGTCAATGGAGTTATATGTAATGGAAAAGGCATTGCTTGAGAGCATCATTGACGAATGCTCTGCAAGAGGCGACAGAGATTTTGTTAAGGACGCACTTGTAAAGAAGATGTTAGGACTTAGAATTTACGGCTATGAGTACAAGGGCTATATGGATAAGATTGATTCAATGAAATCATATTACAGAAATAATATGAAGTTCCTTGATAAAGAGATAAGAGAAGAACTCTTTAACCGCAATAATCCAATCTACACAAAGACAAAGGACCAGTCACCTACAAAGTACGGCGAAGAGGCGGTAGTTGAAAACAGCTTCGTATCAGACGGTTGTACTATTGACGGTACGGTTATAAACTGTGTGCTTGCCCGCGGAGTTGTTGTAAAGAAGGGCGCTACGGTTAAGAACTCAATCATTATGCAGGATTCTGTGATTGATGTTGATGTTGACCTTGACCATGTAGTATTTGACAAGGAAGTTTATGTTACAAAGGGCAGAAAGCTCATTGGACAGGAAAGCTATCCGCTTGCAATTTCCAAGGGTACAAGAATCTAAGTAAAACAAAATCAAACAGGTGTACATAATATAAATTTATGTGGTATACCTGTTTGATTTTTAATTTAAAAAATAAATACAGAAAAACCAATAATTTATACAAAAAAATATTGCATTTTTAGTACGATTTAAACATAAATTATGCACAATAATTGACAAAATGTTGAGTTTGGTGTACTATATATAGATTTGCATATTATTAAGAAAATACATATAAATTATAAAGAAAGGATTTTAGATATGAACATATTATTTGCAACATCAGAGTCATCACCGTTTGCCAAAACAGGCGGTTTAGGTGATGTGGCAGGTTCATTGCCTGCAACGCTCCGTGAAAAAGGTGTCGATGCCAGAGTTATAATGCCATTGTATAGATGCATTGCTCAGGAATATAAGGACAAAATGAAGTACATTGACCACATCTACATTGATATGGCATGGCGTAAGCAGTATGCAGGTGTGTTTGAGCTTGAATATAACGGCTGTATCTACTATTTTGTGGATAACGAGTTTTATTTTAACGGTGACACGCCTTATAGCTTTATCCATCTTGATTGCGAAAAGTTTATATTCTTCTCAAAGGCAGTTTTGTCGCTGTTACCAACACTGGGCTTCAGACCCGATGTAATTAACTGTAACGACTGGCAGACGGGACCTATTCCCGTGTTCCTTGACACCTTCCGCGACAATCCGTTCTATCAGGGAATAAAGACGGTTATGACAATTCATAACCTCAAATTCCAGGGCAGATGGGATTTAAGAGGTATAAAGGACGCTATGGGAATAAGTGATTACTATTTCACACCCGATAAGTTAGAGTATTACAAGGATGCCAACCTTTTAAAGGGCGGTATGGTATACGCAGATAAGATTTCAACAGTGTCTGAAAGCTATGCACACGAGATTACCACACCCGAATACGGCGAGGGACTTGACAGCCTCTTGTCTGCAAGATACAATGACCTTGTGGGAATTGTAAACGGTATTTCATATACCGACTGGAATCCGCAGACGGATAAGTTTATCTATGATAATTACACAGCAAAAACGGTTATCAAGAAAAAGGCAGAGAACAAGAAAAAGCTCCAGGCAGAGCTTGGACTTCCCGTTGATGAGAATAAGATGCTTATCGGTATCGTATCCCGTCTTACCGACCAAAAAGGCTTTGACCTTGTGGCATATAAGATTGAAGAGCTTTGTAACGGTGGCTGTCAGGTAGTAGTTTTGGGAACGGGCGATGAAAAGTACGAAAACCTGTTCCGTCACTATGCTTGGAAGTATCCGGACAGATTTTCGGCTCAGATTTATTTCTCAAACGAGTTGTCGCATAAGATTTATGCCGCATCAGACGCATTCTTAATGCCGTCAAGATTTGAGCCGTGCGGTTTATCACAGCTTATTTCAATGCGTTACGGTACAATTCCGATTGTCCGTGAAACAGGCGGCCTAAAGGATACGGTTGAGGCGTATAACGAATACACGGGCGAGGGTACAGGCTTCTCGTTTGCAAACTATAACGCAGACGAAATGTTAAATATTATTTGGTATGCTATGGATGTATACTACAATAATAAAGAGGCATGGGCAGGACTTATTAAAAATGCAATGAGCGCCGATTACTCGTGGAATGTATCTGCGGATAAGTATATCGCACTCTACAGTCAGGTTTCGGGCGTTGAGGCACCCACTTTACCTGAAAAAAAGACAGCTAAAAAACCTGCTGCCAAGAAACCTGCTAAAAAGCCTGCTCCCAAAAAAGCAGAAAAGAAAGCGGATTTTGAGGAGCGTTTAAAAGCAGGCGCAAAGCAGTCGGAGGAGTCGGCAATAAGAGTTGCAAATCCTAAGAAGGTAAAGGTTCAAAATCCTTTTGAAGATGCGCAGGAGAAAAAAGCTCCCGCTAAGAAGGCGGCAAAGAAAACCACAACCGCAAAGTCAACAGCTAAAAAGCCTGCTGCAAAAAAGACTGTAAAAAAGGCTGCTAAAAAGGAAGATAAATAATAAATAAGGGGAAATTTAACAAATGGCAACAACAAAAACAACTAAGACATCGAAGTCTTTAAAGCTTACAGCAAAAGAGGAAGCTTTAAGAAACGAAATTGTAGGAAAGGTCAGCAGACATTTCGGTAAGGTACTTGAGGATGCAACTCCGCATATGATTTATACCGCTTGTGCTTTGACTGTCCGTGACCAGATAATGGAGAAATGGGCATTATCTCACAAGGAAGTCAAGAAAGAAGGCTCAAAGAAGCTTTACTATCTTTCATTCGAGTTCCTTATGGGCAGACTTTTAAGCACAAACATCTTAAACCTTATGCAGACAAAGGAATACCAGAATGTTTTAGAGAGCTTGGGCTACACCTTACAGGATGTTGCAGAGCTTGAGAATGACGCAGGCTTGGGTAACGGCGGTTTAGGTCGTCTTGCGGCTTGCTTTATAGACTCATTAACAACTATGGATTTACCTGCATACGGCTGTACCTTGAGATATGAATACGGTCTGTTCCGTCAGAAGATTGTAGACGGTTATCAGACAGAAATTCCCGATACATGGCTTGAAAACGGTAACGCATGGGAGGTCGCAAGACCTGAGGAGACAGTTTCCGTAAACTTTGGCGGTCATGTGGAAACAGGCTGGCAGGACGGTAAGTTTGTATGTGAATACAAGCCACAGCATACAATTTTGGCTATGCCTTATGATGTTCCGCTTGTTGGTTACGATTCAAAGATTATAAATAAATTAAGATTATGGAATGCAAAATCACCTGATTCTATGGATATGTCAGCATTTAACCGTGGTGATTATGTAAGAGCGACAGAGGAAAAGGCGCTTGCAGAGGTTATTTCAAAGGTATTGTACCCCGAGGATAACCATACAGAGGGTAAGGAATTAAGATTAAAACAGCAGTATTTCTTGGTATCTGCAACATTGCAGTGGATATTAAGAGAGTTTGAGGAAAGAAACGGTGCAAACTGGTCAAAAATCCCGGATAAGGTAGTTATCCACATTAACGATACACACCCGACTCTTGCAATTCCCGAAATGATGAGAATACTCATGGACGAAAAGGGCTTAGGCTGGGACGAAGCATGGGATATTGTTACACATACCTTTGCATACACAAACCATACCGTACTTGCAGAAGCGCTTGAAAAGTGGCCGCTTGATTTGTTTGGAAGAGTTTTACCTCGTATCATTATGATAGTTGAGGAGATAAACCGCAGACTTATGATTAAGCTTGAAGAGGCATATCCGGGCGATCATGGCAAGCATAAGTATATGGCTGTAATTTCCGATAACCAGGTATTTATGGCAAACCTTTGCCTTGCAAGCTGTTTTGCGGTAAACGGTGTATCAAAGCTCCATACCGAGATTTTAAAGAACGATATATTCAGAGACTACTATAACCTTGATAAGAGCCGTTTCTTTGCAATTACAAACGGTATAACCTTCCGTCGCTGGATTGCAAACTGTAACCCTGAGCTTACAGAGCTTATCACATCAAAGATAGGCGAGGGCTGGTTAAAGGACGCAACCAAGCTTTCAAAGTTAAAGAAGTTTGCAAAGGATAAGGAATTTAGAGCAGAGTTTGCAAAGATTAAGCATAATAATAAGTTAAGACTTGTAGAGTATATCAAGGAGCATAACGGTATCGAGGTAAATCCTGATTCAATATTCGATGTTCAGTGCAAGCGTTTGCATGAATATAAGCGTCAGATGATGAATATTCTTCATATTCTTGCCGAATACAACAGAATACTTGAAGATCCTACTTATGACTATTATCCAAAGACATATATCTTCGGCGCTAAGGCAGCACCGGGCTATACAAGAGCAAAGCTTATCATTAAACTTATTAACTCAGTAGGTGATATGATAAACAATGACCCAAGAGTAAACGGTAAGATTAAGGTAGTATTTCTTGAAAACTACAGCGTTTCAATTGCCGAGAAGCTCATCATTGCCGCTGATGTATCTGAGCAGATTTCAACGGCAGGTAAAGAAGCATCGGGTACAGGTAACATGAAGTTTATGTTAAACGGTGCAGTTACAATCGGTACGCTTGACGGTGCAAATATCGAGATGCTTGAACAGGTTGGCGAGGATAATATTTATATCTTCGGCCTTAAAGCTGACGAGGTTGCCGCACGCAATAAGTATCCGGGAACTGACGAGGTTAAGAATATCTATACTCAAAACCGCGCCCTAAGACACGCTCTTGAGCAGTTTGTTGACGGTTCAATTGTAGAGAATAACCACGCATTGTTCAATGACCTTTATAAGACATTGTTATTCGGCGATTACGGTTATCCTGACACATATATGGTAATTCGTGACTTTGAGGACTATATGAGAACTCAGGAAAGAATTTCAAAGGATTATCAGGATAAGGATAAGTGGCTTACCATGGCTGTTATGAACACAGCATCAGCAGGCTTCTTCTCAAGTGACAGAACAATCGACGACTACAATAAGAATATATGGCACTTAAAGCCTATAAAATAACTCAAGGCTGTCGCTTTTTGTGCAGACCATTCAAAAGCTAATTGCTTTTGAATTACGAACCAAACTCACCACTCGGAGTATAAACATACGCCGTCGGGTGAGTTTAGTCCGTTCTGCATCAAAAATCGGCAAGCCTTGTGTTTGTGATTTTTAAAATTTAACAGAGGTGTATAAATGGATATTGAACATAACAGTCATTTAAAATTCTACCGTCGTCCGTTTGGTGCGGTCAAGTGCGGTACGGAAATCCGTATTCGACTGTCTGTTGCAGGTGTAGGAATACCGCAGGCTGTAAGATTTGTGTATAAGCCCGATACCGAGGACGAGCGAAAATGTGATATGCCATATGTATTTGAGGTGGGCGGTCAAAGCATTTATGAGGCAAGGGTTAAAATGCCCGATACTGTTGGTCTTGTATGGTATTATTTTGAGCTTGTAACCGACCAGGGTACGGTTTATTACGGAAATAACAGCAAAAACCTTGGCGGCAAGGGCGAATTATGCTTCCATAAACCAAATAATTCGTTCCAGATAACGGTGTACAGTGCGGACTATAAAACGCCCGATTGGTTTAAAAAATGCGTAGCATACCAGATTTTCCCCGACCGTTTCTGTAACGGCAATGATGACGGCAGCTTTTTGGGCGACCGTACAGACATTATAAAACGGAACTGGGGCGATGAGCCGTTTTACAAAGCCGAGCAGTTTGGCGGCGAGTATAAATGTAACGATTTCTTTGGCGGTAACTTAAAAGGCGTTATAAAAAAGCTCCCGTACTTAAAAGAGCTTGGAATTTCAGTAATTTATCTAAACCCTATATTTAAGGCATACTCAAACCATAAATATGACACGGGAAGCTATGACGAGATTGACCCGATGTTCGGTGACGAGGAAACCTTCCGTGAGCTTTGCAAAACCGCAAAGGATATGGGTATCCGCATAATATTAGACGGTGTATTTAACCATACAGGCTCTGACAGTAAATACTTTAACAAAAACGGCACATATGACAGTGTCGGTGCATACCAGTCCCAGGATTCGCCATTTTATAAATGGTATAGGTTTATGGACTGGCCAAATGTTTACGAATCATGGTGGGGAATGAACACCTTACCACAGGTCGAGGAGCATAGCGAGGAATACAGGAAATATGTATTGTCAGATGAGAATGCCGTTGTAAAAAAATGGCTAAGGGCAGGCGCATCTGGCTGGAGACTTGATGTGGTTGACGAGCTTCCCGATTTTTTTGTTGAGGAACTCCACGAAAATGTAAAATCGGTTGACCCCGATGCCGTAGTTATCGGCGAGGTATGGGAGGACGCGTCAAATAAGACCGCATATGACGAGAGGCGCAAATATTTCATGGGTAAAGAGCTTGACTCTGTAATGAACTATCCCATGCGCGATGCGATAATCAGCGCAATTTTACTTAAAATTGACGCCCGTGAGCTTGATGCAAGACTTATGAGCCTTAAAGAGAATTATCCTGAGCCTGCGTATTATTCATTGCTTAATATCATGTCATCACATGATGTTGAGCGTGTTATGACCTTGATGTCGGGCGCACCTACACGGCACGAGGTAGACAGAAATTATCAGGCAGAGTTTAGTATTGAGGGCTTTGCTCTTGATCTTGCAATAGAGCGTGCAACTCTTGCTTTGGGACTTCAAATGATGCTCCCGGGCGTGCCGTGCGTGTATTACGGAGACGAAATAGGTATGCAGGGCTATGGCGATCCTTTCTGCCGTCGCACCTTCCCGTGGGATAATATGAATAAGTATGACCCATCGGGCAAGGTAAACCAAAGATATAAAAAAATGATACATTTAAGAAACTCGTCCGACGCTTTCTCAATCGGTAAATACGACAGTGTTTATAAAGAGGGACAGGTATATGCGTTTATGCGCCGTACGGACGATGAAAAGTTTTTGGTTATGGCAAATATGGGCTTAAATCAGGAGTATGTAAGAATTGATATTGCAAGATATAAGCCAAATAAGCTCGTTGCTCTCGCAGGCGGTGATGAGACTTTAGAAACACAGGACGGCATCTTTATTATAGGTATGAGCAGGGTATCGTTAAAGGTATACAGAGTGGAATAAATTTTAGTGTCCCCAAATTGGGGACACTAAAATTTTTTGCTATGAGGACTTGATTTTTTAATTCATGGTGCTATAATGAAATTAGCTTTTGTGCGGTCAAAAAGCTAAAATGTATTGTTAATTATTCTGACCGTAAAAATTTTTTGGGAATAATTAAAGTAGTATGGTAGGAGGAAAAGAAAATGGAAAGAAAAGGAAACTTATTGTCATACCGCCCCGATATTAAGGTGGTTGATGCAACACTAAGAGACGGAGGCCTGTTAAACGACTTCTTTTTTGATGATGATTTTGTAAAGGCATTGTATCAGGCAAACATTAAAGCGGGCGTTGACTTTATGGAGTTTGGCTACAGAGCGTCTAAGGAGCTTTTTGATACGAATGAGTTTGGAAAATGGAAGTTCTGTGACGAGGAAGCTATAAGAGAAATTGTGGGAACTAACGACTCCGATATGGGCATCGCCGTTATGGCGGATGTCGGAAGAACTGAAATGGATGATTTTCTGCCAAAAAGCGAGAGCGTTATTGATATGGTAAGGATTGCAACATACATCCACCAAATTCCTGCGGCTGTTGATATGGCTGAAAAACTGCACGATTTGGGGTATATTACAAGCGTTAATATTATGGCTATTGCAACCGCAAAAACCGAAGATATTGTTCAGGCGCTTAATATGCTTGGCGAGTCAAGCGTTGATATTATTTATATAGTTGACAGCTATGGCTCCCTGTACCCTGAGGAAATCCGTGAGCTATCCAAGCTCTATCTTGAGATAGGCGAGAAATATAATAAGAAAATCGGTATTCATGCGCATAATAACCAACAGCTTGCATTTGCTAACACCATTGAGGCTACCTCTATCGGTGTCAGCTATCTTGATGCAACCATGATGGGTATGGGACGGGGCGCCGGAAATTGCACCTTAGAATCCCTTTTGGGATTTTTGAAAAATCCCCGTTACCGCATTATCTTTACCTTAAAATTTATTCAGGATTATATCCTTCCTTTAAAGGAGCATCTCGTTTGGGGTTATGAAATCCCCTACCTTGTAACCGGCTTATTAAACCAGCACCCCCGCAGTGCCATTGCCGCTATCAAGGCAAATAACACCAATTACGCAGAGTTTTATAAAGAGGTCTGGTATCGCGAAGCCTAATTTTGGTGGGTTATTTTTGCGCAGACCGTTACACTACAAAAAAAGTCAGAGCTCGATGTACCATCGTACTATCGAGCCCTGACTTTTTCCGTTCTGCATCAAAACTAACCTCACCAAAACCAAGATTTTGACGGGTTATTTTTGCGTGGACCATTTCATTACGAATTCAAACAGTCATCAATGTACCATCGTACTATTGATGACTGTTTTCATCCGTTCCACATCAAAACTAACCTCACCAAAATGTGATATAACATAAATTTTGGTTTATCGGTGTAAATGGGTATTACAAATTGTAGGGCAGGGGCTTGCTCCTGCCGTATCCCCGATACCGTAAACAACGGTTGGAGCAAGCCCCAACCCTACACCATACCCATTAACAATAAATTAAATGGTACGCTAAACTAAAATTTATCTTTTTGTTGTATATTCCAAAATCTTATGGTTTGCGGAGAAAAATTCAAGGTTTGCATCAAAGTACAGATGTGAGGGATCCTCGCCTTTATTGAAATTTCCGTCCTCATACCTATTTGATGAATCCCATGTTACATCTACTATAACCCATCGTCCGTCAACATAAACCTCGTTCCATGCGTGGTTTTGCTCTCTTGTATCAATGTTTTCGCTATCCCACTGTGTTTTTCCACTTGCAACGCCTAAGGCATATCCCGACACAACATTGCACGGGATACCGATTGCACGGCAAAGCGTTGCATACAGTGTCGCATATCCAAGACACACCGCCCGTCTGCTGTTTACAACCGAGGTGGCGCTGTATGGAATGGTCGTATCTGAATAGAGTGAATCGTTATCATAGTAAAGATAGCCTGCAATCCAGTCATGCAAGGCAAGTGCCTTGTCATAATCCGAAACACAGTTCTCGCAAAGCTCCGCTGCCAAAGCTTTCATATTTGAATATTCGGACTGTATTGAAATGGTACTCTCAGATGCTGCCTTTATCGACTTGCTGCGCTCATACATAGAAACATTATAGTCATATACAGGTGACTTTACAATTTCCCATACACCGTATTCGTTTTTTGCTATCTTAACATAGTCATAAACCCAGCTTATAAAGTTCCCGTACGGCTTTGAGCCTGTATATACATTAACATTATACTGACTGTAATCATCGGGAATGTCAATACTCTTATAAAACTGATATGATGAGTCCGTTGAAACAGACTCCTGCACAACCGTATTATCCTCCGACTCATTTAAGCATATTATAAGATTTGACTTGTTGTACGAATCAACAACTCCAAACACCTCCAGGGTATTGCCGTTGATGTTTATGCTTATATTATCCTGTGGACAAAACGACAGGAGCGGACTGTCCTTTACATATGCATTTGTTGCCACATCCGAAGGGTCAAGCGGTAATTCCTCGCCCTTTATCATTGCTTTTAGCTCTGAAAATGACGGAATTTGGTGCCAAAGAGCCGCAACATCACGGCTTATATTTGATATTCGTTCCGTCGCCTCGGGGTATTTTTCCTCCAAAGCGGGTATGTAATTTCCTATATTCTCAAAAAAATCAGTTTCGTTGTTTATTGCCGTAAGTCCTAAGCACAATATAGCCAAAACCAATATAAACTTAAAAAATCTTTTCATCATGTGCACCTTGCTATATAATATATCGGATACATTATACCACTGCCGTATGTGTTTTGCAATGAAAAATAAAAGGGCATTTTAAATTATTCCTCGTCACGAACCAACTCCATACGGTTTATAGACACCTCATACGCCGTTTTTGTAATTGTTTCGTCCTCGCTTATGCGTTTTTGGTAGTTTCTTGACTGAATTCTGCCCCAAATCCTCACATTATCGCCGACATGCAAATTTTTTGCAAACCTTGCATTTCTGCCCCATGCTATAATCGGTATGTAATCGGACTTGTTATAGCTTCGGTTTACGGCAATCAGAATA
Source organism: Clostridia bacterium (assembly GCA_017443895.1). Taxonomy (GTDB): domain Bacteria; phylum Bacillota; class Clostridia; order UBA1381; family UBA1381; genus 12844. The sequence continues at coordinate 56,904 of JAFSXU010000023.1, forward strand.
TCCGTTATTTCTCTGCCAAACGGAGTGGTGCGGTAAATGGGGGTTTTACAAATAAACCCGTCAAGATACAGGGAATTTGGATTTTTACCCGTCGTATCGTCAATGTGTGCAATATCCTTTGCAAAAACAGTAAGCAAAAGCCTGTTTTCACCGTTGTCGTAGCTGTTATACGAGCGAAACTGACCCGTAATTTCTACAAGATCACCCTCTGTGTAATCTCCGTCCATTATAAGCCGTTCTGAAATCATTATCCGTATCGAATCGGATGTACCCGATAAACGGGGTATTGATACTGTAAAAGTGTAGAACTTTTCTGCATATATTTCGTGGTTGAATACAAACTCACTTTCTATTGTGCCTATTACAACCGCCTGATTATTTGATAAATTATCCATAATAAAACCTCCTCTGTAGTATTTTAGTATCACAAGTTATATTTATTCTTATAGTCTGTAATTTATGCTAAAATATTCCGATTGTAGGATATTAGGGCATAATTTTAAAATTCATCAATAATCAATCTTCTAATCTTGACAAAAACGGGATAAAGTGAGATAATAACTATTTAGTAATGATATTTTCTGAAAAAGGGGAGGCGGTTTTTTGATTATTTTAAAAATAGCTATGCTTATAATCTGCGCATTGGCATTGATTGTAACCTTCCGCACCGAAAATATCCTAAAGACATTTTTCCGAGTCGAAAGCCCATCGGATAAGACAATTTTAAAAACAAAGAGTATCACACTTTTAATAACAATAGCATTGTTTATTTTAGCTATGCTAATTTTTAAGTAATAGGAGAAACACAATGGAAGAGAATATTGCAAAAACATATAACCCTGCCGAATTTGAGGACAGGCTCTATAATGAATGGGTGGAAAAGGGCTATTTCCACGCCGAGGTAGACAAAACCAAGAAACCTTTTACAATCGTTATCCCACCCCCGAATGTAACAGGTCAGCTACACATGGGACATGCGCTTGACGAAACCTTGCAGGATATTTTGATACGCTATAAGCGTATGCAGGGCTACAGTGCTTTGTGGGTGCCGGGAACGGACCATGCAGGAATTGCAACCCAGATTAAGGTTGAAGAGGAATTAAGAGTAAAAGAGGGTTTAACACGCTATGACCTGGGCAGAGAAAAGTTTTTGGAGCGTGTATGGGACTGGAAGAATAAATACGGAAGCCGTATCATAAACCAGTTAAAGAAAATCGGCTCGTCATGCGATTGGGACAGAGAGCGCTTTACCATGGACGAGGGCTGCTCAAAGGCGGTAAAAGAGGTATTTATAAACCTTTATAATAAAAAGCTCATCTATCAGGGCTCAAGAATAATTAACTGGTGTCCGCACTGTATAACGGCATTATCCGATGCCGAGGTTGAACACGCAGAGCAGGCAGGTCATTTTTGGCATATCAAATACCCGATTAAGGATAGCGACGGATATGTTATAATCGCAACAACCCGTCCCGAAACATTATTTGGCGATACTGCCGTTGCGGTAAACCCCGATGATGAAAGGTATAAGGACTTAATAGGAAAGAAGCTAATCTTACCGCTTGTAGGCAGAGAAATACCTGTAATTGCAGACGAATATGTTGATAAGGAATTTGGTACAGGCTGTGTTAAGATAACGCCTGCACATGACCCTAACGACTTTGAGGTAGGAATGCGCCATGACCTTGAACAGATAAAGGTTATGAACGATGATGCAACCATGAACTCATACGCAGGTAAGTATGAGGGTATGGACAGATACGATTGCCGTAAGGCAATGATTGAGGACTTAAAGGAGCAGGGGCTTCTGGTTAAGGTTGAGGATCATTCACATAATGTAGGTCAGTGCTACCGTTGCGGAACAACGGTCGAGCCGATTATTTCAAAGCAGTGGTTTGTAAAAATGAAACCGCTTGCACAGCCTGCAATTGATGCGGTAAAGGATAAAATGACAGAGTTTGTGCCGGAGCATTTTGAAAAAATATACTTCCACTGGCTTGAAAATATCCGTGACTGGTGTATTTCCCGTCAGCTTTGGTGGGGACACAGAATACCTGCATTCTACTGTGATGACTGTAATGAGATGGTTGTTACAAAGGAGGACGCGCCTGTTTGCCCTAAATGCGGAAAGCCGATGCGTCAGGATCCCGACACATTGGATACATGGTTCTCATCGGCATTGTGGCCGTTCTCAACACTTGGCTGGCCTGATAAGACAGAGGAGCTTGACTATTTCTATCCTACATCAGTACTTGTAACAGGCTATGACATAATCCCGTTCTGGGTAATGCGAATGATGTTCTCGGGACTTGAGCATACGGGCGAGGTACCGTTTAAGCATGTGTTTATTCACGGACTTGTCCGTGATAGCCAGGGCAGAAAGATGTCAAAGTCCTTGGGTAACGGTATTGATCCGCTTGAAATTGTAGACCGGTACGGCGCAGATGCTTTAAGGTTTACTCTTGCGACAGGTAACGCACCCGGTAACGATATGCGTTTTTATATCGAGAGAGTCGAGGCAAGCCGTAACTTTGCAAATAAGATTTGGAACGCATCAAGATTTACCTTGATGAATTTGGATATAACAGAGAATAAATTACCTGATTTGTCAAAGCTTTGTCTTGAGGATAAATGGATTTTATCAAAGTATAATACACTTGTTAAAGAGGTAACGGAAAACCTTGATAAATTTGAATTGGGTATTGCCGTTTCAAAGCTCTATGACTTTATCTGGGAGTCGTTCTGCGATTGGTATATCGAGCTTGTAAAGCCTCGCTTGTTTGATAAGGAGAACGAAACAGGAAAGACAGCGCAGTATGTTCTTACCTATGTTCTCTCAAATACAATGAAGCTCTTACACCCGTTTATGCCGTTTATAACAGAGGAGATTTGGCAACACTTACCGCATGAGGGTGAGAGCATTATGGTTTCGGATTGGCCTGTGTATAATGAAGCATTTTCGTTTACAGACGAGGAAAATACTATGGCTATGATTATGGCATCAATTACCGCTATCCGTAACCATAGAGCAAATATGAATGTTCCGCCGTCAAAGCGTGCAAAGCTCATAATCGTAACAGATAAGGTTGATGAATTTAGACAGGGTACACTGTTCTTTGAAAGACTTGCCTCCGCATCAAAGGTTGTGGTACAGACAGATAAAGCAGGAATTGATGATAACGCAGTAAATGTCGTTGTGCCGTCTGCCGAGGTATTTATGCCACTTGATGAGCTTGTTGATAAGGAAAAGGAGCTTACAAGGCTTAATGCCGAGAAGAAAAAGCTTGAGGGCGAGATAAAGAGAGTTGAGGGTAAATTAAATAACCCGGGCTTTGTCAATAAAGCACCGCAAAAGGTGGTTGACGAGGAAAAGGCAAAGGGCGATAAGTATAGAGAAATGCTTGATAAGGTCCTTGTCGCAATTTCAAATATAGAAAATATTTAAACAAAAAATTGAGGTTGTTTTTACAACCTCAATTTTTTGTGCAGCGTGTCGATAAAGGTATCGACACGCCGGCAGACATCGAAAAACAAAGCAGATTTTGTGAAAATGAACCCGTAGCCCTACGATGGTACGGTAGGGTTTATTTGAGCAAAAAGCACATAATACTGCCGTTTTTGTAAAGAACGGCAGTATTATTTATGGTAATAAATAAGATATAGATGCAAACCATATTATTTAAGTTTTGTGCGGTCTGGGAAGTTTTTCGACAGTCTGAAACAAAAAAATGAGGTTGTTTTTTTGTAACCTCATTTTTTTGTGAGCTTTTATTATTTGCTCAATACTGTACCGTCTGATAAAGTAATGGTGTGACCGTTAAAGTTAATAGTTCCGTTGTTTGTAAGGCTTGTTATTGTGCAGTCTCCTGTCAAGTTCCATACACAGCCATTGTCTATAGTAACAACAGCATTATTGCTTACGGCACTGCCGTTTTGAGCGTTTTCGATAATATTTACGGCACCGTTTAATACGCTTCCGTTTGAAAGGGTAAGATCAAGGGTGGAAATGGTGTCAACTACGATATCTCCGTCAAGTGTCTGATTGTCGGCGGTAAATTCCACCTGTGCGCCGTTGGCGCCTGCCGTTCCCCAGCCTCTTGATGCGCTGTTGCCTACAACTCTCAGTAAAGCGCCGTCAGCGTCATTGTTTACTATCGTAACATCACAGAGCTTTATAATGCTGTGTGTGTTTGTAACATAAATCATATCTCCGCTGTTTCCGGTAAGCGTTCCGCCGTTCATTGTAAATTCTGATGTTCCCACATCAGCATCACCCGACATTGACTGATATATCATAACATTGTGCATATTCTCGTCTGCACTTGAGCCGTTTTTGCTCATTTTGCCCTCTACAGTGCTGTTATTTAAAGTAATGGAGTTCTTACCCTCTATTACAAGCGCTTCGCTGTTGTTGGCGGTAAGTGTGGCGTTTGATACGGTAATATCTGCGGTTGAATATACAGCAGGCGAGTTATTGCCGTTTGATGTATATGTTCCGCCGTCAACATTTACCGTGCCACCGCCACGGTCTGAGCGAATTGCGGCAGATGATGAGCCACTTGTTGTAACGGTAAGGTTATTTGCGTTTGTCGTTCCTCCGCCTGTTGTCTGTATTCCGCCCGAGTTATCGGCAGATGTTGTTATAACAGAGTCTGAAATGTTTACAACCGTGCCCGTTCCGTAGCTGAACACGCCGTTTCCGTTCTGTGCGGCAGAGGTTATATTTGCATTTTTTATGGTAACCTGTGCGCCGTTTGTTGCAAGAAGCGCCGCATTCTGACCGTAAAAGTCACCGTTTTCGGTGTTAGATGTTGTACCCGATGCCTTATCCACAATAATGCTGTCAAGCGTTACCGTTGCGCCGTCAACTCTTAGCGCATTCTCATCATCGCCTGTTGAAATATATGTCTTGTCAGAATATGTTCCGTTATCTGAAATGGTATTTGCAGATGTACCCTGTGTAACGGTTGAGCTTCCGCCAAAACCGCCGGGTGCACCGCCGTTTTGACCGCCCTCGCCGTCAGGCTTATCGGGCGGAGTCATATCGGATTGATTTGATATATCTGTGTTCTCGCCCATGGACCTAAGAAGAATGGTTGCAGTTTCGGCTCTTGTAAGGCTTGATAACGGTCTTAATGTTTCGCCGTCGCCCTCAATATATCCCTTTTCAACAAGCCACTCTATAGCAGGCTTTGCCCAATCAGATATATCAGAGCTGTCGCTGAATTTTGAAAGGTCTGCTCCCTCTGTAGAACTCTCACCCTTAAAGAGCATATAGTTATATAATAAAACCATCATCTGCTCACGGGTAAGCTCATCATTCGGCTCAAAATTCCAGCCGTTATCGGATTTTACAATACCGTTTTCCTCTGCCCAGTTTACGGTTTCATCGTACCAGTTACCACCGCTGATATCAGATGTTTCATTTCCTGCTGCCCTGTATAGCATTGTAACAAGCTGTGCACCTGTTACGGAGCTTTCCGGTGAAAATTCCGTATCGCTCATGCCCTTTATAAGATTCATATAATATGCACGGCTTACAATGTTATAATACCACGCACTGTCCGATACATCGCTAAACGGTAGCTTTTCCCCGCCGGGCATTTGACCGCTTGGTCTTTCGCCCTCAGGCATATCTCCGTCAGGCTTTTCGGGTGGTGTGCCCTGTGCCGACTGTGGCATTTGGGGCGGTGCTGTATTTTCTGCCGCCATAACAGGTGCCGTACCTGCAAGCATTGCAACCGATATACATACTACTATAAATTTTTTCTTTAACATTGTTTTTTACCTCCTTGATGTTCCTTTGTTGTAACTCACTATAATACCGAAGTCTTAAATAATCCTTAAAATCAAAAAAAATTTTTTAAAAAATTTAAAATTCTTGTTTTTTGTTTGTGTTTACAATTTTTTTGTTCTATGATAGAATACCTTATTATAAAAATTATCGGCTTTTAATATTGAAGTATAAGAAAGGGCAAATATGACCTATAACGAAGCAATTTCATATATCCACAGCATACCCAAATTTGTGCGTCCGCTTGGGAATGAAAATTTGGGCAGGCTTTTAAATGCGCTTGGCAATCCGCACTCCAAATTAGAGTATATCCACATTGCAGGCACAAACGGAAAAGGCTCGGTTTGTGCAATGCTATCGTCAATTTTAACAGCGCAGGGGTATAGGACAGGTATGTTTACATCTCCGTTTATTGAGGTGTTTAACGAGCGAATACAGATAAATAATGAAAATATACCCGATACCGATTTGGTTTTATACACCGAAAGGGTAAAAACCGCAATGGAGGAAAACGGCTATTTCGTTTCCGAGTTTGCGTTTATTTGTGCGGTTGCGTTTTTGTATTTTTACGAGCAAAAATGCGAGTATGTGGTTTTAGAAACCGGTATGGGCGGACGGCTTGACGCTACAAATATAATAAAAGCTCCCCTTGCTTGCGTGCTTACATCAATCGGACTTGACCATATGGAGTATCTTGGCGATACGATAGAGGAAATAACCCTTGAAAAATGCGGAATAATAAAGCAGGGCGCAGTTGTAATATCCGAGCAAAACAAGGCGATTTGTGAAATTATAGAAGAAAGTGCAAAAAATCTTGGGAACGAGTGCATATTTACAAGCGATGCAAAAAAGACCGAAAACGGCTTTATATATAAAGGTACAGAATACCAAATGCCACTTTTGGGCGAGTACCAAAAGGATAACGGCGCGGCGGTAATTGAAACGGTTTTGGCTCTAAGAAAATGCGGTGTGGAAATTTCAGACACGGCAGTTAAAAATGGTTTAAAATCGGTAAAATGGCCGATACGCTTTGAATTTGTGCGTGATAATGTAATAATTGACGGCGGTCATAATCCCGACGGAATAAAGGCACTTAAAAAATCGCTTATGGGTAAACATTACGGCGTTGTTATAGCCATGATGCAGGATAAGGCGGTAGACGAAAGCGTTAAAATGATAGCCGACGGTGCAGAATTTGTGATTGCAACCCAAATTCCCATACCACGGTGCAAGAGTGCAGAGGAATTTGCAAGAATTGACAAAAATATTATAATAGAGCCTGATTTTAAGCGTGCGATTGATTTGGGACTTGATAAAATCAAGGACGATACTCTCCTTTGCATATGCGGATCGCTCTATTTTGGCGCAGAAGCAAAAAAATATTTAAAATATAGCAAAAAATAGTAAGAAAAGTATTGCAAATTGAAAAATCGTGTGATATAATGCCTTGCGTATGTAAATATGTTTTTGCATTAGAATAAGGAAAGGAGTTTTTGGTATGAAGGAAGGAATACATCCTGATTACAAGCAGACAACAATTACTTGTGCTTGCGGTAATGTAATTGAGACAGGCTCAACAAAGGAAAATATCCAGGTTGAAATTTGTTCAAATTGCCATCCATTCTTCACAGGTAAGCAGAAGCTTGTAGATACAGGCGGTAGAGTTGAGAAGTTCAATAAGCGTTTCAACAGAACAACAAAGGCAAACTAATATATTTGGTTTTGGCACAATTAAAATTTTGAAATTTAACTTTAACCCAGGCTTGGTTTTTTCGCAACACCAACGAATACTCAGCCTGCGGGGATGATTTATCATAGGAGGTGAATATCATGACAAAGGAAAGAAAACAGCAGATTATTGCAGAGTTTGCTACACATGAGGGCGATACAGGTTCTCCTGAAGTACAGGTTGCACTTTTAACAGAGAGAATTAACCACTTAAATAACGAGCATCTTAACTATCATAAGAAGGACCACCATTCAAGAAGAGGTCTTTTGATGATGGTAGGTAAGAGAAGAGGTCTCATGAACTACTTAAAGAGCCAGGATATCGAAAGATACCGTGCACTTGTAGCTAAGTTAGGTCTTAGAAAGTAATGTGCTGTTGCTTTTTGCGCAGACCATTTAAAAGCAAAAAATGTATAAAAGAGGCTGTTGCTAAAAAGCAGCAGCCTTCTTTAGAGAATAAACACAAATTCAGTCCTTGTATTAACCTATAAACAGAGTATAAAAGCGGTTTTGTGCTGTGTTTATATGTTAATCGGGCTGGATAGAAAAAATTAAGGAGAAAACTAAATGAACAAGAAAGTATTTTCAGATTACAGAACATTTGAAACAACCTTCGCAGGCGGAAAGTTAGTCATTGAAACAGGCAAAATGGCACAGCTTGCAAACGGACACTGTGTTGTAAGATACGGCGAAACTGTTGTTATGGTAAATGTAACAGCGTCACGCCAGCCAAGAGAGGGCGTTGACTTTTTCCCTCTTTCGGTAGATTTTGAGGAAAAGTTATACTCGGTAGGTAAGATCCCGGGCGGATATACAAAGCGTGAGGGTAAGCCAACAGAAAAGGCAATCCTTACATCAAGAATGATTGACAGACCTATTCGTCCGTTCTTCCCGTCAGATTTAAGAAACGATGTATCGGTTGTTGCAACCGTATTATCAGTTGAGCAGGACTATGCTCCCGAGATTGCGGCAATGATAGGTACATCAGTTGCATTGTCAATTTCAGATATTCCGTGGGCAGGTCCGATTGCAGGCGTATGGTTGGGCTTGGTTGACGGCGAGTATGTAATTAACCCAACAGTTGCAGAGCGTGAAAAGAGCGATATGCATGTAACAGTTGCAGGTACAAAAGAGAAGATAGTTATGATCGAGGCAGGTGCAAACGAGGTAGAGGAGAGCGTTATGCTTGAGGGCCTTAAATTTGCGCATAAGACAATCATTGAAATGTGCGAGTTTATAGACGGAATAAGAAAAGAAATCGGCAAGGAAAAGTTTGCATATGAGGCACATGATGTAGACCATGACTTATACGATGCAATTAAGGCACAGGCATATGAGAAGATCCAGCACGCTTTAGACACAGACGATAAGAATATCCGTGACGAGAGAATGGGCGTTATTGAGGACGAGCTTGTTGCAACTTTGGAGGAGCAGTATCCAAACATAACCGAGCAGATCGGCGAGATATTATATAAGATGCAAAAGGAAATTGTCCGTGCATGGCTCTATGAGGGCAGACGAGTTGACGGCAGAGGCTTAAACGAGGTAAGACCTCTTGCAGCCGAGGTTGATGTTCTTCCGAGAACTCATGGTTCAGGCTTGTTTACCCGTGGTCAGACTCAGGTTCTTTCAATCGCAACCTTAGCACCGTTATCAGAGGCACAGCGCCTTGACGGTATTGACGAGGAGGAGTCAAAGAGATATATCCATCACTATAACTTCCCTTCATATTCAGTAGGCGAGACAAAGCCATCCCGTGGCCCCGGCAGACGAGAGATAGGACATGGCGCATTGGCTGAGAAATCACTTGTTCCCGTTCTTCCTTCAGAGGCAGAGTTCCCGTATGCAATAAGAGTGGTATCAGAGGTTGTATCATCAAACGGCTCAACCTCACAGGGCAGTGTTTGCGGTTCAACTCTTGCGCTTATGGCTGCAGGTGTTCCTATCAAGGCTCCCGTTGCAGGTATCTCATGCGGTCTTATCACAACCGATGAGGGCTTTACAACAATGGTTGATATTCAGGGTCTTGAGGACTTCTATGGCGAGATGGACTTTAAGGTAGCAGGTACAAAGAAGGGTATAACATCTATTCAGGTGGATATCAAGAACGATGGTTTACCTTACGAGGTAATCGAGGAGGCATTTACAAAGACTCGTGATGCAAGATATCAGATTATTGACGAGATAATTCTCGGCGCTATCCCTGAGGTAAGAAAAGAGTTATCTCCATACGCTCCAAAGGTTGACACAATGAAGATTGACCCTGAAAAGATCCGTGAGGTAATCGGTAAAGGCGGAGAGGTTATCCAAAAGATTGTTGCCGATACAGGTGCAAAGATTGACATTGAAGACGACGGTACAGTATTTATATTCGCAACAACACAGGAAGCAGGCAATGCGGCAAGAAAGATGATTGAAGCAATTGTTGAGGAGCCTGAGGTTGGCGCTCTTTATGAGGGTATTGTAAAGACTATTAAGGACTTCGGCGCATTTGTTGAGATTTTACCGGGCAAAGACGGCTTATGCCATATCTCAAAGCTTGCAGACCATAGAGTTGACAGAGTCGAAGATGTATGCCATGAGGGCGACAGAATGCTTGTTAAGGTTATGGAAATAGACGAAAAGACAGGCAAGATCAGCCTTTCACATAAGGATGCAATCGAGCAGTTAAAGGGCGAAACTGAATAATTAGCTGATTATAGGGAAATATTATTTATAAAGAGGTTGTTGCAGGAGCGATAACCTCTTTATTAAAACTTATTTATGAGGTCATATATGTACGAATACAGAACATTAAAAAACGGCATACGGGTTGTTGCCGAGAGGATAGACTATTTAAAATCGGTATCAATAGGTGTGTGGGTAGGAAACGGCTCACGGTTTGAAAGGAGCACGGAAAACGGCATATCGCATTTTATTGAGCATATGCTTTTTAAGGGTACAGAGAGTAAAAGTGCAAAAGAGATTGCAATGGCTATTGATAATATAGGCGGTCAGATAAACGCCTTTACCGCTCGTGAATATACTTGCTTCTATACAAGAACGCTTGATACACATACATCTGTTGCAATGGATATATTATCGGATATGCTCTTTAATTCAAGGCTTGACAAAGAGGATATGGATTTGGAGCGAAAGGTTATTTTAGAAGAGATTAGCCTTTATGAGGACAGTCCCGAGGACTTGGTCTATGATATTGCATCATATGCGGTATGGGGCGATACGCCGATAGGCAGACCAATCTTAGGTACAAAGGAAACGCTTGATGGGATAACACCCGATATAATGCGTGAGTATATGAAAAACCACTATACGGCAAAAAATATTATAATCTCGGTATCGGGAAACTATGCCGATAACTTTTTTGACGAGCTTGAAAAGTATTTCGGAGTTGCGCCGTTAATGGATATTACGCCCGATATGGAGCGTGCAATATACACACCTAAAAACATTGTAAGAACAAAGGATATTGAGCAGGTACAGCTTGTTACAACCTTTAACGGCATTGATGTAATGGACGACAGAGTGTATTCTCTGCTTGCGTTTAATAATATATTCGGTTCGGGAATGTCGTCAAGACTGTTCCAGAATATCAGAGAGCGTGAGGGCTTGGTATATTCGATAAACGCAGGGCACAGCGCATATTTGGGCGCAGGTGTGTTTGACATAGGCGCAGGTATGTCGCCCGAAAATCTGCCAAGAGTCTGCGAGCTTATTTCAGACGAGGTAAACAGGATAAAGAGGGAAAAACTAAGTAAGGACGAGGTTCAGGTTGCAAAAGAACAGCTAAAGGGAAGCTATATCCTAAGCTACGAGAGTACGGGCGCAAGAATGCAGGGTGCAGGCAGGAGTATGCTTATAGATAAGCCAATCCGCACACAGGAGGAAATCCTTGACCTTATAGATAAGGTTGATACAGACAGTGTAAGTGAAATAATAGACACCGTTCTTGATACCAAAACTGTTGCAATATCGGCAGTAGGGCCTGTTGACACGGTTGAGGGACTGTTCAGTTTTGAATAATTATGTAAACAAATTGTAAAAAGACTGAAAAAAGACTTGATTTTTTCGGCATTTTGTATTATCCTATAGTTGTGCCGTGGTTTTAGTATAAATTATGGCATGGAGTTATGTATTGGGAGGTAATAGGAAATGGCATTTGAAGAAACAATGAAAATCAATCTTGAGTTTGATCAGGAAAAGACGGTTAAAGATGTCTTGACTCAGGTATATGATGCGTTAAAGGTCAAAGGTTATGACCCTGTAAGCCAGATTGTCGGATATATTTTATCGGGAGATCCGACTTACATAACAAGCTATAACGGCGCTCGCGGTCTTATTGCAAAGGTTGAGCGTGATGAACTCTTGGAAGAGTTGGTTAAGACATATATTAAGAACATTTGACATAAATTTATGGGGCTGTTGCATTAAAAATGTAGACAGTCCCGTTATTGTATATGCATAATATTGTGGTTAGCTTGATCTTAATATATTTTGGTTTAACATACCAATTAAAAAATCGTAAATTGGTATGGGTTGTAGGGACAGGTCTCTGTGCCTGTCCGCATCCCCGACAACGCATATTGGGAACGGCAGGAGCAAGCCCCTGCCCTACAAATTTCGATACCCATTTACACCGCTAAACCCAAATTTAACTCAGCAGTCATTTTCAGAATAATCAAAAGGAGGCACAAATGTTAATTGATTTCCACACACATATATTCCCCAACTATATTGCACCGCACGCAATTGACAGCTTAAAGGCAGGCGTAAAGCGATGCGAGGGGACGGACGCAAAAAACTATACCGATGCTACATATTCGGGACTTTTACGGTCAATGGAGGAGAATGATGTTACAAAAAGCGTGGTTTTGCCGATTGTAACAAACCCCCAAAAACCCGACTCAATAAACAATTTTGCAAGGGTCATAAGAAATGATAAGGTCATATCGTTAGCATCTGTACACCCAATGCAGGATAATGTATTTTGGGCACTTGAAAAAATAAAGGAGGAGGGCTTTTTAGGTATAAAAATGCACCCTGAATTTCAGCAGTGCTTTATAGACAGTGAGAAAAGTATAAGAATATTACAAGAGTGTGAGAGCTTGGGACTTATGGTAGTCCTACACGCAGGCGAGGATATAGGCATTGAACCACCTGTACACTGCACTCCCAAACGACTTTATAATGCTCTTCAATATGTTGACGGTAACAATATAGTTGCGGCGCATATGGGCGGTTGGCGAATGTGGGACGAGGTTGAAAAATACCTTGTTGGAACACCGATTTACCTTGATACCGCCTTTGTCTGCGATTATATAGACAGGGAGCAGTTTTTAAGAATTGTAAATAATCACGGTTGTGATAAAATACTCTTTGGCTCCGACTCGCCCTGGGAAGAACCAAAACGAACACTCGAATTTATAAAATCGTTTGATTTTTCAGACGATGTGCTTGATAAAATAACATATAAAAATGCGCTTTCAATACTTAATAATAATGGTCAGGATAGGAACTTGTCAAAAAGTACAGAGCGTTTATTGACACGGGAAGAGGGAACAGCCATGTGCCGTTACGCAAAACAAAAGGGCAAGGAGTTCAGGGAGTATATGGAAATGAGAATGGCACGGGAGAAAGAGGAAGCCGAAAAGCCGGCACAGAAATTGTCTCCCAGCACACAAGCGTTGCTGGCCGATATGGACAGACCATATATGGGAAAGATAATATTGCAACGACTGATAGAGCAGTACGGATCAATGGAGAACTGGGAGAAAGTACTAAGAGAAAAACAGGAGAAAGCAAAAGCCAAAAAGGCAGCACAGAAAAAGGATGAGTAAAATTCTATAGGCAGTATATATACTGTTAAAATAAAAATATAGTCCGTCAACGGGCGACTTGGAAAAATCCTACTCATCGGTGTTGAAACGGACTCTGAAATCAGAGTAGCTGACATTCCGGCTGACGCACTTTTGGCTAATAGCCATAGCGGCGGCTCAACAAAGGATTTATCAGCTACCGAGTACAATGTATCACGGCTCTTTAAATTTGTCAAGACTTACTACGAAAATAAAGCGGCACAACAAGTGCGTGATACTAAAAATCCAAACAGGCGGTGTTTTGAGCTTGTGAACAATAAAGAAAACGGTAGCCCAGAGGATGGGACGGCTGATAATTATATCAGCGGTAGCCCATCAAAAACTACCGTTTACGATGATAATATATCAAATCCCGACCAAGGTGTCAACACCCAAAATCAAAAGAGTACAAGCTACAGAGCATGAGTATCTGTAATGCAGATTACGGGTGCAAAGCCGAATCTGCCCAAAAATGTGGCCCGTATTTGGTTTGCGGCAAAATTACAGTATTCGTCCTTAACTATTGCCAAAGCTCCGCAATTATCAACTCTTGCGCATAATACACCTGCTGTTTCAAGCAGGGTATCGCATACAAATACACGGCTGTCGGATGGAGGCAATATTTTCTTTTGTGATAGAAATGAGCGGTTTACAATTTGCGAAAAGTCAGAAAGATTTACAGCTTTCAATGCCTTTGCACCCTCATAAATCAGCTTATTCTCATAAATCAAGTGCAGGGAAAGTAAGCGGTCACGGTCGCTAAGCTGTAGCTTATTTACCATATCCTCCGTCAAATCGGAAAAACTGCCGATATTTGGGTATACCCTCTGTATTTTAAAAAACAGAGCGCCTATATTATTAAGCCTTGCACTTTTATTAAGGGTATCAATAACCAGTATCTTGTGCAAGGATAGGGGCAGGGGCAGTGAATTTATGCCTGTGCTAAAAATATGAGTGGCATAGCCATGTTTATGGTTAAATACAGTCTGATATGCATTATGCCCGTCTTTTAAAAAATCCAAAGGCTCACAGGGCTTTTGTTTTTTTGATTGCAGATTTATAACCGACATTATAGCGGCGGCGGTATACGGTATATTCTGGTCAAATGACGGCGGTATTGAGCTGTCAACAAGTATTTCTCCGCCGTTTTCGGGCATGTAAGCTTGTATAAACCGTGAAATTTTATCATCGCCTGTGGGGTTTAATATGGAGTATCTGCGCCGTTTATCGGTGCGTGTTGATGTAAAGGTAATGTAAAAATCCTCAGTTTTTGAGGCAAGCATTTTTATATCGGGTGATACGCAGGTGCTTATTGTGCTTATGCGGTCGGTGTGGATATAGCCAAGCAGGGATATGGGAAGTCCCGTGCTTATAGCGCCAAGGTGCTTATTAACGCTTGAAAATCTTTTGTAAAACAATGTTTTTAAGTCTGTCATATTCATATATCTTACCTCAGATGATAAATAAAGTTCGGTTTTATTTTAACCGCATTATCCGTAAATATTAGGTGCTTGACATTTTTGTTTGTTAGTTGTATAATGAGCGTTGGTAAAAAAACCGTATTATAGAAAGGGCGAATATAATGGCAGAGAATGAATTTGTATTCACAGCTGAAGGAAAGGCAGAGCTTGAACAGGAGCTTGACAAATTAAAAAATGTCACAAGAAAAGAAGTTTCCGAAAAGATAAAAGAGGCAAGATCATTTGGCGACTTGTCGGAAAATGCAGAATATGACGAAGCCAAGAACGAGCAGGCAGAGGTTGAGGCAAGAATACAGGAAATCGAGCATATGTTAAAGTATGCAAAGGTTATTGATTCCGACGATATTAAATCCGATGTTGTAACTCCGGGCTGTCAGGTAAAGATCAAGTTAAAGGGCAGAGATGAGGAGTGGTATACAATTGTCGGCTCAAGCGAGGCGGATCCGTATAAGAATAAGCTCTCATACGAATCACCGATCGGTGCGGCTTGCATGAATCTTGCAAAGGGCGATACCGCAAAGGCAATTACACCGGCAGGCGAAATGAAATTCAAAATTCTTGATATAAAGAGATAAAAACCTTTGGAACTTGTCAATATCGGCAAGTTCTTTTTTTGAGCTTTCTCCCGTATTATAGAATGGGTGATTGTTTTGGAGATTTTTCTGGTTGTGTTTTCGTATATAGCAACGCTTGTGGGCGCAGGCTTTGCATCGGGACAGGAGATTGTAAGCTTTTTTGTCAAATTCGGAAGATATAGCATTGTCGGTATTGTCATATCATCGGTTCTTTTTGCTCTTATAGCATATGCAGTGTTGTTTGCGTGTGCAAAAAATAAAATTCATACCTTTAATGAATATCTTGATACATTCTGCACAGGCTATATAAAAAGAATTATACTGATTTTTTGCGGTATTTTTTCGGTTGTCTGCTTTGTGGCAATGGCATCGGGCGCGGGGGAGATAGGAAATATCGTGTTTGGCGTGTATCCGATTATAGGAAATACAGCGCTTTGCGGTTTGGTGCTTTTGCTTATTTTAAGGGGCAATTTAAAAGCCGTTAAATATAACGGAATAATAGGTGCGGTTATAGTTATAGGTATTATAAGCTGTCTTTTATATATCATGGCATACAGGGAGCATCAGGTGTTTTATAATATGTCAAGGATAGCAGTATCTGCAATAAGCTATGCAGGGTATAACATAATCGGCGGTGCGGTGGTGCTTGTAAAGCTGTCGGGTATGTTAAAAACAAGGACTGATTGCGTAGCTGTATCAATTATTTCGGGAATAAGTATTATGTTTATAATGCTTCTTATGTGGTGGGTGCTAAGCACATATTACGGAAAGATAAATTTGGGCGAATTACCCATGCTTACCATGGCAATACGGCAAAACGGAGTAATTGCTCTAATCTACGGGATATTGCTGGCGCTTGCAATACTTACAACAGCAGTTTCGTCAATGGTTGGGGTGCGTGAGGTGTTTAGGGGAGGCTATCCTGTTTTTATGACACTTTTTTGTGCTTTGGCATTTGGCGGTGCAGGACTTTCCGGCATTGTAAATGTGGCATATAGAGCGTGCGGATATATAAGTATCATATTGGTTATATATATAGCAATAATAAAAGTAAAAAATGAGAAAAACAGAGATATTTAAAGTATTTTTGAGTAAATAAGAGAAAAACAGCTAAAAAGTCAATAAAAATCTATAAAATAGGGGTTGCAAAAATGTTTAACGGCTGGTATTATATACGAGTGTTCAGCGAGAGAACATTCGTGACGGGATGTAGCGCAGTTTGGTAGCGCATCTGGTTTGGGACCAGAGGGCCGCAGGTTCGAATCCTGTCATCCCGACCATGTCTTTTTTCGGATATGATTGGAAGGTTCTTGAATTGAACAGGTTGCTGTTATGGGAGTTTAGCTCAGCTGGGAGAGCATCTGCCTTACAAGCAGGAGGTCACAGGTTCGAGCCCTGTAACTCCCACCAATCAATTTTCTTGGTGCATAACGGTACAATAAAAAAATGCTGGTGTAGCTCAATTGGTAGAGCAGCTGATTTGTAATCAGCAGGTCGCGGGTTCGAGTCCCATCACCAGCTCCA
>JAFSXU010000024.1 GCA_017443895.1 Clostridia bacterium
CTGCACAAAATCGCAATCAAAGGTTATTTCATTCCTGCCCTCAACCAGAAGATTATGTATATCAAGCTTTTTAAAGCTTGTATCTAAAAAATATCCCTCTATATTGCAATCAACTCTCTTGCCGTTTACCTTTATATCAAATTTTTCGGGAGTTTCACATACAAGATACACGCTATCAGGCACATAGGCAATATCAACATGGTATACTTGATGAATTTTTACCTTCTTTTTCAGTGCGTTTGCTCTTTCACAGATATTCAGCACATATCCGTTTTCCTCCTGCAAAACACCGTCAAAATAATAATCACATCTGTCAAGAGTAAAAGCGTTTTGGGTGTTTTTATCAAGTCTGAATGTGTCTGAAAGCTTTACGGCAGTTGTTGTGGGATTTTTGCTAAACTTCGGTTTTTCACCCCTGTCAACAAGCATAAGACTTCCCCACGGCTCAAACTCGTAAAGTCCGTCAAATTTCAAACGCTCACCCGAATAAAAATCTATTCTATCACCTGATGCATTTATCTTAACACGCTTTGTTTCATTTGAGCTGTTTACAAAATAGTGTACTGTATAATCACTAAAATTTCGTTTTGTATATGTAATATCCTCGGACTCAACTATATCGTTATACGCAAGGTCACTAACTTCACATATTATTCCGCCCTGATTTTTGTATTCGTCTATCAGTTTTTTTGTTGTTTCAAGAAGCTCACTACAGCATGAGATAATCACCTTACCATAGCTTTGCTTGCCTATTACAATTTTTCCGTTATCAACCCTTGCATGGCGCTCCATTATCGTTTCATCACCCAAATGGAACAGAATATGCTTTTTTTCAAGCTCTGATACAAGGTTTAAAAATTCATTGTTTAATTCTTCAAGACCTTCATTTTCACCATTATCAAACATTGACCATGCAGTTGTCTGTGGGTGGATGAGCAATACATCGGCAGTTTTATGTCCCCTGTTCAATATCATTCCCTCACGGGATAAGCCGTCTATGAGCTTTGGGTATTCGCTCCACCACGGCTGTTGATAATACATCGCCGGCGGATAATCCCTTTTGCGTATGCCACGCAACGAATAACCCTCAAGATGGGGACACAAAAGATTGATACCCCTTACCATTTGCCACTCATATATGCCCTTTAACTGTGAAAAGCTCACATTATGACCGCATAATGCAAAGGTTTCCGAAATTACCGCCCCCTTGCCAAGCTGTTCGGCAACGGACGATACCTGACGGGCTGTAAGGCAATTATATATATTTCTGCCAAGCCAGTCCATACCGGGGATATTAAAATATTCATAATGCGGCATACATGCGCCGTTTGTTGTAAGCTGTGAAATTAAATCCTCTTCTAAAAGCAAATGCCCCGTAAGCTTTAAGCCACGCTCATTACACCAAGTATAAATCTGCTTAAAAAATGCCTCGGAAAACAAATCCGTAACCATTTTCCAGAACCGTATCCTTGTTTTTTTATAATCACCCAAGGGTAAAAACAGCTCCTCCAAATGCGAATACAGATTATCATTATACCGCTTTTGGTATTCATCATAAAATACAAAGCTCCATGGAATACCCTCACGGGATATTTGTGGCTCATCAGTGAAAAAGCCCTCTATGTCGTTTCCAAACCTCTCAAAATACGGCTCATATGCGGTTTTTATAAATTCCGCAATCACCTTTTTATCAAGTGTATCAACATAGAACGGGTTTACATCATAATAAAACCAGTGTTCACTGGATTTACATATCACATTTTCCACAGGCTCCTTATCTGACATTCTTAAATATTTTTGCTGATATTCTATACCCTTGCCGTTTACTTTTCCGTCACCAAAGCCACTGGGCCAGCCGTTTTCATCATATGCCCACGCACGCATATTGAGCCGTTTTCCCTCATCTTTTGCGGCGCTTATATTATCAAACCACTCCTCGCCCATATATTCGGTCCCGAGTCCGCCCCTTGCGTGCATAAAAAATCCGCCGATACCTGCCGTGTGCATCAATTGTACTTGCCTTGCAGTTTCCTCTGTATCAAGCTTTTCGTTCCAGCTCCAGAACGGTATGGGTCTGTATTCATTTGTTATCATAGCATTAAATCCTTCTTTTATATATAAATTATAATTCTGCATACATTGCTATCATTCATCCGTTCACGCAAGGCTATATGTGTGTGATTGCCGACTTATTTACCTCAACCGACACATCCACGACATCGGTTTTAGATTATGTGCACAAGTTAAGTCGGCAATATGTGCAGTGTGAGAGAGGGAAAGAGAGGATCCCTTATTTCAAACAATTTGTATTTAGTTCACACATATAGCCCTTGCGTCAACGGATAATGTCATCTTGTTCTATCTACAATATATGTCTTTAATCTATTATGTATTATGGGTACGCTAAGGCTATAATTATACTGCTCCCTATAAAACTTATCCGCTTATGCAAGGGTATATGTATAAATTTACTCCGGCTTAATTTTATACCCATCGGTAGGATCCATACTATCGGCAGGTTATTGCACAAGCCAGCCATATATGCAGTGGTGTATATAAAGGAGAGAGAGGAGCTTTACATTCCACCTGATTATATTGATCCATACATATAGCCTTTGTATAAACGGATAAGATAAATTATTCTATTGGCTCTATAACCTTTGATGTACAAGCAATCAACCTACAGCATATATCATCATTTTGGAGTTTGCACAAAACGGAGGTATCCCATTTATTAAGGCTTTGCCATACAGATTACTCAATATTTGTCACTGTGTTATTTATGTTATTTCACCAATGCTTGATTATTCATCATAAGCCATAGAAAGCTCTGTATCATTTAATTCTGCCGCTATGCTGTTTGAATGATCCTCGGCAATCCACTGCGAAAGGAGGTTTGATGTCATAATAATATCTTCTTCAAATGCACATATTTCCATAACGGGAGATACATATTTATTCTTCATTGGCTACCTCCTCCTTCCTTCAATTTACTATCAGATAAGTATGCCGCTGATACTGTGCCATATTTGCTGATATTACCGTTTAACTGAACACCGAAAAATCTTTTTTCATTATTTCCCAAGCTGAATTCTGTAAAGCTTTTAAGACTCGATAACGGATAACCTAAATACTTTGTTGTACCATTTTGCTCAAACGCAAACTTTACAATATTATAATCTTCTATATAAAGGTCATCTGATGTTACAAACGCAACTGAGTACGAATCACCATTTACTGTGGCATTATTTAACCGTAACAATGCCTTATCCTCAACATTAACCTCGCCTATTGTAAAGCTCAGTATTTCGGTAGTTTCACCGTTATACAGTTTCATATAATATCTGCCGTTTTGTGGATTTGCTTTCATCAGAAATCCGATTGCGGCGTCAAGAGGTGAATTTACCGCTTGATCTATGTAAAAAATGTCGTCTGTGTCCACCGTACCTTCAGTGTTAGTTATAAGTACCGTTTGAATATTTGATTTATTTTCTGCTGTTACCTTTTTGGTTGCATCGCTATACACAGCTCCTGCAGCATATGCATTTGTGCTCACGGCCGTGAAAAGCGCAAATATCATACATAATAAACTTTTTCTCATCGCAATCTCTCCTTTCCTTATTATATTTTTTGACATTATTTCAGATTATTTTGCAATACCACTCCTTTGCACCCTTGCTTGGGGTACCTCCTTTTTTTGTGTAAACTCCAAAATGATATCCTCGGTCTTGTATAGATAATAATTGTTGTCATACAGCATTATAAATGGATCTCTGCACGGTATTTTGTCTGATATTTTCAATATATCTGTATTTTCAGGCACCCTACACCTGCCATTTATGTTTATAATGTTATCATATATCCACTCCTCATAATATTTTCGAATAGTCATCTTAGCCCTTTGTAAATGAAGTAGATTAACCCACATTTCTTGTGAAACAATAACCATAATTCCGATTATCAAAATCACCTTAGGGATTTTATACGCACCTTTAACGCTGCACCATAATGTACTGTAATTGACCTTTATCGCTTTGCACAATCAGCTTAGACGGCGTATCATCAGATTCATAGGTATCGATATCATCAATTGTTCCGTAATAAACTCGGTCACTTTCCGAATCATACACTGCTATAGGAGTTGTATCGGACAGCTGAATAATTTCATCGAAATCTTCGCCGCTATCCCAACCAACCTTCAGTGCATTACCCTTTTTATCATGGGCATAGCAGGAAATTGTTCTTACAGAATAAGGCGTTTCACGAAGTGAGCTTCCGACAGGAGTTGTGTCTCCCACTCTGCTTACAACGCTCACCAATTCTACCTTGCTGTTATTGGAGGCTGTTGTAGCCAAGCGTACAACATCGCCTCGTTTGAGATTATAAGACTCTATATTGCAATTCTTGTCTACAGTGAACTCCTGTAATTTCCCTGCTCGTGCAACTACCATTCGTGTAACAGCTTCTCCTTCTTCTTTGTCGTATACTTTCATTATCTCATCCACCATTACAAGCGGGTGGTTTTGCGCCGTTGAAGCATAAGTAATCTGCCGTGTAACGATATACTCTTCATAGAAGGTATCATCTAAGGTGGTCCGATAGCTTACCGCACCCCTATAATCATCCCATTGTCTTAATGTTGCTACAAAGCACTTTGAAAAATCACTTCCTATAATTTCGGGAACTGAAAATACTACAGTGTCGGAATTTGTCAGCATTGTCAAACCAATGCTTTTCTGATACGGATTATACATAGCCTGCTCGATACTGCCAAGATCCTTCTTTAATTCACGATTTATGATAAGAGGATGTACGCCGCCGTCATCAGGCGATGCAGTATCAATCCTTACCAAATCCCCGTTTTCATTCTTTTGGCAAAGCATAATCTGTGGCTTAAATATGCCGTTTTCCGATAGTGCTTTCATAGCCGCTTCCATATTCTTAAATTGGTTACCGTTTATATTTAGCTTATCTTTCACGACATACTTTTCGATAGTGCCGTTCTCTGACAAAATCCTCAGTACCAATTCAGGATATTCTTCATTATCGCATACTCCTCTCAATGCAAACCCCACAAATTTATTTTCAGATTTTGCTGACGCATTCACAGCAGCAATATAACCGAAACAATCAAGGTAGTATGTGCCTGATGTACCCAAAACAATTCTTGATTTTACACCGTCTCCGTAAAGCTTGTACGAACTATCGCCGATAACTACAGTTCCGTCACCTTTAACGCTGTCGACAGTACCGTTAATCATATTATTGGATACAACTACCCTTGCATAACCACCGTCCTTGGTTTTGAATATACTCAAAATGTTATATTCCTGTATATCTGACCAAGTAATTTCATTGCCGTTTAAATCCTCAATCAGAAGTCTGTCATATTCATTCTCTTCCAGAGAGATGCTCTCACCTGAAACGGTATCTCTTACTATATATTTTTCGTTATCCATGCTTCTTACTTGAATATTCACATGGCTTTGCGCTAAGATAATATCATAGTTACCGTTTTTCTGTGATGACAGAAGAGTAAGCCTTGTATCAGGTACCGAAAGAACCTGTGCTATATCATTGTATATGGGTCTTCCGTTATACACAACAGTAGCAGACGCAGAAATCTTTGCATATCTGTTGCCACCGTTTTTTATATACCATACCTGCCTTTTTTCCGCATCATATCCGCCTTCTTTTCCGACCGTCACAATCAGTTTTTCATCTTTACCACTCAAAATCGCCCAAACTAATTCATACCCGTCATCTTCTGAGTAGACAAAATCCACATATCTTCCAAGGAACTCACTGAAATCTCCATCTTCGGTATAATATGTTACATCGTTAATAACAACTTCCTTTTTACCGCTTGCTTTGCCATAAATATTTGTACCGTTTGCAGCAGTCATGAGTTTATCCTTGATATAGCGCATATGTCGTGTTTTATATAACAGGCTGTCGCCTTCTCTCCTATTGTATGTAAAATTATTACCTATGACATCAGACGGACTGTAGCAATCCGCGAGCAATGCATTATACATCATAAGCGTCATCTGTCCAAAGGTCATATATTTTCCCGTAATAGAAATACCGGTCTCACGCATAGTATCTGAAATAAATCTTTCGTTTGTATAATCACCGTTGATAATATCCAGAAGCCCCAGACCCTTTAAAAGAAGTTTTGCCGCATCTGTCTGTTGCATACTTTCCTCAGGGGCAAATTTCTTGTCTCCTATACCGGAAAGATAACCCAGATCAGTCAAGTTTGTTATTTCTTTATACGCATAATGGCTTGCAGGAACATCAATGTAGTAGAGTGTCTGCGCACTCAAATCCGCCACATTGATAAGGCGTGCAAAACGAAAAGCAAACTCACCTCTGCTTATTGTTTTTTCTTTATCCATTCGATCTATTTCCATATCGCTGTCATAAATTCCCAGATAGGACAATAAATCAAAAGCCTTATCATAAGTTGACACAGAATCTGCCGTTTCAGCCGCCGTAACATTAAATACTCCGATTGAAAACAGCATAATCACAGTAATCAAAGTACAAATCCATTTTTGAATTTTCATTCTCATAGTCCTATTCTCCTTTAATTAATCAACGAAAGTGCATTATACAAAATCTGTGCTGCTTCCGCTCTGTTTGCTGTTCCGGCGGGATTATATAAGTTATTTCCTGTGCCGTTTACCAAGCCACTGCCTGCAAGATGCGCTATCGCTACCTTGGCATAATCACTGATTTTCTCTGCATCCGCAAAGCTCAGTTCACGCGCCGTAAGCTCAATACCCTTGTTTTTGAGCATACGGTATATAATTACCGCCATATCCTGACGGCTGATATTTTCACCTACACCGAAACGGTTATCATCAACACCGTTGATAATTCCTTTTTCCGCACCAATGCAGATATATTTCTCATACCACGCACCTGATTTTACATCCGTAAAACGCCCGCTTACATAGCTGTTATTCTCATAGCCTGATGCACAAACAAGGAGTTTTACAAATTCCTCACGCTTTACTGTATCCATAGGCGCAAAAGCCGTTTCTGTGCGGCCGTTTATTATACCCTTGTCCGTCAGGGCTGCAATCGCCTCATAAGCCCATTCCACTACATCTAAGTCCAAAAAAGGCATATTGACGGTGTTTTTTGGGGGAACAATACTGTTGCCGCTCGGAATGGTTATCTGTGTTCCCGAATAGCCGCCCGAAGAGCCACCGGAGGAACCACCCGAAGAACCGCCCGAAGAGTTGTTTCCTGTGTTTTGGCTAACATTTTTTGCCGCTTTATAGGCATCAAGCAGACTGTCAAGACTGCTGTAGCTGTTACCTGCCAGCTTTCTATAAACGCTCATTTCCGAATTTGTTGTAATTTTCGTTAAGCTACTGAAATCCTTCAGTACACTGCCTATATTCCCAACACCGTTATGGTACTTTGTTACAGTAAGAATTAAAGCCTCACCAATGCAATCTTCAAGCTCTGAAACAGTGCTTATATTCTGCCTTATAAGGTGCTTCTCCAAATCTGATACTGCATTGTCTGCCTCACTGTTCAAAACAAAGTCAAGCCATTTTAGGACGGTATCACCAAAATACCCAAAATAATTTTTATAGGCCTTTATATCAATGTCTCCGTCATTGAGCATAGCCGCAAGAGAAGCCTCACGCCACATCTTTGTTGTTTCTATACGATCAGATGGAAGTGCGCTGTTCTTTACGGAATTATACAAAATTTTCAATGCTGCTTCAGTGTTTGCTCTTTTATCTATAATTTCATCAAAGCCTAAATAAAGCGCATTATCTCCTGTTTCACATGCAGTTTTGAAAGATGTAAAGTCAGCCAAAGCTGCGTTCACAGCCGTCACAGCCGATTGATAATCCTGAGCTTTTACATAATACAGCTTTAATTGCTCATGCGGCGCAAAGTCATCACCGCTGAGACGAGCATTGTATTTTCCCGATTCCTCGCCACTGAGAACAAGGTCAAAGGAAAAACTATTATCCTCTTTATTAACTTCAGTCTGGGCAAGATATTCCGTAATGGTTAAATCCTTTTCCGGAACACCGACAAGGTCGGAGATATCGCTATTCTTCTTCATTATCCTCAAGCCAACAATTGAAGAAATGTCCTCTGTATCCAAGGTGCCGCTTATGGATATCTTGCCGTCTGTGCCGCACTCCGTTTCAACCGAGATTATGTCCGCATATGCAACCGTCTGCATAAGACCGGCAGCCAGCAATAGTGCAATTAATTTTTTCATATTTGCCTCCATTCAGCATATATTAGGTAAATGATGATATAACTCTAAAGACGGTTATTCGTCGTTGTGTATTTATCCCTCCCCGAGCCTTTGCAGGCTCACGGGAGGATATTATGTTTATAAGCCGATTTTGATTACTCGCCTTGTGGTTGTGCTTCAAGGCTTGCTTGCAAGCTTCACTGTGCCAAGAGGTTTACAATTCTCCAGATTATCCCAGATAAACGCCCTGGCTACTGTCGCACCGCTATCCCAGTCAGCCTCTGCTTTTAAAACCGTACTCTGCCCGTTTTCAAGGTTTACACTCGATACGGTTGCATTCACAAATCTGCCTTCATTGTCATACTGTGCAATTACCAGTATGTTATCGCCCGTTGTCTTTGCGATAGCGCTTGCTTTAACACCGTTCCCGTCAGCAATAACCGCAGGATCGGTGTCGTATGTTATTGAAAGATCGTCAATGTCGATAGGTCCCATTGCCACAAATGTCTGCATTTTTGTAGTCAACGGCCATATGCCCCACCCTGTTGTTCGCTTGCTCATTCCGATTCTGCTATAGGTATACTTTGCACCGTCTGCCTCTCTGACAACCTCCACATCAAGTGAATGTGTATCTAAATCAATAACAGCATTATATGTAAACCAATTTTTGGCATCCGCACTTGTCAGTACGGCATTTGTACCGTCAGCTGCCTTCATAGAATTAGATGTTCCATTACTTTCCAGCACACCCATTCTGCCAAAGTTTGCACCTGTGCTTATTCCCAACAATACAAGGCAACCCGTGTTTCCTTTGTTTTTATCTCCCAATCCCACAAAGGTGACCCGAGTCGCATCGGTATTTGATAGGTAAAACGGTCTGAATTTGAAGCTTACATTCAGTTTTCCCTCTGTTACGCCGTCTTCATTTACCGGAAAACCTATTTTGTACCAATCTGCCATATTTTTATAAAAATGTCCGTAGCCATTTGAGCCTTCAACGAGTCGTTCAAAGACGTTGGCATTGGTAGTAACGTTACCGCTGTTATAATTATACACCGTCAAGGCGTCTTCAAAATCCTGGGTATAAATCGCTGAGTTAACGTCAGTCGCCGCTACGGTTAAAGCAAATTCCTCGCCATTTCCGACAGATACTCCTGCAATCTTTGAAGTGTTTACAGCTACAGTGTGAGCCGTTCCCGAAATCAAAGTATTAGGTATATCAAAGGTATAACTCATTCCATCGCCCGAAAGGACTCCGCCCGAGCAATCCACACCGTCCATAGTCACCGCGTTTGCAGGGATCGCAGCTACCGCCGTATCAAACGTTACCTTTGCTTTAGGAGTAAAGATACTGCACACATTGCTCTCCGCACCGTTTGCAGAAACAAAGGTAAGCTGTGTAGCTTTAAGAGTATGGGTTATTGAAAAATCGTCAATGTCGATAGGTCCCAGCGCTACAAATTTCTTCATATTTGTGTTTTTCGGCCACAAGCCCCATCCGTTTTTAACCTGAGCCCGAGTTGCCATTTCGGTTTTGCTGTATGTATACTTTGCACCGTC
>JAFSXU010000025.1 GCA_017443895.1 Clostridia bacterium
GCTTTCCGCATCTGATACGGCGGTCATAACGTCCGGCGGCTACCAGCGGTTCTTTGAAAGGGACGGCACAGTGTACCACCACATCATAGACCCCAAAACAGGCACAATCGCACACAGCGGCTTAAAGTCGGTCACAATCATAACTCCCGACTCCACCCGCGCCGACGGTCTTTCCACCGCCGTGTATGTTATGGGTCTCGAAAAAGCCGCCGAGCTTTGGCGCGGCGGTAAAGATTTCGATATGGTGCTTATGACCGATGATGATAAGGTGTACGTCACCGATGGGATTGCAAAGGATTTTAAAAGCGAATTTGAAGTGAAGGTTATATACTAAAAAAAACGGTTCCGCAAGGAACCGTTTTAAATTTATTCGGATATATTAACCGTTTTTGTGTCACCGTCCCACGATACGTTTGCGTCAAACGCTTCCGATACCGCACGGACAGGAACGAGGGTGTAGTCGTTGTATATCATAACAGGTGCGTCCAATGCAGTAAATTCTCCCTCGCTGTCACCGTTTCGTATCATCATATAATTCGGACTATACTCTATCTTATATCCGGTATCATCAACACAAAATCCAATATACCGGCTACCCTTTGTTATACCAACAACTCTGCCTATTTTTCTTACATCCTCCCAGCTCACATCAGCGCCCAAGCTCTCGCTTATTGCTCTTATCGGCACCATTACTCTGTTGTTGACTATAATTGGCTCCTGCTCAGGCGTCAACTGCTGTCCATTTACAACGATTTTTATTGTATCTGATTTAACGGTTTTATATTGAAAGCCGCCATTCGTCATTTGATAGCTCCTTACCCCACCGTCACGGCCGTTTTCATACGGATGCCAATAAAGCCATATGCAACTATCGCCAAGGTCAAGAGTTATTGTTCCATCAATAACATAATTATCCCAATTTACACCGTCATCCCATACTTCATGATATTTACCATAAACCTTTGTTCCGCTTACTGAGGCATTATAAATATTTACGGCAAATTGTCCATACTGGAAGTAAAAATCCATGCTGTTCCCACTCACAGAGTAAATTTCTAATTTTATGGGATTGCCCGAATCGGTATTTGTCCACGTTCCCACATAGCAGGGATAATATATCTCGTCCGCCGATGCAGGAATAACCATAGTGCTTAGTGTTAATACACAGGTTAAAATAATTGATAGCAGCTTTTTCATGATAAGTTCTCTCCTTCTAATTGTAATAATGATTGTCCGCATTCAAGGCAAAATTTCTGTCCTTCCTTATATTCCGTACCGCAGTTGGGGCAATTATGCTCGACAAATGTTGACGCACCACATTCTGGGCAGAACTTTATACCGTCTGCAATATTCGCTCCGCAGTTAGGGCATTGCTTCATTAGTTTTGAACCGCAGTTATTGCAAAATTTTTGCCCTTTTGGATTTGATGTTTTACAATTTGGACATACAACCTCATTATCAGAAATCATTTTTCCTCCCGACAGTCCGACAGAAGCGCTTTGTCCGCCGCTCAATATAAATTTCTCCATATAGTCAAAAATTTCACTCGGCAGCTTTTTCTGTCTGTATGCTCCTATTGCCGCAGTAATCGCAAGAGGGGCAAACGCTACAAATGTACCTACAAATCCGGCTCCTATCTTATCAGACCATTTGCCAAAACCACAGGTAACATTTAAAATATCTCCTGCCTTAAACATCTGAACAGTAATTGCTTGATCTGTTCCCGAAAACTTTTTCCATATATCAGCTTCTTGTTTTCCCTGAACCAAATAGCCCTCTGTTGTCTGTCCTGCCTGCGTTATCATACCCTTTTGGTCACGCAGGAAACACTCTACCGCTTCACCGAGCATTTCAACCGTAACACCGTTTAATAGTTTGAAAACTCTTGTTTCAGCCATTTTTAAATCTCTCCCTTCTTTTGTTTAGTGCAGCTTATTTATTTAATAATATTATACCACCTTTCGTCTATTTGTCAAGTTTTCCGTCTTATATATTGTGTTATAAACGGTCATATTATAATAAAATGAATATGGGAGGTGCTGCAATGAATTATATCAATTACGTCAGTCTTGGCAAAAAA
>JAFSXU010000026.1 GCA_017443895.1 Clostridia bacterium
AACAGGGAATTTTTGAGGGAACTCTTAGAAGCGATGTATGATGAGTTACCTACTTTGAAGAAAAAGAAGTAAAATGGCAAATATTATAACAAGCATAAGAATAGTTTGTAGCATTGCACTGATTTTCTGCCCTGCGCTATCTCCCGTGTTCTACGCGTTTTATGTTTCAGCGGGACTTACGGATATGATTGACGGCGCAGTTGCACGAAAAACCAATACCGTGAGCGAGTTTGGCGCTAAGCTGGATACGGCTGCCGATTTTGTATTTACAGCAGTATGCCTTATAAAACTTGTTCCGATACTTGATCTTGAGCTGTGGGTTTATATATGGATTGCTGTTATTGCGCTGATCAAGGTAATCAATATTGTGTCCGGTTTAGTGATACGAAAAAAATTTGTGACGGTGCATACTGTTATGAATAAGGCTACGGGCGCTTTATTATTTGTTCTGCCGATGACGCTGGGATTTGTTGATTTAAAAGTCAGCGCGCCGGTTGTATGCGCGGTAGCTACATTTGCGGCAGTGCAGGAGGGGCATTATATCAGAAACGGAATAGGGAAATAAATCGAAATTACACGAGGAAAGGAAAGCAAAAATGAAATTTAAAAATCCAATGCTGATAGTAACGGATATAGATAAATCTGTTGAGTTTTACAAAAAGGTTCTCGGACTTCATGTAATTATGGATTTCGGAGCTAATAAAACACTGACCGGCGGATTGGTATTGCAAACAGCCGAAACATACAAAGAATTTATCGGAGCAAGTGATATTTCTTTCGGCGGCAACAGTTTTGAAATCTACTTTGAGGAAGATGATTTTGATAAGTTTATTGATAAGCTGAAGGAATGCGATGTTGAATATGTACACCCTGTTGCAGAACACTCATGGGGACAGCGTGTTGTGCGCTTCTATGACCCGGACAAGCATATTGTCGAGGTCGGAGAAAATATAAAAATGGTGTGCAGGCGTTTTCTGGAAAGCGGTATGACGCCGGAACAAGTGGCTAAGCGTATGGATGTACTATGAAATTTGTTATTGCTTGCATACGGTAAATCGGAATTTGGAGTTTATCCCCGCAATTCTATACGCCAGGAGCGCCTGTCTTGCCATTTTGGGAAGCGCGTATAAATGGTACAACCACAAAACAAGGCTTTCGGAATTTATGACAAAGCGCAGCTACGGCTTATATGTTTTTCGCTATCTTCCGCTTTCCGTAAGCGCATATTTCCTGACAAAATACACATCGTTGCCGCCGATACTGATTTATTTCATAGTTTTAATTTGCGGTTTTGCGGGAGGACTTATTCTGGGAGAAATAATGTCAAGAATACCGTTTATGAGGTGGGCTGTTCTGGGAATAAAAAGGAAAAGCGCATTTAACGCTTCTCTACTTTGCGTAGGTACCAATTACAGTTGCTTTGGGTTATAATGTAATCCGGAGGTGATATTGACAATGAATCAATATGTAACAGGAGCGGTGATAAAAGAACTGCGAGAAAAGAACAACTTAACCCAGGCACAGCTTGCCGGAATACTTAATGTGTCCGACAAGACTGTTTCCAAGTGGGAAACTGC
>JAFSXU010000027.1 GCA_017443895.1 Clostridia bacterium
ACGAGAGGACCGGGATGGACGCACCGCTGGTGCACCTGTTGTTCTGCCAAGAGCATAGCAGGGTAGCCAAGTGCGGACGGGATAAACGCTGAAAGCATCTAAGCGTGAAGCCCCCTCTAAGACAAGATTTCCCAAACGAAAGGAGTAAGGGCACCGGGAGACTACCGGATAGATAGGCCATAGGTGGAAGTGCAGTAATGTATGAAGCTGAATGGTACTAATAGCCCGAGGGCTTGTTCTAGAGCGTTTGACGTAGTCAAACAGCGCAACGTGGCAAATCGAAGATTTGACGCGAAACAAAGCGCGAAGCGCAAAAAACAAGACGAGAATTAGAGAACAAAGAAAACATCGAAGAGCATTGTTTAGTTTTGAGGGCACAAGTACCCGAAAGAAGTCGGGACGCGCGTAGCGCGGGTTTTGCGAAGCAAAACTACTGAAAATTTTGGCTAAAATCGCCCATCTCGCACGGGCACAATCGCTTATGTACAGGGAGTACACGGCGCTCATGTGCACGCACGACATGAACGATTTTATCTCAAAATTAACCTCATAAAGAATCCGGTGGCTATAGCATTGAGGCACCACCTGTTCCCATACCGAACACAGAAGTTAAGCTCAATCGCGTCGATGGTACTTGGAGGGCGACCTCCCGGGAGAGCAGATCGCTGCCGGATTTCTTTTATATTTAAAAACAAACGCTTCCATAGCTCAGTTGGCAGGGCAACTGTTATGAGTTACACTAAATAATTGAGCGTAAAAATGAGAGCCAAATTAAAGCAATATATTCGAGTAAAATGCCAAATGCTTCCATAGCTCAGCAGGTAGGGCAACTGTTATGAGTTACACTAAAAATTGAGCATAAAAATGAGAGCCAAATCAAAGCAATATTATTGAGAAAAATGCCAAATGCTTCCATAGCTCAGTTGGCTGAGCATCTGACTGTTAATCAGAGGGTCACTGGTTCGAGCCCAGTTGGGAGCGCCACAAAAAGCTGATAACCATGCGGTTTATCAGCTTTTTTCGTGGGCGAGCGTTGACTGTATCTATCGGATATTTCAGAGTTTCTACTCAAATTCCACCATTTGATTGTAAACTAAAAACAGGTTTCAAGGTTCATATGCAAGGTTGATATATTCCTGTTAAAAAGTTTAAAATCAAACCATAACGGCCAAAAACTCATAGCAAAATGAGTAGTTGGTCGTTTTTTCTATGCGAACAATTCGACAAAAATATCATTTGTCGAAAAAAATATCGTGTGTCGAAAAAACGAAGGGAGGAAATTCGACAATGAAAATCTTTACACATTTTGATAAAACAATTTTTATGATCTATTTAACGCATGATTTCATTTCACTACTTAGGAAGGAGGATATGAGCTTCAGAGTTGTTCCTGTTATACTTAAACCACCGCTTTCTCTAAAGGATCGTGTTGTTGCATATACAAGTCTTGATGACATACAATTATATGCTCTCATTGTACATTGGGAATACGGCGAGAAGGTTCTCATAACCGATACTGTGCCGGAGGATGGTTGGGAATCACTATATATGGATGTATGTGCACAGCGGCAAGGTGAGCAGCCAAATGAGCCGGGCACATTGTTCTATGAGGTCGTTCAATATGCTATTGATAAGATTGGCGAAGAACGCCGTAGTGATTCAGATACACCATTGAGTGATGAGGCTGAGTTTAATGATGAAGATTTCAAAGCTATACGCAAAATACTTGAGGAGCATGGCATAACACCAATCACTGTATGTGACATAGGTTCATGGGATGTTGAATACGGAATGCTAATAAGGATTTTTCCGGAATTTAAGTTCTGATGCTCTTTAACGAACGATAGTGATTATAAAACTGAATATAGGGATCTAAGGACCAAATATTTGTTAAGATAAACGAATATTTGGTCTTTTTTTATTGCCGAAATTGAAAGGAGAAATTTAAAATGTCAGTTTTCAGAATAGAAAAAACACGGGATTATACAGTTATGTCAAATCATCATTTAAAGAATAAGGCATTATCATTGAAAGCGAAGGGACTGATGTCGTTAATGCTGAGTCTGCCGGAGGAGTGGGATTTCTCAATGGATGGCTTATCAAGGATTAGCTTAGAGGGTGTTGATGCTATAAGAACAGGCTTGAGTGAGCTTGAAGCAGAGGGATACCTTGAAACAAGAAGGATTCGTAATGAAAAGGGACATTTTACAGATAACGAGTATATCATTTATGAGGTTCCGCTTAAAGAAGTGAGTCACGCAGATACAACATCAGAAGCGCGAACAAAGAAGAGCAAAAGTCAGAAGAAAAAGGCAACGCCTACGCAGGTTGAACCTATATTGGAAAATCCAATGTTGGATAAACCAATAGAGGAAGAACCAGTATTGGAAAATCCAATGCAATTAAATACTAATATATCAAATACTAAAGAATTAAATACTGAGGATATAAAATATCCATCTATCAATCAAGGCAAAGCTGAAGCTGAGGAAAGCGCATCGAGTAGCTCGGCTAAAGATAGATGGATAGATGTATATAACAAAACAGTGGCTGATATCAAGGACCAGATAGAATATGATTATCTGATATGCAACCATGATAAGAAGCTTGTAGATGAGGTAGTGGAGATAATGGCTGATGTAATGACAGTGTACAGGGCAAAATATAAGATTGAGGGAGAATATATAGACTGTGAAACTGTTATACACAAGTTCAGGAAGGTAACTGCCGAACAGATAGAGGTGTTTCTGCTTGAGTTTGAAAAGCAGTATAGCACAATACATAACACTAAATCATATGTTATCACATCTCTGTATAACATGCCACTGACATCAAATCTTAAACTGACGAATATGGTAAACAGCCATATGCACAAAGGAGGAACATATGAACAACAGTGAAAAATACTATGGAAACAAACAAAATAACGGCGATCAGATACAGCATATTTCGCTGTCAGAATTAAAGCCGTTTGAAGCTCAACCGTTCAAGGTGCGCATGGACGAGAGCATGGACGAGCTTGTAGAGAGTGTAAAGGAAGGTGGGGTACTGACACCTCTTGTAGTAAGACCGCATAAAGACGGCGGCTATGAGATACTGTCCGGTCACAGACGGGCAAAGGCATCTGAGCTTGCCGGAAGAAAGACTGTGCCGGTCATAGTGCGGGATCTTGACGATGATATGGCGGCCATTCTGCTTGTGGACAGTAATCTGCAGCGTGAATACATATTGCCAAGTGAGAAGGCTTTTGCTTATCAGCTGAAGATGGAGGCAATGAAACATAGGGGTGCAAGGACTGATTTAACTTGTGACCAAATTGGTCACAAGTCGGCAAACAAAAAAAGCGTAGAGATTATTGCAGAAAATGCTCCTGATAGCCGTAACCAAATACAGCGCTATATTCGTCTTACTG
>JAFSXU010000004.1 GCA_017443895.1 Clostridia bacterium
GATTACGGTAAATTGGTGTGGTCGTAGGGGCAGGTCTCCGTGCCTGCCCGTATCCCCGATAATGCATACCGGGAACGGGAGGGCATGGAAACCCTCCCCTACAAATTGTGATACCCATTCACCCATATAAACCAAAATTTAAAATTGCTTAGTTATTATTATCGTTATCTACCTCGCGGTAATCTGCCTCATACACATTATCCTGAGGACCGCCCTGTGCGCCCTGCGCCTGATTTGGGTCAAAGCCCTGGCCGCCCTGCGGATTTGCCTGCTCATAGAGCTTTTGAGAAATCTCAAAGAACTTTTGCTGCAGGGCATCCGATGCTGTCTTTATAGCCGCGGTGTCCGTACCTTCAAGAGCTTTCTTAACATTTGCAATCTCTGCTTCAACCGCACTCTTTTGTGCGTCGTCAATCTTACCCTCAAGATCCTTTAGTGTCTTTTCACACTGATATACCATAGACTCGGCATTATTTCTTGTTTCAACCTCTTCCTTACGCTTCTTATCCTCTTCGGCGTACTTTTCAGCCTCTTTTACTGCGCGGTCGATATCATCGTCTGAAAGGTTGGTTGATGCGGTAATTGTAATCTTTTGCTCATTGCCTGTACCTAAGTCCTTTGCACGAACATTTACGATACCGTTTGCATCAATATCAAATGTTACCTCGATCTGTGGCACACCTCTCGGAGCAGGAGCTATACCTGTTAAGTTAAAGCGTCCCAAGGTCTTGTTATACTGTGCCATTTCTCTCTCGCCCTGAAGTACATGTACCTCAACAGATGTCTGACCGTCTGCGGCAGTTGAGAAAATCTGTGATTTTGATGTCGGGATTGTTGTATTTCTCTCAATAAGCTTTGTAAATACTCCGCCCATTGTTTCAATACCCAAAGACAATGGTGTTACATCAAGCAAGAG
The DNA here is from genome assembly GCA_017443895.1 of Clostridia bacterium. Taxonomy (GTDB): domain Bacteria; phylum Bacillota; class Clostridia; order UBA1381; family UBA1381; genus 12844. Next base: position 917 of record JAFSXU010000004.1, read on the forward strand.
GATATCGCCTGCGCCCTCGTCCTGATTTAATACACCGCCCTGGATTGCAGCGCCTACTGCTACGCACTCATCAGGGTTAATGCCCTTGTTAGGCTCTTTGCCCATTTCCTTTTTAACCGCTTCCTGAACAGCAGGTATTCTTGATGAACCGCCGACTAAAAGCACCTCGTCAATGTCGGATGCCGAAACTGATGCATCACGCATTGCGTTATTGATACATACCAATGTCTTTTGTACCAAATCTGCCGTTAATTCGTCAAACTTTGCCTTTGTTAATGTTATATCCATATGCTTTGGACCTGTTGCATCGGCTGTTATGAACGGAAGATTGATATTTGATGTTGATGTTGATGATAACTCAATCTTTGACTTCTCTGCAGCTTCCTTTAATCTCTGCATAGCCATCTTATCGCCCGATAAGTCAACACCCTCGGTCTTTTTGAACTCTGATACAAGATAGTCAATAATTCTCTGGTCAAAGTCATCACCGCCAAGGTGTGTATCGCCGTTTGTTGACAATACTTCAAATACGCCGTCTGCAATCTCTAAGATTGATACATCGAATGTACCGCCGCCAAGGTCGTAAACCATAATTGTCTGGTCCTTCTGACCTACGCCGTATGCCAGGGCTGCGGCTGTAGGCTCGTTTATGATACGGAGTACCTCAAGACCTGCAATCTTACCTGCGTCCTTTGTTGCCTGACGCTGTGAGTCGTTAAAGTATGCAGGAACGGTGATAACTGCCTGCGACACTGTTTCGCCCAAGTAGCTCTCTGCATCTGATTTTAACTTTGCCAAAATCATTGCCGAGATCTCCTGCGGTGTGTATGCCTTTCCGTCAACCGTTACCTTTTCGGCTGTTCCCATCTTACGCTTTATAGACATAATTGTACGGTCTGCATTTGTTACAGCCTGACGCTTTGCAACCTGACCTACAATTCTCTCGCCGTCCTTTAAGAACGCTACAACAGACGGAGTTGTTCTTGAACCCTCGCTGTTTGTAATAACCTGTGGGCTGCCGCCCTCCATAACTGATACACATGAATTTGTTGTACCTAAGTCAATTCCTATAATCTTTGCCATAATATATTACCTCCATTATTGTTTGTTATTGGCTTATTTGTATAATTTTATTTATTCAGGAGGAGCAAGCCCCTCCCCTACATTACATTTTGCTGTTTCTTACTGTTTTTTGCTCACCTTTGCGAGGATAAATCAGTTTGCAACTTTTACCATACTGTGTCTAACTACCCTGTTGTCTTTGTATTTATAACCACGCATAAGGTCTTCAACGACGGTGTTATCGTCAATTGTCTCGTCCTCAATGTGCATAACGGCATTGTGGAATACGGGGTCAAATTGCTCGCCCTCTGCTAAAATCGGGGTTACACCGATATCTGACAGGGCATCGTTAAACTGCTTTAATACCATGTCGATACCCTCTTTTAATTTAAGGGCATCCTCAGATGTTACCTCGGTTTGCAAGGCGCGCTCTAAATTGTCGCCTATGGGTAAAATCTTTGCCGCAACATCAATTACGGCATCGGCATAACGCTGTTCTTTCTCTTTTTGAGTACGCTTTTTATAATTGTCAAATTCGGCATACAAACGCATATATTTATCGTTTGCCTCCTTTAGCTTTGCGTTTAACTCTTCTTCAATGTTTGGTTCTTCGGGGGCTTCTTCGGCAGGAGTATTTTCTACCTCCTCCAAAACCTCCTCACTAACCTTTTCTTCCTTTTCTTTTTTGCTCATGTTTTCTGTATTTTCAGTCCTTTCCTATGCTTATGAAATGAATAGTGAATAATGAATAATGAATAATTTTTGAAGAAAAACCTTCGGTTTTTCAGTTATTCACCTACCCGTTATTGGTGTAATACCTTAAAATTTTATCTATCTCGCCCGATATTGTATCAAGGCTTGCAAATACCTTTGAATAGTTCATGCGCTTGGGTCCTATAACGCTTATCTTTCCGCCTCGGTTATCACCCAGCGAATAATCAACCGTTACCAAAGAACAATCCTTTAGTATTTCGTCCTCATTTTCAGAGCCGATCTTTGCATGAATACCCTCGCCGTTATCCGACATTATAAGCCGTCTTAAATTGTCCTTGTTCTCCAGGAACGAGAACATCTTGCCTGCCTTATTGACATCACGGTATTCGGGGTATTTTAGTATTGACTGCATATTTGAAACATAAATCTCGGTATCATCATCGGTTATCGTTTCAAATACAAACTTCAATACCCTTGCCAAAACCTCTTCATCAAGCTTGGTACGCTCCTTTATCCTATCGCTTACCTCTCGCATCTTATCAATCGTTACATCCTTTGATGTAAGACCTTTAAGATATTTATTAAGCGCAGTTGCCAATATATTACATTCATCATCTGATAATGCCATATTTATGACATGCGACCTAACCGTTTCCGTTACGACAACAACCGTCGTCTTTTCATTGGAGATAGGCACTAAATCAACCTTACGGAGCATTGACTCGCCTCTTTGCGGTGCGGTTATAATGGTTGCATAGTCGGTTAAAGACGATGCAATGCTTCCCGCATATTTTATGATTTGGTCAAGCCTTGTTATTCGCATCTGAAACGCTTTTTGAAGCTCAATTATCGCTTCCATTCCCACCTGATACCGCTCCATAAGCGAATTTACATAAAACCTATACCCCTCGTCCGAGGGAATACGCCCTGCCGATGTGTGCGGCTGGATAAGATAACCCATATCCTCAAGATCTGCCATCTCGTTTCTTATCGTGGCGCTTGATAAATTCAAATTATCACGCTTTGATATCGCACGCGATCCGACAGGCTCTGCTGTGCCTATATACTCGTCAATTACTGCTTGAAGGATTTTTCTCTTTCTGTCACTTAAATCCATCTATAATCAACTCCTTATTTTGTTAGCACTCAACACCCTTGAGTGCTAACAAGTATAATTTACCACCTTTACCCACTATTGTCAAGTAGATTTTAAACTGTTTAAAAATTGTTCACAAATGTTTAAATTTGTTCATTTTATGGGCGTGATTTGACATATACGCTTTTTTTTGCTAAACTATATATAATATTGTATAGAAAGGCAATTTTTATGAAGGTTTTATGTATAGGCGATGTGGTAAGCCGTGTTGGTCGGGATATGCTATTTCGCTATATTGAGGATATACAGTACAAATACAGCATTGATTTTATAATCGCAAACGGAGAAAACGCCGCGCACGGAAACGGTATGGGGCAAAATGAATATGACGAGCTTATGAACGCAGGCGTTGATGTTGTTACAATGGGAAACCACACCTGGGGGCATTTCAGGCAAATTTCACAAATGATGGAAAACGGCGCAAGCATTGTGCGCCCATTAAATTACAGCGGTGTGGTCCCGGGCGAGGGCGCAAGCATTTTCACCGCAAAAAACGGAAAAAAAGTAGGCGTTATTAACCTTATCGGCAGAACTTTTATGCATATGCCTGCCGATTCGCCGTTTGTTATGGGAATGAACAAGATTGAGGAGCTAAGAAAAACCACAAATATAATATTTGTAGATTTCCATGCCGAGGCAACTTCTGAAAAAGAGGCTTTGGGTTATTATTTTGACGGTTTGGTAAGCGCGGTGTTCGGAACGCACACCCATGTGCAGACTGCCGATGATACGGTTTTGCCAAAGGGTACAGGCTATATAAGCGACCTTGGAATGACAGGACCTATAATATCGGTGCTTGGTATTGACAAGGATAATATAATAGAAAGATTTGTAAACGGAACGCCCAATAAGTCGCTTGTTGCAAAGGGCAAGGGTCAGTTTTGCGCCTGTATTTTCACTGTTGACGATGAAACAGGGCTTTGCACAGGCACGGAACGAATATACATAAGAGAAAAGGATTAACTTGATTGACTTTAAATTCCCCATATGGTATTATTATCTAAAGAGATAATAATACGGGGGATTTTTTAGTATGAAAACATTAAAACAGCTTTTGTCAGCCAGTATTTTAACAGCATTATGTCTTAGCTCAACTTTTGCAGGCGCCCAGCCGCTAACTTCACCCACACCGTCCGCTTCACCCGATGCAAAAAGCACGGAGGGCGTTACCGAAATTGCACAGGCAACTCCTGATGCTGCGGAAAATTCGGACAGTCCCGAGGATATTTTGACAGAGGAAACAGAGGATAATACTCCATCCCCTGCCCCGTCACCTACTGTCACCCCTGCGGATAAGTACATATCAGACACACTCGATTTCCATATAGTTATGGCATACAGAAAGTATGTAAGGGACTCGTTTATAAAGCTTGAGGTTTATGATAAGGACAACAACCTTGTCGGAACGGAGCGTGAATGGGTCGGCGGTGTAACAAAAACGGTTGATTTGCACTTCGATGTGCCCGACTACCGCTTAGGCGACACATTTACCGTTAAGCTTGTTGAGGGTGCCGAAACTCTTTCATACTATGACAGTAAAATAAAGCCCGGCGAGAGCTTTAATATTACTACCAACTACTACAACAACTCAAAAGGCGAGTTTGTGGCAGGAAATAAATTTAATTTTAACGCCGTACCTAACTGGGAAAAAGAGGTTGTTGTATATGTTGAGGGCGAACAGCTCACACTAAAGCCAAGGGCAAGAATTGTAAACGACAGAACTTTAATACCTGTCCGTCAGGTAGCTGACGCAATGGGTATTGATGTTTTCTATAATCCCAAATACGACAGTGTTGTGTGCTCGGTCGGAGATGATGAGATAATATTTAATCTCGGCACAAAATACGCCACATTCTTTGGCAAGGATTTATACCTTGATGTTGCGCCCTGCTATATTCAAAACTCGACATACATACCTGCAAGATACCTCGCAGAAGCATTTGATGCGTCTATAAAGTCCGAGGACTACGGCGACCATATTGATGTTATTATCGGCGAGAGTAAAAAGGTCAGGGACTATATGGCTAAAAACCCCGTAAATAAGTGGAACATATCAAGCCGTACAAATTATATGGTTTGGGTTTCAAAATCGGAGTATAAGGTACGCCTTTATCAAGGCTCAAAGAATAAATGGAAGCTTATTCATACCGCGCCCTGCGCCATAGGCGCACCGGGGACGCCTACCGTTACAGGCTCATTTGAGTATATCGAGAGAACGCAGTGGGATTACGGCACATACTATGTAGGACCTGTTTTGCGTTTTTATAACGGCTATGCCCTGCACTCGACACTGCTCTATTACGGAGGCGGTGAATATGACGGCAGAGTCGGCGTTCAGATTTCACACGGCTGTGTAAGAATGCACCCGTCGGATATTAACCTTATCGCAAACACGATACCGTTCAGAACAAGAATTTATATTACGGAATAATGTAAAATTTGGGGCTGTTGCATAAAAATGTATACAGTCCCTTTTATATGCAATATTTTATCGGATTTTAATATAAATTTTGGTTTATATGTGTAAATGGGGATCACGATTTGTAGGGGAGGGTTTCCATGCCCTCCCGTTCCCAGTATGCATTATCGGGGATACGGGCAGGCACGGAGACCTGCCCCTACGACCACACCAATTTACCGTAATCAAAACGGTATGCTAAATCAAAATTTACCCCCAACCGCCATATTATAGAAAAATCGGAGATTTTTCCACCATAATTATTCATTATTCATCATTCATTATTCATTTAATCAAAATTACCCCGCTAAACCAAAATTTAACTGTTTCAGGCATACAAAAAGAGCGGACAACGATCCGCTCTTTTGTATATAACGGCACTTGCTACCCCAACAATACAAATGCCATTTTTACAAATCAAACAGGGTATACCTTATTTTCCTCGTCTAAAAGACCTGCGTCAATTTTATATTTTTGTGCGCGTCTATACTCAAAGAACTTAACTGCAACCTGACCGAACAGGGCGTATGATAATACATCCTCCTCCTGCTCAATCCACTCTGCGCATTCTTTCCTAAGCTTATCAAGCTCAGGAGCAAGAGTATCTGCGTAACGGCAAGTAATTCTTTCCTCGTCGCCGATTACTTTCTTTACAATCTCGTCTGAAATCGGTGCAGGAGTTCTGCCGTACTCGCCTCTTACAATACCCTTTGTTTCGTTAGGTATCATCTTATATCTCTCGCCTGTTATGACATTCATAACTGCCTGTGTACCGACAATCTGTGATGACGGTGTTACAAGCGGAGGATAGCCCAAGTCTGCACGAACTCTCGGTACTTCCTTTAATACCTCGGCAAACTTATCCTCCTGTCCCATATTCTTTAACTGCGATACCATATTTGAAAGCATACCGCCCGGTACCTGATACTTCAATGTATTTATATCAACGCCCAATACCTTTGTATTCATAAGTCCCGATTCAAGGTATTTCTGTCTTAACGGTGCAAAGTATTCGGTAATCTCTGTTAATTTATCAAGGTCAAGACCTGTATCGTACTCCGTTCCCTTTAATGCCGCAACCATCGGTTCTGTCGGTGGCTGGGAGGTACCCATAGCCATTGGCGAAATTGCACAGTCGATAACATCTACGCCTGCCTCAATTGCCTTTAGATATGTCATTGACGCAACGCCCGATGTATAATGTGTATGGAGCTGGATAGGTACTTTTACCGCCTGCTTCATTTTTGAAACAAGGTCATATGCGGTATACGGGAGCAAAAGTCCCGACATATCCTTGATACAGATTGAATCTGCACCCATATCTTCAAGCTGTTTTGCAAGCTCTACAAACTTATCGTTTGTATGGTAGTCTGATAATGTGTAGCAAACGGTTGCCTGGAGGTGTCCGCCCTCCTTTTTACAAGCATTGATTGCACATTCAAGGTTACGAACATCGTTTAAGGCGTCAAATATTCTTAAAATATCAACGCCGTTTGCAATTGATTTCTGTACAAAGTATTCAACAACATCATCTGCGTAGTGTCTGTAACCTAAGATATTCTGACCACGGAAAAGCATTTGGATAGGTGTGTTCTTTGCCTTCTCCTTAATTTTTCTGAGTCTATCCCACGGGTCTTCATTTAAAAATCTCAAACACGAGTCAAAAGTTGCTCCGCCCCATGCTTCAAGTGAATGATAACCAATTTTATCAAGCTTCTCAACGATAGGAAGAATTTGTTCGGTTGTCATTCTTGTAGCGATAAGTGACTGATGAGCATCTCTTAAGACTGTTTCTGTAATTCCTACTTTTGCCATTTATTTGTCACTCTCCTTATCTCTAAAATATGAGTATTTCCTATATTATTTAAACATTGCAAGGAATACGCCTGCGGCAACCGCAGAGCCGATAACTCCCGCAACATTCGGGCCCATTGCGTGCATCAACAAAAAGTTTGACGGATTTTCTTTCTGTCCTACCTGCTGTGACACTCTTGCCGCCATTGGTACGGCGGATACACCTGCCGAGCCGATAAGCGGATTTACCTTTCCGCCTGTTACGGCGTACATGATATTTCCCAAAAGCAAGCCGCCAAAGGTTGAAAATGCAAACGCAATAAGTCCAAGAGCTATTATGCCCAATGTCTGCGGAGTTAAAAACTGCTCCGCTGTAGCGGTTGCACCAACGGTGATACCTAAGAATATTGTTACGATATTCATAAGCTCGTTTTGCATAGTCTTACCAATTCTGTCAACAACGCCCGATTCCTTTGCAAGGTTACCAAGCATTAAACAACCCAAAAGCGATACTGCATCGGGAACGATAAGTCCTACAACTATTGTAACGATAATCGGGAACAAAATCTTCTCCGTCTTTGAAACAGGTCGTAACTGTTTCATTACCACGCTTCTTGACTTCTTTGTTGTCATAGCCTTCATAATCGGCGGTTGAATAACCGGAATAAGAGCCATATACGAATATGCCGCAATTGCAATTGCAGGTAAAAGTGCAGGTGCCAAGGTCTTTGTTACGAAAATCGCCGTAGGACCGTCTGCACCGCCGATAATACCAATTGCCGCCGCATCACGAACATCAAAGCCCAAGCCCATTGCACCCAATATAAGCGCCATAAAGAATGCCGCAAACACACCAAACTGCGCCGCCGCACCCAGTAAAAGGCTCTTCGGGTTTGCTATAAGCGGACCGAAGTCTGTCATATAACCGATACCCATAAAGATAAGCGGTGGATAAATTCCAAGCTTAACGCCCAAATACAGAATATCCAAAAGACCGCCCTTTGAGGCAATCATCTGCATATCCAAGTCGTGACCGTCGATTAAATACTGCGGATCAATGAAGAACTGCGGATGCATAAGTCTTTGACCCAATTCCATAGGCAGGTTTGTAAGAAGCATACCAAACGCTATAGGTAACAGTAACAACGGCTCGAATTTCTTTACTATTGCTAAATATAACAGGACACAGGCAACCACAAGCATTAACGGTGTTCCGATAACCTGTAGGATGTTACCCTGCTGCATAGCCTCCCCCATTTGGCGGAGCATCTGCGCAAGTCCTGTATTATTCATAAAGTTTATAATACTTTCTAACACTTTTTATGTTACCCCTTTCTATTAACTTTGAGTCCTCAACTTAGTTTATAGAAACGAGTACATCGCCTGTGTTTACGCTATCGCCCTGTGATGCAGATACGCCTGCAACAGTTCCGTCAACACCTGCATAAATTTCATTTTCCATCTTCATTGCCTCTAATACTGCAACGACTGTATCTTTTTTAACTGCATCGCCTGCATTAACCTTTATTGCAACAATTGTACCCGGCATCGGAGCCTTTACCTGTGTTGCACCGGCTACAGGTGCAGCTTTCGGTGCTGCTGCTTTCGGTGCAGGAGCAGGGGCTGCCGCTACAGGTGCAGCCGCAACAGGAGCTGCTACAGGTGCAGATGTTGCAACACCGCCAACTTCCTCTACATCAACCTCATAAGTATTTCCGTTTACTGTGATATTAAACTTTCTCATTTAATTTTCCTCCTAAAATCTATTATCTATCGTCTCACGAATTCCTGCGCCGTTCCATGCCGAGCGCTTTTTGCCAACTCGTCTGTATGACTTAATCTGCAAGTTATATGTTGAAGTGTTAAGGCTTGATGCAATCGCCGCTGTTAAGACGGCTATTAGCTCGCCCTCATCAATATCGTCTGTTTTTGCCTCTGCCACAGGCTCCGGCTCTACAACTTGCGTCTCCACCGGCTTTGGCTCTTTATAGAACACCGCCTTCATTATATGGAGAACTATCATAAGTATTATAAGTACGGCAAACACCGTACCAAGTCCGACAACGGCTGTTTCGGCGCCCTGCGCTAAAGCTTCACTAATTGACATTTTGCATATCCTCCTTATTCTTTATACCGGGATATTGCCATGCTTTTTGGCAGGTCTTGACTCACGCTTTGATGAGAGCATCTCAAGTGCCGCAATAATTCTCGGTCTTGTTGAGTCAGGCTCGATTACATCGTCAATATAACCGCGCTTTGCAGCTTCATAAGGTGATGAGAATTTATTTCTGTATTCCTGTATCTTCTCTGCTCTTGTTGTCATAGGATCTGCACTATCGGCAATATCATGCTTGAATATGATATTTGCAGCGCCCTCAGGTCCCATTACCGCAACCTCGGCTGTAGGCCATGCCATTACAATATCTGCGCCTACATGCTTTGAGCTCATTGCTATATATGCACCGCCGTATGCCTTTCTCAATATTACATTGATCTTAGGAACGGTTGCCTCACAATATGCATAGAGTAACTTTGCTCCGTGACGGATTATTCCGTTATGCTCCTGTGACACGCCCGGGAAATAGCCCGGTACATCTGTTAATGTCACAATCGGGATATTGAACGCATCGCAAAAACGAACAAATCTTGCAGCCTTTGTTGATGAGTCAACATCCAAAGATCCCGACATTACCTTTGGCTGGTTTGCAACTATACCTACAGTCTGGCCGTTCATTCTTGCATAGCCGACTACGATATTCTTTGCAAATGCCTCCTGTACCTCAAAGAACTTACCGTTATCAACGATTTCCGTGATTACTTCCTTTACATCATAAGCCTTTGTAGGCTCGTCGGGAACGATAGTTGTAAGCTTCTCGGATAATCTGTTAATTGCGTCTGTAGGCTCTTGATACGGCGCCTCCTCTAAGTTATTTGACGGAAGATATGAAAGCAATTCCTTAATCTTTTCTATACAGCTCTCATCATCAGGTGTCTTAAAGTGCGCAACGCCTGATTTTTCCGTATGCGGTATAGCACCGCCAAGCTCTGCGGCAGTTATCTGCTCGCCTGTTACAGACGATACTACCTGCGGACCTGTAATAAACATCTGCGATGTGTCCTCTACCATAAAGATATAGTCCATAATTGCAGGTGAGTACACCGCACCGCCTGCACACGGACCCATGATAGCACATATCTGCGGAATTACTCCGCTTGCGTGTGTGTTTCTTGTGAATATCTCGCCAAAGCCTGCAAGTGCGTCAACGCCCTCTTGTATTCTTGCACCGCCCGAATCGTTCATACCTACTACAGGTGCGCCCATCTTCATTGCCATGTCAAGAATTTTGCAAATCTTCTTTGCGTGCATCTCACCCAAGGATCCGCCCATTACGGTAAAGTCCTGCGCATACACATAAACAAGTCTGCCGTCAACCGTACCGTAACCTGTTACAACACCCTCGCCCGGTGCCTCTTTCGCATCCATACCAAACTCGGTACATCTGTGAGTTACAAAAGCATCAACCTCTACAAAGCTTCCTGCGTCAAGGAGTAAGTTAATTCTTTCTCTTGCGGTCAGCTTTTTAGCATCATGCTGCTTCTTAATAGCCGCTTCGCCACCGCCTGCGGCAATCTTTGACCTGCGGTATTGAAGCTCAGTCAATTTATCAACTGTTCCCATCATTTAGCCTCCGTTATCTAAAAATTGTGTCGTATATATCCATTTTGCAATGCATTTATACAACATAGTTTGAGATATTTAAAAATTTATACCTATCGTACATTATACCAAAACTTCATTTTATTTGCAATGAATTTTTTTCCAAAACAGCTTTCGTTATCCATTAAAAATTCCGTTATTTTTTTGTCAATTTTTGTATAGTATATACAAAAGGAGCTAAACCGTTGTGCTAATTGACACAGTTTTCAAGGGCTGAATGAATTTAGATGCAGAACGGACAAAACTCACCCGACGGCGTATGTGTATACTCCGAGTGGTGAGTTTTGTTCGTAACGGAAGGGTGTATAAAAAAAGAATTCCGAAATTTATTGCGGAATTCTTCATATGTTTAAGTTTTATATTGATTTTACCCTTCTGTGTTCTGCGCTAAAGGCAGCAGCCCTACTCAAAAAAGGCTTATTAAGCCATTTACTCCAAATGCAATTACAGACATAACGCACCCTGCCGTCATAACGCCCAAAAAGATTGAAAGCAGGCTCTTTTTAAAGTCAAGCCCGAACAATACCGCCAAAAGGCTTCCCGTCCATGCACCTGTTCCCGGCAGAGGAATGGCAACAAACAAATACAGTCCGAAATATCCGTATTTTTCTATCTGCTCGGAATGTTTTAGTGCCTTTTTCTCGCACCAATCGGGGAATTTGTTTACAAACGGCATCTTTTTCATCCAATTAAATATTGTAGTGATAAAAAGCAATATAAACGGTATCGGTATCATATTGCCTATAACCGCCGATATATAAGTAACAAGAAATTTCATTTTTAGAAGTATTCCCGCTACCAATATACTGCCCCTTAATTCCAAAAGCGGTATCATAGAAATAAGCATTACTACCAACCAGCTTGGCACTCCGACCGCCGATAAGCTCTGTGTTAAAGACTGTGCTACACTATCCATTTTGTACCTCCGAAATAAGCATCGCCCACATTATACAATATTTTATCAAAAAAGGCAATTACTTATGAATAATTTTTGAAATATGCTTATAAGTAAGGGCAGTTATCAATGAAATTACAAGTCCTTTTATGATATTAAACGGTATTACGCCGTAAATAACATATGTAAGCTTATCTACAATCAGTCCGTTTATCTGTGAGCAAAGCTCAATTATCTGCTCCATCGGCATATATGCCTTTGCATAAAACGGTAACAGTACATAATAGTTCATCACAGCGCCCACAATTACCATTGCCAAAATTCCGCAACCCATACCGATAAATGCGCGTTTTCTCGATTTTTTATACGAATATATCAATGACGCACAGAATACAAAGCTTCCGCTTACCAAAAAGTCCGCAAGCTCACCCACAAATGCCGTTTGGGTAATTGTCATATGTATTAAATCCTTGACAAGTACGATTAGTACTCCTACCAACGGTCCAAACGCAAATCCGCCGATAAGTGCAGGTATGTTTGAAATATCAAGCTTTAAAAAGCTCGGCATCATGGGTAGCGGTGTTTCAACAAACATTAAAACTACCGATATTGCGGCTAAAATTCCACCGCTTGCCAAATACCTTGAGTTAATTCTTTTCTTGTTTTCCATAATGAAAACCTCCTTAAAATATAGTTTGGTTTTACAATGTATCATCAAGAAAAAAAGTCCTGAAAATCTGAATTTTCAGGACTAAAACATATTCATATATCTGTTTTCTTCTCTCATCCGGACTATGACCGTCGGTTTGGGAATTTCACCCAATCAGTTCTGAATTTATCAGAAGTCGTGGACTTTACCACCGGTAGGGACTCTCACCCTGCCCTGAAGACACATTATTAAACTGTATACATTCTACATCATATATGCTGTATTGTCAATACTTATACGATAAAATTTACCGCCTTTTCAAGAACGGATATAGAAACCTCTTTTGAATTTCCGCCATATTCACCGTCAAGAGTCCACTGTATATCATCCTCTGTTTCAAAGGTAAACTCCCTGCCCTTTAAAATACAGAAGCCCTCGCCCTCTTTATCGCCTTTTAAAATACCCGTGATAATCGGTTGAAGCTCCAAAATATTTGCAGGTGTTTTTATAAGCAAAAGCTCAAACAAGCCGTCGCTAAGATCGGCATTCAGGATATTGTCGCTCTTTATACCGCCGATGCTGTTAGAGTTCATAACAAGCCCTAAAATAAATTCGCCCGTTATTTTTCTCTCATCACATGTAACCTTCATTGCATAGCTTGGGAGATTTGGAAGCCTTTGCACTCCTTCTATAATATATGCAAGATGCCCGAGCATATTCTTACTCTCCTGCGGTGTGGCATACGCAACATCGGTAAATGCGCCGAAGCCTGCTACATAGTTGAATTTCTTGTCATTGAACTTGCCTATATCGCATTGGAATGTCTTTCCGTTTACAATCGTTCTTGCGGCCTCCTCCATATCCGAGGGTATACCAAGACTTGAAGCAAAATCATTTGTACTTCCCGACGGGATATAACCAAGCCTTATATTTTCACGGTTATCAAGCGTCATATACCCCTCTACCGCCTCGCTCAATGTTCCGTCGCCGCCCGATACCGCAATGGTTTTATACTCATCACCACTGCTTATTATTTTCTCATATGCATCTTTGGGCGCTTGCGTAGGATGCGCAACAACATCGTATCCGCCCTTTGTAAAAATATCAATTATAGAAACAAGTTCATTGCCTATCTGTGCTTTACCCGAATGCGGGTTGAATATAAATAACAACTTTTCAGACATAGTTAACCTTGCCTTTCCCAACAATCTGATTTTTCAACACTCAAAATTATACTCTCTCTTTTTTAATTCGTCAAGAATATTCTTGATATATTCCGCCGTTTAATATATAATATTTGCAAGAGGTGGTTTAAGTATGCGAATATTGGGAATTGACTATGGAGATGCAAGAGTCGGCGTTGCTGTATCAGACCTTTTGGGAATAACATCGCAGGGTGTTAAAACCATAAAAAACACAGGTAAAAACAAGCTGTTATCGGAGCTTTCGCAAATTATTGACGAATATAAGCCCGAAAAAATAGTTATAGGTCTGCCGAAAAATATGGACGGAACACAGGGTTTTCGCGCAGAGGCAACATATAAATTTGCAGATAACCTTAAAACTGTTTATGACGGCGAGATTGTATTCTATGATGAAAGATTGTCCACCGTTTCGGCAACCCGATTTTTAAATGCCACAAATACAACGGGCAAAAAACGAAAAGCGGTTTTGGATACGGTATCTGCATGTATAATTTTAGACGGATATATGATGTCAAATAAACTTTAGTGAGAATGCTCTTAAAACCGCAATGGCTGTTTTAAGAGTTATTACAATTTCACTTTATGGGGTGGCGATATCAATTATATGCAGTCAAATAAAAATAAAAATTGATTGACTTTTATATAACATTATATTAAAATAAGCTAAAGAAATAAATAAGGAGATAGCATATGGAAAATAATATAATTATTCTTGAGGACGAAAACGGATGTGAGGTTGAATTTGAAACGATTGATGTTTTTGAGTTTAACAACGCAACATATTTTGCACTTTTAGAGGTACTTCCCGAGGAAATGGAAAACGATGAGGTACTTATGATGAAGGTGCAGGGCGAGGGCGATGCAATGGAGCTTGTTATGATTGACGACGAAAAGGAAATGCAAGCCGCATTTGATGAGTTCTGTCGCCGTGATGAAGAAGTAATAACTGAAAACTAATTGTAATCATTTTCCTATTGTAATATCACATAATATGTGGTATTATAATTACAGAAAAACTGAATAACGCATATTACCCTGATAGATGTTGTTTTTAACTCTTATCTATCGTGGTGGCAACTTTTCAGACATTATATGGCTGAAAAGTGATTTAAAAAATATGCATATTACCCTGACAGATGTTGTTTTAAACTCATTCTATCGTGGTGGCAACTTTTCAGACATATTTTATGGCTGAAAAGTGATAGTTGAATAACGCATATTATTACCCTGAGATTACTCGTGGACAAGATCTTTTTTTTACCAACACATTTTACAAGGGATGCCTGCTCCGAAAAGTGGCGTATACGCCTCCTTTCCTTTACGGACTGCCAGTGGACATATAAAGCTTTTGGGCGGCGACCCACCTGCGTTAGCAGGTAGAAACTCGATCTTTATTATACGGTAGTTTTGGGGTTTTTCTTTTTTTTGAGCGGCAGCTTTGGCGCAGACCGTTTAAAAGTAATAGTTTTACTTACTTTATTATTTGTTGAAATTCGCTTTTTTGCGAATTTCTTTTTATTTTTACACTTTTAAACTACAAACAAAACTCATCTCTCGGAGTATACACATACGCCATCGGATGAGTTTTATTCGTTCTGCATCCAAATCTGCTCGCTCAAAATATATTGTCAGCTTTGGCGCAGATCGTTTAAAATCTCATACCGCAATGATTTTATAGCTAACATTTCCGCTATTATCCATATTTGTTTTAAATTCAATAATATTTACATTCTGTTTTTTATCTGTATTATTTGCGATATAGCTATCCTGTATAATTCTAATTTCACCATTACACAAAAATTCAATTTTTGCAATATCCTTTTCCCTATCCTTAACATACGCCGTATTATCCAAAACAGCTACGGCATATTTTGTTACAATGCGCTCTTTAACGGAATTTTGGAGATTTTTAAATTCAAATTCATCGGATATTGTTACCGTTCCCGATTTTTTATCCAAATTCATATATCTTACAAGGCTTTGTAATTCGGATTTTTTATCATATGCCTTTGCAAATGATACCTCTATGCCGTTTTTGTTTTCTTGAAATCTATCCGCAAAAAATTCCTTGCCCTCATGCTGAAAATACCCGTTTACAACAGGCACATTATGCCCTCTTGAGCTTGTATTTAAGTTTTCATATCTTTTTTTGCCAAAATAATCGGCGTCATATACAGGAGCGCCCAAGTCATCGGCAATAATATGACCGTTACAGATATACATATACGAGCCTACATCGTTATGGTTATGCATTTCGGCGTTATTACCGCCCTTTATAGCGACTGTTGTGCTGTCACTATGCATTATTGCCCACTGCCCATCCGGGAAAAACACATCGTTTTGCGCCGTATTTTCAGATATTACCGTATCATCAAACCAAGCAATATTTCTCACTGCACCGCAAAATCTTGCACAGCTGTCAATAAGCTCACTGTAATAGCGCTTATCGGGAATTGAAACATCATAGCGTTTTGCGAGCCTTGCAAGTATGCCAAAATACAAATGCACCTCACCGCAATCTGAAAATGTTATCCTGTTACCGTCACTGAAACAAACCGCGCTCGGCAATGATGCGGTTTTTTTCATTTTATCAAAATCAGGGACAATGCTCTTGCCCAGCTTTTCACGGCACATCTCGTCAAGCGCGACATAATACTGCATTGCATACATCCAGTAATATACGCCCTCCTCCCATGAGCCGTCATTATTGCATTTATTAAAAAATCGGTTGGCGCTGTCTATGGCACGGCTGAGGATTTTATTCATACGGGCATTATCCTCTACAAGATACATTGCCACTATACCTATGCTCCCGCCGCATACCGCCGCCCAGTTGTTATCTGCCTTTTCCCAGCCAAATCGGTATTTTTCCGTATCCCCTGTTTCAAACGACATAATTACCCTTTTCATTATCTCGTCAATACACCGTTTTTTAATCAGTTCGGGTATGTAATCTTCACAAATCGAGAGAGTTTCAGATATTGCCTGTGCCGTTTCACAGGCAAAGAGGTCAATACAATACCTTGACACATCGCTGTTCCTTGTTATACCGCCGATATGCGCAGGCAACGCCCATGTATATTCATCACAGATTGCCCAAAGAATGTCACAAAGCTCGTCTATATCCGCTTTCTCGCCGTAAAGCCATGAACGGATTGAAAACGCAACAAGGCGCTCTCTTCTTTTAAAATAGTCTGTCTGATAAATTTCCCTGTCACCCGTATTGTCAAAGAGTGCAAGCTTTGAATATTTAAGCGTTTCAATAGGCGTTCCCCTAAAGGCGCTACAAATATCATCAAGCTGATTTTTATAAGCCATTGCAAGATCGCTTGTATTTTCCAAAAATTCGGTATTTGACAAACTGCTTTTATATATGTACATAGTCTTGTTCCTTTAAATTGTAGTTTTATATTCCTATTATACAAAAGAGTTGTTGATATAGCAACAACTCTTTTTATTCTACCCTTTTATCCAATTTTAATATTTGACTATTTTAAATGTTATAATTCCGTCATGCTCAGGCATATATGCGTCAAACTCAACACCCGCATTTGTGAGTCTTGCCTCCAATGTGCCCAAATCGCTCGCGTTGATGGTATAGCAATCACCAACGGAGCCGTTTATACATTCTATTAAAATGCCCATAGCTCTGTCATACTGTTTAGAGTTTACGGTCATTATCCCTATTTCATACATTGTACCGCTGCTGCTGATACTGTAATCCTCGCCCATTGCATACTGTCCGACAGGCGCGTCGGTAGTCAGGCTATAACCGTTATCATCATTTTGGGGTTCATCGGTTGCAACAGGCTCGCTTGTATAGCTCGGCATTTCTTCTTGAGCAGGCTTTGCAGTCGGTTTTAAAGTGGCAGCCGCTGTACTCTTTGGAGTGGCTGTTGCCCTTTGAACATTTCTTTGACTGTTCCCGGATACGGCAGGAACTGCATTTTCTCTGACAGTTACCGCTTCGGTTTTTGTATCCGCATTCTGAGTCTGTACCGTCTTTTCCGTCTTTTCCGCATTTTCCGACTTTGACGGCTCGTTTTTCGGAGTTTCCGTAGCAGGTAGTGCAACAGTCTCACTTTTCGGTGCAACAGTAGTGGCAACCTCGTCTATCACACCGCTATCGTTATTACCCATTTTATCCACAAACATATCGGAGTTTGCTCCGATTACCGCAACAAGCACCAATGACGCCGCAACCGCCGAATACTTTTGCCAGTTTCTCTTAAAGTGCCGTGTGTGTCTGTTGAGCTTTATATCTTCCTTATCAATTCTTAAATTAAGATCCTTTAAGAAGTCCTCACCGACCTCAAGTTTCGGAAGAGTTTTTGTTGTAGCTATAACAGACTCCAAAAATTCAAGTTCACGCCTGCAGCTTTCACACTCTTTTGCATGGTTACTAAGTTGTTCTTTTTCAAGCTCGCTGAGATTATCATAATTATCAAGCATATTCAGGAACATATCACAATCCATTAAAACTCCTCCTTTCATACAAATTTCAAAATAATTTCAATTCTGTTACTTTGTTAGACGCCAAATTATTCAAAAAGTTCCATATTTTCTGATAATTTTTTTCGCATTGCACCTCTTGCACGGTTGAGCCTTGATTTTACCGTACCTGTGGGGATTTTAAGAACATCTGAAATTTCTTCATAGTTCATTCCCTCAATATCAAACAGAGTTATTATTTCCCTGTATTCGTGCTTAATCTCGGAAAGTGCCCTCATAACGGCTCTTTGTTTCTCGTTTGCCTGCGCATATTCCTCGGGAGTTGGGGCGCTGTCACGAATTTCAAGCTCCTTATCCTCGTCATCATCATATGCACCGCTTACGCTTATTGTGCTTATGGTCCTTTGCCGTTTCCTCAAAAAATCGGAGCAAACATTTGTCGTTATCCTGTATATCCATGTAGAGAATGAGGATTTTTCCCGGAAATTATCAAGACCTCTGTACACCCTTAAAAATACCTCCTGCGCCGCATCAAACGCATCTTCGCGGTTTGATAACAGGCTATACGACATATTAACAACCTTTGACTGGTACATTGTCACAAGTTCACCAAACGCATTTCTGTCGCCGTTTTTGCACTTTTTTATAAGCTCTGCTTCGTTCAAAATCCCCACCTCCTTTTTATGAATTTTATAAATTTTCGTTTAGAATTTATCTATCCTATCCATATACGACTTATAGCTTTCTTTTATATCGTCCATGCAATCGCCTCCGAATTTCTCCAAAAAGGCTTTTGCTATCTCAAACTGCACCGCTGACTTTACCACAACCGAGCAAGCCGGAACTGCGCACACATCCGAGCGCTCAACTGTTGCCTTATGCTCCGTTTTATCCTTTGTATCAACCGTTCTTAACGGATTATAAAGCGTAGGTATCGGCTTCATTACTGCCCGAACTATTACAGGCTCGCCGTTTGACATTCCGCCCTCGATACCGCCTGCGTTATTGGTAAGTCTATAGTATTTAGTATCATATGCAATCTCATCGTGAACCTTTGAACCGCAAACAGCTCCAGCCTCAAAGCCCATTCCTATTTCAACGCCCTTTATTGCCTGAACGGACATAACGGAAAATGCAAGATTTGCATCAAGCTTTCTGTCATAATGAACATAACTGCCAAGTCCTGGCGGTAGATTTAAAACGGTTACCTCTACCACTCCGCCTACGCTCTCTCCCGAGGCTTTAATGGCGTCAATATATGCCTTTGCCCTGTCCTCGCTTGCCTTGTCGCCGAAGCCGACAGGAGAATTTATAACCCTATCATAAAATGACTTGTCCATAACAGCGGAGCTATCGCATACCTCGCCGATTCTTACAACCCGTCTTAAAAATTCAATACCAAACGGCTCAAGCACCTGCGCCGCCAAAGCGCCGACCGCCACTCGCATAGCCGTTTCACGGGCGGACGCTCTTTCCAAGACATTTCGCATATCATGATGATTATATTTTAAACCGCCCGTTAAATCTGCATGACCGGGACGCGGACAGGATACGGATTTTTCATCCGTTGCGGACTCTGCACCCATAATGCTCTCCCAGTTTGCCCAGTCCTTGTTTTCAATCTGTATCGCAATGGGACTGCCAAGGGTATATCCACCTCTTACGCCCGATAATATTGTCGCCCTATCGGTTTCTATAGCCATTCTTCCGCCTCTGCCATAGCCTTTTTGACGGTTTTTGAGCTCTGAATTTATCTTCTCAATATCAATCTTAACACCCGAGGGCATTCCCTCAACAATCGCCGTCAGGCATCTGCCGTGAGTTTCTCCCGATGTGAAATATCTTAGCATATTTTTTCTCCTACTTATTCATATTAAATTACATTTTATCACTTTTTATATTATTTTTCAAGTACATATATAAAATGCAAATATACGCAAAATTCAAGGGACTGCCCATACACTTTAACAGCAGTCCCTTTGTCAATTAAATATCACTTAAAAGTTCGTCTTTTCTACCTGTAAGGTCGGTATTTAAAACCTTTTGCTTAATCGGAAGAATAAGTCCCGGAGATACCGAAAGCTCGTCAACGCCCATTGCAAGGAATGTTTCCGTAAGCTCCAAATCTCCGCCAAGCTCACCGCAGATACCTGTCCAGATACCGTGCTTATGCGAGTTATCCACAACCATTTTAATAAGCCGTAGCACCGCTCTATGGTGAATATCGCAAAACTTTGCAGCCTCACTGTTCTGACGGTCTATTGCAAGAGTGTACTGGGTAAGGTCGTTTGTGCCTATTGAGAAGAAATCAACCTCGGCAGCCAAAATATCTGAGATCACCGCCGCTGCAGGCGTTTCTATCATAATTCCAAGCTCAATATCCTTATTATACGGGATATTCTCCTTATCAAGCTCGTCTGTAACCTCTTTGCAGATTTCCTTTATCCGCTTTACCTCGCTAAGCGATGTAATCATAGGGAACATTATTGCAATCTTACCAAATGCCGAAGCACGGTACAGAGCTCTTAGCTGAGTCTTAAAGACTTCGGGGCGATTTAAGCAGATACGGATTGCCCTTACGCCCATTGCAGGGTTTTCCTCTTTCGGCATATCAAAATAATCAACCTGTTTATCCGCACCTATATCAAGAGTTCTTATAATAACTCTTTTACCGAGCATATTCTGAGCAACACTTTTATATATTCCAAACTGTTCGTCCTCGGTTGGGTATGTGTCCTTGCTAAGATATATAAACTCACTCCTGAAAAGACCTATGCCCATACCGTCATTTGCCCATACCGACGGTACATCCTCCATACTGCCGATATTTGCATAGAGCATTATGCTTTGCCCGTCTTTTGTAACAGGCTTTACACCCTTTAGCTTATTTAAAAGCTCCTTTTGCTCGTTTACTTTCTTTAACTTTTCCAAAAGCCGTGCATTTGTATCGGGATCGGGCTCAATAAAAATCTCACCCGTAAATCCGTCAACTATCATATCCTTGCCGTTAAGACTATCGTCCATTATACCCTGTGCATTTATGACAGCAGGAATATTCATGGTCCTTGCAAGGATTGATGTATGCGAGTTGGAGCTACCCTTCTCAGTTATAAATGCAAGGATTTTGGATTTATCAAGCTGTACCGTCTCAGACGGCGCCAGATCCTCCGCACCGATTATTACAGGCTCATCGGAGTCAATACCGCCCGATGTCGCACCGCTTAAAATTGATATAACTCTCTCTGAAATATCCTTGACATCTGCCGCTCTTGCCTGCATATACGAGTCGTCCATTGACGCAAACATATCAGCCATGGTATCTGCCGTATTTGCAACCGCAGTTTCTGCGTTGAGCTTTTGGTCTCGGATAATTCCCTCTATCGACTCTACATAGTCAAGGTCATCAAGCATCATCTGATGAATTTCAAAAATCATTGCATTGTCCTGACCTACTTCTAAAAGTGCCTTTTCATATAATGCACCAAGCTGGGACTTTGCCTCTTCACGGGCATTGTTCATACGCAATATTTCATTTTCCACATCATCAATATGCCTGCGTTCTATCATACCCACCGACTTTTTGATATGATATAGCTTTCCAAACGCAATACCGCCGCATACAGCCTGACCTGAAATGGTAATCATTTTCGCCCCTCCTTTTTTGTTTATTTGAAATTTTGGTTTATATTACCCTAAGCCAAAATTTCTTTATAAATTAGCTTTTAAAAATTCCTCAACCGCTGTGGCTGCCTCTACCTCGTCATCTCCCTCAACAGTTACATTTACCTGCATACCTGCCTTTACACCAAGCGCCATTACCGCAAATATTCTCTTTAAGTCGCCTGACTTACCGTTACATTCAATGGTAATCTTACTTTGGAACTTTGCCGCCTCTTTTACAAGCAAGCCTGCCGGTCTTGCGTGGATACCCTCAGGGTCTGTTATTGTGTAGCTAAACTGTTTCATTGTTTTATCCTCCAAAAATTTATTTAATTATTTCTTAATAGGCTTTTTTAATATGCCTAAAAGTATCATTGTTATAACTGAGCCGACAAGCCATGATACCACATACATCGGCCAGTTGCCTACAACCGCAAATACGAACAATCCGCCGTGAGGTGCCATCAATGTACATTTAAAGAGCATTGACAAAGCTCCTGCTACTGCCGAGCCGACAGCTGTTGCCGGAATAACATGCAACGGATCTGATGCCGCAAACGGGATTGCACCCTCTGTGATAAAGCAAGCGCCCATGATATAGTTTGTAATTGTTGTCTGACGCTCTGCCACTGTAAATCGGTTCTTAAAGAATGTTGTTGCAAGTGCAATACCTATCGGCGGACACATACCGCCAACCATAACGGCAGCCATAATGTCATAGTTACCCTGCGATATTGACATTGTACCGAATACATATGCCGCCTTATTTATAGGACCGCCCATATCAATAGCCATCATTGCGCCAAGAACAAAACCGAGTAATATCTTTGATGATGAGCCCATGCTGTTTAACATATTTGCAAGAGCTGTATTTACAACTCCGATTATCGGGTTGAATATCAAAAGCATCAAAGCGCCCATAATGAACACACCGCATAACGGATATAGCAAAATCGGCTTAATTCCGTCCATACTCTGCGGAAGATGCGAGAATATCTTTTTAAGGAACAATACTACATATCCTGCAACAAAGCCTGCTACCAATGCACCGATAAAGCCCGATACCGTGTTACCCGATGCGCCAAATACAGTGTTCTGCAAAAATCCGTTAAGACCTGTGTATGTTAAAGGCTCGCCTGCTGAGTTTACCCACTCTAAAACCGCATTTCCGCTTGAGGCCATCATACCGCCTACAAAGCCTACTGCAAGTCCCGGGCGGTCTGCAATGGAGTATGCGATATAGCCTGCAAGAACAGGTAACATAAATCCGAATGCAACCTCGCCGATCGTTTTAAAGAATGCGGCTATAGGTATATTTTTACCGAAGTTTGCAGGGTTAATGCTAAAGTCGTCAAGCAAAAACGCAAGTGCTATTAAGATACCGCCGCCGATAACGAATGGCAACATATGTGAAACACCGCTCATAAGGTGCTTATATAACTGCTGGCCAACTCCTACATTCGCACCGCCGTCCGTATCCTCCACCGCACCGCTTGCCTTATACAAAGGTGCATTGCCGTCTATCGCTCTTTGAATTAAATTATCCGCCTTTGAAATTCCGTCGGATACAGGTACCTGTATAACCTTTTTACCGTCAAATCTCTCCATCGGTACCTTTGCATCTGCCGCAACTATGATACAGTGTGCCTCATTTATCTCCTCGGCAGTTAAAACATTCTTTGCACCGCCTGAGCCTCTTGTTTCAACCTTTATAAATACGCCTGCCTTGTCTGCGGCTTTCTGTAGACCTTCTGCCGCCATATATGTGTGCGCAATACCTGTAGGACAGCTTGTTACCGCTAAAATCTTTACGCCCGACTGAGCTGTAACCGGAGCTTCCTCTTTTACTTCTTCCTTTTCCTCATCGTATTTATTTATAATATCCACAAACTCGTCAACCGACTGTGCGTTTATAAGACCCTTTGAAAAGTCCTCGTTCATCATAAGTACCGATAATTTACTCAATACATCAAGATGCACATTTTCCTTTACATCAGGTGCGGCAATCGCAAATATCAGCTTTACAGGCTCGCCGTCGATACTGTCAAAGTCAACGCCGTCCTTTATAACCATTGCCGCAAGTCCGGGCTTTGTAACCGCATTTCCCTTATAGTGCGGAATGGCTATTCCCTCGCCTACTGCCGTTGTGCTTTCCTCTTCACGGGCAAAAAGTCCTTTTACATAAGCTTCCTTGTCGCTTAATTTTCCGCTTTTGTCCATTAAGTCCGCCATCTGACGGATAGCCTCGTCCTTTGATTTTGGTGAACCGCTTATACTTATACTCTTGCGGTCTAACAAATCCATAATACGCATTTGTTCTCTCCTCCTTTATTTTTCAGCTCTCAAACTGAGCCAAAACCGTTCTTACCTCTTCGCCCGTTGCAAGATTTTGCGAAAACGCACTTGCCGAGCCTGCACTGAGTCCAATTTTCAGTGCATAGTCATAGTCGCCCTTTTCAAGATAGCCTGCAATAAAGCCTGCCACCATAGAATCGCCCGAGCCTGTGGTATTTACCACATTACCTACAGGCGCCTCATACCGATAAACCTTGTTATCCTCAGACAATAGCATTGCACCCTTACCGCCCATGGAAACAAGCACATTTCTTGCACCCATGCTCTGCAAAGTCCTTGCGGCAGCTGCAATTTCATCGTCTGTTTTTAAGTCTTTTCCGACAATTTCGCCAAGCTCAAAATTATTTGGTTTTATCAAAAACGGCTTGTATTTTAAGGTATCGGTTAAAAGCGAACCCGTTGCATCAACAACTATTTTTAAATTTTTATCCTTTAGCCGTTCCATGATATTACAATACATTGTAGCAGGCAAAGTATTTGGAATAGATCCTGCCAAAACCAGAATATCATTATCATTTAACGCTTCAAGTTTTTTAAAAAGCTTTGCTATCGCCCCGTCTGTTATATCAGGTCCCTGTCCGTTTATCTCGGTTTCAACATCTGCCTTGATTTTTACATTTATCCTTGTAAAGCCCTCGCTCAGCGTAATGAAATCACTTAAAACTCCAAGCTCATCAAGCATTCCTACAAGCATTTGACCCGTAAAACCCGAAATAAAGCCAAGCGCTTTATTTTCATAGCCTAAATTTTTAAGCACCGTAGATACATTTATTCCCTTACCGCCTGCAAGGATTTTTTCCTTAGATGTCCTGTTTACCACACCTTCTGTGTAGCCCGGTACATTGATTATATAATCAAGCGCCGGATTGAATGTAATCGTGTAAATCATATCACTTACCTCCGTTATCAGACACGGCTATGATGTCATACTCACTGTAGTCATTTGGCGCTTTGTCGGTTATTACCGTAACATCACCGATGTTTGCAAAGGCTATCTGTGATATGAGTCCGAACTTTGACGAGTCGGCAAGTACAAAGCTCTCCTTGCACTGTCTCATAGCCGCACGCTTTAAATCCGCCTCGCTTATCTCAGGTGTTGTAATACCGTTTTCAATGCTTATTCCGTTTGCACCGAAAAAGCCTTTTGTAAAATTATAAACACCCAACGCCACAACCGCACCTGAGCCTACAATAGCCTCCGTTACAGCCTTTAGTCTGCCACCCAGTATATATGCACTGTAGCCTTTCTTTGACAGTGTTATCGCATGGGACACTGCATTTGTTACAAAAACAGCATCAATGCCCATCTTTATATTGTCTATTAAAAACTCCGTTGTCGTACCTGCATCAATGTATACCAAGTCGCCGTCCTCAATCAATGATGCGGCATATTCGCCTATCATTTTTTTCTCCTCTGCATACATTGTACGCCGTTTTGAAACTTCGTATTCGGTATTATTGTACTTTGTTTTTAACGACATTGCACCGCCATGCACTCTTACAAGCCTTTTTGCATTTGCCAGCGCCGTAATATCACGCCGTATCGTAGATTCCGATGCCCCCAACTGCATTACCAAGTCCTGCACCGTTACCGAGCCTGACTTATCAACAAGGCTGACAATGGCATCAAGTCGCTCCTCAGATAACATATTTTTCCTCCTTTCTGATTGTTTTTTAATTATTTTGACTGATTTTGATTGTCTTGATTATATTATAGCTACTAAATTCTGTATTGTCAATTGTATCAATCTACAACTTTTTAGATATTTTTTATGCAAATTGCACAATTTATATTGATAAATTGGCATATGTTTATTGGGTATAGTTGAATTATGACAGGTTTATGCATAATTTACGACTTTTTGACTGTTTTTGATTGTAATAGCAAAATATGGAGTACAAGATTTTAAAATTTTATCTTGGTCTTGTTAAATAGGCTGATTTGTAGTATAATACATTTGTCATTATTTACAAAGGAGCTGATAAAAATAGCAGTTTCAAGAAATATCAGTAAAAAGCCTGTGATTTCACAGCATTTTAATATACTCATATTCTCATTAACGATAATTTTGTCATTATTCGGGATAGTTGCGGTTTACTCCGCAACAAGGTCTTTGGGTACAAACACGCAGGTGATTGTGCAGTCGGCATCACTGGTATTGGGAACGGCGCTGTTAATAGCGGTTTGTTTTTTTGACTATGAGCAGTTTAAGGGACTTGTAAAACCGATATATATTTTTGCAATTGCAATATTGGTGCTTGTTCTTGTGATAGGTGTCGGAGGCGAGAGCTGGGGCGCAAAGAGCTGGATAAGAATAGGCGCTATAGGAATACAGCCCTCAGAGCTTGCAAAAATATGCTTTATTCTGACATTTTCGTATCATTTATCAGAGGTTACGGAGGATATAAATAAGCCGTTAAAATTATTGGGTCTTATCGCACACCTTAGCTTAATAGTGTTACTGATTATGCTTCAGCCCGACTTAGGCTCGGTATTGGTATTTATATTTATGTTTGCAGTGCTTTTATTTACCGCAAAGCTGTCATATAAGTATATACTCCCTGTTTTGGCTTTGGCAATAATTTCTGTACCCCTTGCATACAAATATGTTTTAAGCGATTATCAGCAACAGAGAATAAATGTGTTCTTAAATCCCGACCTTGACCCTCTGAACAGAGGCTATAATGTTATCCAGTCAAAGCTTGCGGTAGGCTCAGGTCAAGTCTGGGGCGAGGGATTTTTAAAGGGTATTCAAAACAGAATGGGGTTTTTGCCTGCAAAGTATACCGATTTTATTTTCAGTACCATTTCGGAGGAATGGGGATTTATAGGATCCGTGTTATTGGTTTTTGCCCTGTTTTTACTGGTTTATAAATGCTTTAAGGTGGCACAAAGAGCAGATAATTTATACGGAAAATATATTGCAACAGGCGTGGGAGCGATGTTTTTATTCCACCTGTTTGAAAATGTGGGAATGTGTATCGGGCTGACACCCGTTACAGGTATACCTCTTCCGTTTATATCCTACGGAGGCTCGTCACTGATTACAAATATGCTTGCGGTAGGACTTGTAATGAGCGTTGATTATCACAATAAACCGCGAAGTACCATTGAAGTATATTAAAAAATTGCATAAAAAATGTTGCACCCTACGGTGCAACATTTTTGTGTTAGTTTTTAGGGGTAAAGTTTCTGTAATCCCTGCTTCCCATTAACAACTCGATGCTTGGGTTACATTTTACAACTAAGTTAAGTATCTTCTTTACCGCTTTTTTATTGAAATTCATTATCGGCATATAATAGCTTTCATCCTCGCCCAATCTTACATAGAATATATCCATACCCGATATTGTACGCTTCTGATAAAAGTCCTTTGACTTTTCAAATCTCTCTACATCTTTATTAAATGCATTATCGTCAATATTGCGTTTTATATAGTTCTTTGTTCCGATTGCAATTTGCCTTACCTCATCAACAGGTATTGAAATAAGCTTAGTCTTTGCAGGAACGAACTCCGATAAAATTTTTATCTTATTATCAACATCATACGGCAAAAAGTTATTTGTCCAGTTTCTCATATACAGATTATCCGCATTGGTTGCAAGATAGGTTGCATACACGGTATTTATCCTGATGAAGATGTATGTTATGAGTAACAACAGTGCTATGAAATAGCTTGCTACAAACAACCAGCTACCTTTTACAATGCTGTATATCATCATTACAATTCCCACAACTGCCAGCAGTGAAAGTATGCCGATAAAAATTGTGTTTCGTCTGCGGTATGCACCGCCCGTTGTTGCTTTTGCCAAATATCGCATTTTATCCCCCTTATATGTGTATCAATATACCCGTCTTGCGCCTGCATATTCACGCTTATAATATGCATTATCCAAGGATGTGTATTTTACAACATCGCCCGTATGCGGTGCGTGGATCATCATATTGTTTCCTGCATATATGCCGACATGATGGATATATCCGTTATTTTCAAAAAATACCAAATCTCCCGGCATCAAATCCTCACGGCTTACACTAAGACCTTCGGTAAACTGGTCCTCTGCAACTCTTTGAATATCAATTCCCAAGCTATTGCATACATATTTTACCAAGCCACTACAGTCAAAGCCTGAGGGAGTTTCTCCGCCCCATACATACTCTGTACCCAAGTATTTCTCAGCCTCTTTAACAATTGCATTGCCTATCTCAAAATCACCGCTTGATACAAACGGAGATTTTCTGTTTGTAAGCATTGCAAGCTTTTTATATGCCTTTGTTGCCTTAACCTGCTTTTTGGTTATCTTCCTTTTATCGACAGTTTCACCGTTTTCCTCAACCTTTACGATCTCTTGATCGTAGAAATAGAGAACTCCAAGTGCCTCGTCCTCATATACATAGTCATAAGTTTCGTCCATATCAAGGAGTATTTCGGTTATTACAGGCTCGGGCTGATTTACGGTAAACTCGGCAAAATCCTGCGCCTTTTCAATTATTGTACCCCGTCTTAGTGCCGTTACATACAGATAATAATGTCCGGGGTCAACACCGCGGATAAGCGCCTCATACTCGCCCTCAACAATCTGGCTTACAATGAGATTGCCGTTAGAGTCATATAAATCCACATAGAAATCACTGTATGTATCACTGTCCCAGGTAACGGCTATGTAATCATCGTCTGTTACTCCGTCTTTATACGGAGTTATCATCTTAACGCCCTCGTCATACTTTGAACCGTAGCTTATAAGCAAAGGCTCGGATGACAGCGACAAGCCCTCATCATCAATTGAGCTTACTATAATTTTATAGTCCCTGCCCTTTAAAAACAGCTCATGTGGCAGGGTAAATGTTTTTTCATTTGTTGTTATGTACTTATTTACAACATACTCGTCATTTTCATAGTCAAATACCTCTATGCGGTACTGATTTGAGGCACGAATTGCAAGCTCTATTTCTATATCCTCACTGCCGTCAAAGGTATCGTCAAGTGTCGGTGATACGATAATAGGTGTTGTTATCTCATCAACAGGTAAAATTTCCTCCTGCTCCTCTTCCTCTATAGCAGTTGACCTTTGGATAAGCCCCGATACGGCAGTGTTATTTGTTGCAAATGTCGCAGTTTTTGTATCGTCGTTTATCGAGATACCTATTGCCCTTGTCAAAACTCCCTCGTCGGATAAAAGAGCGTTGTTTTCCTTTAGCATATCCGAATAGAGTGAGAATATATCATCACATTTGTGAGTTTTAAATTCTGTGGTTGTATCCTCTGCGCTGTCTATCGACTTTAAATATGCCTCGGAATTTAAGCTGTCGTTTTCGGTATATATATTTTTACCGTTCTTTGTGCGGTTTGCATTTATAATGTCCAACAGCTCCTCTTCCTTTGAAAGAGTTGTAAACGCCGATTTTTTATCAGTCGGCTTTTTGATATTATATAAAATTCCGTCTATCTTATTATCAGAGCTTAAGAATACCCGTGTGTGCCTGTTTATATCCCACACAGCCTTTGCATAGTCGTCTCCGCTATTTACACCGTTATAGTTAAAGCTCTTGCCGTTTGTAAAAAACGCACATATCCTGTCGCCCATAACTCCGACCATTGCAAAATTGTTATAATCGCCGTTATAAACATACCATGAAAATCCGTATTCGGTTTGGTCAATCCTGTTTGGCATTCCCCAAAAATCGGTAACGGTTTTTATATTGTTTCCAACCTTTATTTCACATTCGCCAACCGTTACGCTCTCATCACTTACATAGAAATTATACGCATCCTCAACAAGAAGTGCGCAATCCTCCCATGTAAGATACGCATCGGGATTTGAATTGACGGCATTTTTTATTAAACCCTCTTTTATCAAAAATGCGTAGGGTATTTTGTTTACATCCTCAATAAATGCATTGTCGTAGCAATCGTTTAAAACCTGCTCCGCCTCGTCAATATCCATTGCAAAATCAGGATTATAGCCAATGATTGTCTTATATAAAATATTTGCAAAATCCTGGCGGGTTATGTATTTATTAAATGTTATATCGTTGTATTCATCAAGACCTACAAAGCCCAAAGCTGTGGCTTTTACATATATTTCATCGTAAGTGTTTACAAGCTCTTTTGGCACTTCCACCGCTTTATCCTGCATCTTTTCATACAAGACAACGCCCTGCTCCAAGGCATCGCGCTCTGAAACGGATACAGCGCTTGCCGATACAGATGTCGCAAGCGATGCCAAAATCGCAACTACGATTGAAAAGAATATTCTCTTTGCAGACTTTCTATAAAACATTCTATACTACCTCACAAAATCTCAAAAGAGATTAACTACATAATTATACAAAGTAGATTATACCACACTTTTATGTCAATGTCTACAACTAAATTTTGAACTTTTTAATAAAACAAGGAAAAATACTTGTCCTTATACGCTTCAAAACGCTTTTTAAAATCAGGGTTATCCATACTCTTGACTTTTCTCAGATATTCATGTGGATCATACATATCCGTATCCGCTTCAAGAACCGCAACGGCAATATTTGAACAGTGGTCGGAAATTCGCTCGTAATTATTCAGTATATCCGCAAGCACAAAGCCTCGTTCTATTGTACATTCTCCGCTTTGCAGGCGTTCAATGTGATTGGTGCGTATAGTTTCTGTAATCAGGTCTATAACCTGCTCAAGCGGTTCAACCTTACCTGCCGATGAAATATCCATATTGTTATATGCGGTGATTGAAAGATTTATAATTTCATCTATCGCATTTGCCAAAGCTTTTAATTCGCTCATCGCCTGCTCAGACATTTCCAGCTTCTTTTCATCAAGCTCTTTTGCTGACTTTGTTAAATTAAGAGCATGGTCGCTTATACGCTCAAAATTTCCTATAACATGAAGCATTTTTGCAACATTTCTGTTATCTGCCAAAGACAGAGTCCGTTCCGAAAGCCTTACAAGGTACGAGCCAAGACGGTCCTCAAATATATCAATTTTGCCTTCCAATTCCGCTATGGTTTGGGAGGTGGCATCTGTATGTGAGAACAGGTTATCAACTGCCTTTTTAACCGTATCCTGCGCCATAAGTGCCATTTCACACGCTAACTTTCCACATTCACAAACCGCAATATGGGGCGTGTCAAACAATCTCTCGTCTATAAATGCAATTTCAGGTTCAGGCTCTGTTTTTATCGCTTTTATTGCAATTTTAACAAGCAGTTTTGAAAACGGAAGAAGCAACAAAGTGGTTGCAATATTAAAAATACTGTGACAAAGAGCTATGCCCATAGGGTTTATTGTCTTGTCCACAAAGGCAAAATCAAACACCGCATGCAATGAATAGTATAAAATCATAAAAAATGCCGTGCCTATAAGGTTAAATGAAAGGTGTATGGCAGAAACTCTTTTTGCGTTAGGCGAAACACCGATACTTGATAATACAGCGGTTGCGCAAGTACCGATATTTTGTCCCATAATAATGGGTATTGCCATACCGTATGTAATTCCTCCGGTAACGGAAAGCGCCTGCAGCATACCCACCGATGCCGCCGAGCTTTGAATAACAGCCGTAACAACAAGTCCTGTCATAACGCCGAGGAAAGGATTTTTAAATGATACAAGTATATTTGAAAATGCGGGAGAATCCGCCAAAGGAGCAACGGAATTGCTCATTAGCATCATTCCGTACATTAAGATTGCAAATCCTAAAAAACTATTTCCAATATCCTTCTTTTTTGCTGTCTTAGACAGCATCATCAGCGCTATTCCGACAAAAGCAAGAACAGGAGAAAACGATTCGGGCTTTAGCATTTTGACAAAAATATTATCACTCGATACGCCAATCAAGCTCATAATCCATGCAGTAATTGTCGTTCCAACATTTGAACCCATAATCACGCCTACGGTATTGCCGATGTTCATAAGTCCGGAATTTACAAGACCTACAAGCATTACCGTAACCGCCGAAGAGCTTTGTATGGCAATTGTTATAACACAGCCTATAATCAAGCCCACAAGACGGTTTTGAGTC
Organism: Clostridia bacterium; assembly: GCA_017443895.1. Taxonomy (GTDB): domain Bacteria; phylum Bacillota; class Clostridia; order UBA1381; family UBA1381; genus 12844. The sequence continues at coordinate 33,048 of JAFSXU010000004.1, forward strand.
ATTTTATTTATAATGGCCTCCATTTTTTCGCCTGCTATTCTCTCAAGGCTCCCCGACATCTGGTTCATACCGTAAATAAAGAACGCCAGGCCCCCAAATAATGTAAATACAGAAAAAATATTCATATAAACCTCCCAAAATTATACATTATATTTTATCTTAAAATTGCAAATACAACATCCGATACATAAATACCAAGCATAATAATCCCCTCCGCACGGTTGATTTTTCCTCCGCTGTGTGAAAACATCAAGGTTAATATGCTTATGCAAAGAAGAATTGCCATATCAAATACAGACGCCATATTCACAGCTACGGGACGGATAAATGCGCAAATACCCAAAATAAACATAAGGTTAAATATATTCGACCCGATTACATTGCCTACGGCAAGTCCTGTTTCGCCTTTTCTTGCGGCAACAACCGATGTTACAAGCTCCGGTAAGGATGTACCTATTGCCACAATTGTAAGTCCGATAAGCGTTTCGGTCATTCCAAAAGCTCTTGCAATTTCCTTTGCTCCGTAAACAACCGCCTGGCCTCCTGCAACAATCAGAGAAAGCCCCAAAACTATAAACAGCACACACTTTATGACAGGCTGTTTATTCTTGTCCGAACTTTGGCTGTTGTCATTTTTTGCCGAATGGATAAGATAACAAATATAAGCTGTGAATACAATTATAAGAATAAGTCCCATAAAACGGGATATTTGAGAAATGTCTTTCTCCATATCGTATGATATGGAATGTCCCGAAAAAAACGCATAGGTGCATACCGCAAGTAAGATAAGTCCTGTTGTAACAACAGAGAAAGGGAAATCCCTTTTAAGAACATTTTTCTCTACACTAATCGGTGAAATTACCGCACAGACGCCCAAAACTCCCAAAAGATTAAAAAGGTTTGATCCCAACACATTGCTAAGCGCAATTTCATTTGATCCCCTAAGCGACGCCGATACACTTACGGCAAGCTCAGGAGCGCTTGTACCCAAAGCAACAAGCGTAAGACCTATAACCAAAGCAGGCACTCCGAAATTTTTAGCAAGACCGGAGCTACCGTCTACAAACATATCTGCGCCCTTTACTAAAGCTATAAAGCCTACAACAAGCGCAAGCAAATAAAATAAAATCATAAATTCCTCCCCTGCGGGATTTTCCAAAAAAAACAGACTTTCCCGCAAAAATAAAATTTGCAGTAAAAGTCTCGCTTCTTAAAACATATCCCGGGGAAAACTCCCGTACTGACGAAATATGTTACACAAAACTGTGCAAGCTACTCCCTAATACGACACACTGATTGTAACATACAAGCCATATTGTGTCAAGACATATTTTTGATTTTTTTATATACCCCAAATCATTGACATATTATGTATTTTATTATAAAATGTAGCAGATGATTTTTTAAGGAGATAATTTATAATGTTAGACAGATTAGCGGCATTAGAGGACAGATTTAAGTTCCTTGATGAAAAGATAAGCGATCCCGAGGTTATAGCGGACCAGGAAACCTGGCGAAAATACTGCAAGGAACACTCAGACTTATCCCCCATTGTTCAAAAATATGACGAATTAAAAAAAGCACAGCACACCGTTGACGATGATAAGGAAATGCTATCAGAGGGCGGACTTGACAAGGATTTTGAAGAGATGGTAAAGGATGAGATTTCACAAACTCAAAAGCTAATAGAAAGCTTAAATGAAGAGCTTAAAATCCTGCTCCTTCCAAAAGACCCAAATGATGACAAGAATGTTATTATCGAAATCCGTGGCGGTACAGGCGGAGAAGAGGCGGCATTATTTGCGGCGGATCTTTTGAGAATGTATTCAATGTATGCAGAGCAAAAGCATTGGAAAATAGACATAATGAACTCAAACGCAACAGATATAGGCGGTTATAAAGAGGTTTCATTCTCCGTTGAGGGACAGGGCGCATACAGCAGATTTAAGTTTGAGAGCGGTGTGCACCGTGTACAGCGTGTCCCAGAAACAGAGTCCCAGGGCAGAGTTCATACATCTGCCGTTACGGTTGCGGTTTTGCCTGAGGTTGAAGAAGTTGAGGTTGAAATAAACCAAAATGATTTAAGAATTGATGTATTCCGTGCAGGAGGCCCCGGTGGACAATGCGTAAATACCACAGATTCCGCCGTAAGAATAACACATCTGCCTACGGGTATTGTGGTTTCTTGCCAGGACGAGAAATCACAGTTTAAGAACAAGGATAAGGCAATGAAAATCCTGCGCTCAAGGATTTATGAGCAGATGGAGGCAGAACGGCATAAGGAAATTGCCGATGCAAGAAAATCACAGATTGGTTCGGGCGACCGTTCCGAGAGGATAAGGACATATAACTTCCCTCAAAGCCGAGTTACAGACCACAGAATAAATTTAACGCTTTATAAACTTGAACAGATACTAAACGGCTCCTTAGACGAGATTATTGACGCGCTTATTACCGCCGATCAGGCGGCAAAGCTGTCGGGAGAAAGTGAGTAAACAAAAAAATGCGGTTTTTACACCGCATTTTTTGTATTTGCTTACTGCGCTTGATTTTGGGTTCTCATAGCTCCAAAGTTTCCAAACATATTATTTGTCTGCTCTCCTGCTGATGTTACGGTATCGGATACGGTTATTTCCTCGCTCTTAGTCCCGTCAACAGAAATTGTATAAGTTTCGCCCGATTTAATATCGCTTGATGATACAATTATTGACCCGAATGCTTTTTTTGCAGTATGTGAAAGAATAGTTTTTCCGTTACTGTCCTTTACCTCAATGGTTGCGCCTGCATTACCGGAGGTGTTATATGAAATAACATTCTGCTCCGATGCCGTGCTTGGAAGCATAAGCATACCCGATGAGCCTACGGCAATTACACTGCCACCGTTTATAAGTATTGCACCGTCGCAGTCAAGAGCGCCGTTTCCGTTATTTGTAGGTCCGTCAACAACAACTGTTCCGCCTGTTATTCTTATTGAACCGTTTGAGTCAATGCCGTCACCGCCTGCGTTGATATAAATATCTCCGCCTGTTATTTCAATATGATGCTCGGTGCTGATCTCTGAGGAGTTTGAGTTCATTCCCATCATACCCATGCCCCTCTGTGGCATATTTGACATATCCGGAGCTGTCATATCGGAAGAGCTTTGCACGGATTGGTTATCCCCCATCTGACCATTTTCGTTCATTTGAGGCATTTGTGGCATTTGTCCGTTTGCACCCATTTGTGGCATCTGTGGCATTTGTCCGTTCTCGCCCATTTGTGGCATCTGTGGCATTTGTCCGTTTGCACCCATTTGTGGCATCTGTGGCATCTGTCCGTTCTCGCCCATTTGTGGCATCTGTGGCATCTGTCCGTCCTCGCTCATTTGTGGCATTTGTCCGTTTGCACCGAAGTTACGGTTGCCTCTTTGAATATTGGTATTATCGCCTGACATTTGACCTGTTTGGCCATTCATTTGTGGCATCTGACCGCCGCCAAATCCGCCGAATGTTGAATTACCTCCGCCTGCGTTAAAGCCGTCATCGGTCGCATTTACATCAACATCACCGCCCGTTACGATTAAGATAGCCTTTGACTCGATACCCTCACTTGACTTTGTGATATTTACTGTACCGTCTGTAATTGTAACATCTCCATGACCTGAAATACCCTTATTATCAGTTGAAATTTCGATATTACCGCCGTTTATAATAATCTCGTCTGCGCCATGGATTGCATGATCGGTTGATGTAATGTTAATATCACCGCCGTCAATCTGTAACAACCAATCTGCCTTTAAGCCCTTGCTTGAGGTATTATCGGTTGTTTCGGTTGTTTCGGTTGTTTCGGTTGTTTCGGTTGTAGCTGTTGTGTCGGCAGTCTGAGTTTGATTAAACTGCATACCGTTATTATTTGAGCTTGCAACCTCACCCGTTGTTACAATATTTATAACTGCACTGTCTGAAATTGCAAGGATTTCCTCTGATGATATGCCGTCACCCTCTGCGGTAATATTTATTGTTCCGCCTGTTATTTTTGCGGTTTCGTTTACATTTATACCGTCGTTTTTAGCGGTTATATTGATATTTCCCGCGCTTATTTCAAGACTATCGCTTGCCGAAATTCCCCTGTCATAATTTGAAACAATATTCAATGTACCCTTACCCTTTATTTCAAGGTTATCCTTTGAGCTGATTGTACCCTTGGCATCAATGCTGTAGCTTGTGCCGTCCTCTAAATAGTTTTCGGTCGAGTTTTCGATAGTGATAAAGCCCTTATCCGCATTCTCAAAGAAAATTGCAGGTCCGCTTGTGTTTGTAAGGGACATTCCGTTTAATCTCAGCTTTACTTTATCCTCGCTGTTTACTAAAATCATACCGTCAGAGCATTCACCCTCAACCGTGTAATCTCCGCCTTTGGTAATCGTGATAACATTTTTGTCTACGCTTATGCCGTCACCTGTTACACTCATGTTTGTAAGGTCAATTGTGCCTGTATTTTCTTTCCAGCTATCATCATCGGAGCTTGATGTAATTGCAACCTCTTTATCGCTCTCGTCCCATTCAACATCAAGTCCCAAAAGCTCAGATACCGCTCTTACAGGAACCAATGTCCTGTCATTTACAATTGTCGGTGCAACATCCTCTTCCACCGTTTCATCATTCTTTGTCATAGTAGTTGAGTCAATCTGCATGGTAATGGTTTTTGAATTTTTCTTTGCTGTTATTGTTTTTGTATCGCCGTCCCATTTTACATATGCTCCGAACTTTTCAAATATTGCACGCATGGGAACATATGTCCTGTCGTTTATAATCTGCGGTGCAACATCAGTTTCGACAACCTCGCCGTTATATAGCACCTTAATTGTATTGTCCGCTGCACACGATACAATACCCGAGCCTGCACTTGCAAGCATTGACATTGCTATAACTGTTGTTACTAATTTTTTATGTTTCATCCTAATCACTTTCCTTTCTCGGATTTTTTTGATACCTTTTCTGTATCCTTGATGTCATTATAGAACGCTTTTCTTAAAACTACCTTAAAATCAGATATGTTCATTATTTGTTTACAATTTATTATAGGTGATAGGTAAATCCTATAACAGATAATTAAATTTTTCAATATCATAAATTTATTCTCTTACTTGTTTTTATACCCTACTTATAGTATAATTAACATATATTGCTTATGGGGTGAATTTTAATGTATATAAGTGAGATTTTTAAAGAAAAACCTAATACTCTTTCCTTTGAGGTGTTTCCGCCAAAGAAAAGCGACGATTTGGAGAAAATAATGTCAACCGTTACGGAGCTTGCTCATAATCCCGTTGATTATATGAGCGTTACCTACGGTGCAGGCGGAACAACAGCATCATATACAACAGATATTGCAGACCATATGCAAAATACCTTGGGTATAACAGCCCTGTCGCACCTTACCTGTGTAAATGCTTCAAAAGACAGTGTGAATAAGGTGCTTTTAAGCCTGAGGGAAAAAGGTATAGAAAATATACTTGCATTAAGAGGCGATTTGCCAAGCGGTGTCAATTTAGAGAATTTGGAGTTCTCCCACGCCAGCGACCTTGCAACGGAGATAAAAAAATTCGGCGGTTTTTGTGTGGGCGGTGCTTGCTATCCCGAATGTCACCCCGATGCAGCTTCACTCGATGCAGATATTGAAAATCTGAAAATCAAGATTGACAGCGGTGTTGATTTCTTGGTTACACAGATGTTTTTTGATAATGACAGATTTTACGATTTTCGGGACCGTGCGGCAAAGAAGGGCATAAATGTGCCGATAGATGCAGGAATTATGCCTCTTACAAATATAAATCAGATAAAGAAAATGTGTATTTTATCGGGCGGTGCGTCAATGCCTCAAAAGTTCACGAGAATGATTGCAAAGTATGCAGACAATCCCCTTGCCCTAAAGCAAGCAGGCATTGCATACGCAGTTGACCAGATAATTGATTTGTTATCAAACGACACAGCGGGCGTTCACATTTATACAATGAACAAGCCCGATATTGCGCAAAAGATTACAAATGTTATAAACGACCTATTCTGATCTTATCAAAAACCCATTATAAAGAGGTATTGTATATGAATATATTAGACAGACTTGGCAAGGAAATACTGTTTTTTGACGGTGCAATGGGTACTGCCATACAGAATGTGCTTGACCTTGACGGACAAAGCGGTGAAATTTTAAATATTGAACACCCCGATATTATAAAAAAGATACACTGTGATTATCTTGATGCGGGCTGTGATATTATAACCACAAACACCTTCGGTGCAAACCCGTTTAAGGCTGAATATTTAAAGTACCCGATAGAGGATATTATAAGCAGTGCCATAAAAATTGCAAAAGATGCCGTATCGGGATATGAAAACAGATATGTTGCCTTTGATTTAGGTCCTACCGGAAAATTATTGGAGCCTATAGGTCCTGTTTCATTTGACGAATGCTACGAGGCTTTTAAGACCGTTGTTAATATTGCAAAGGAATACGGCGTTGACCTGTTTATAATAGAAACAATGTCCGATACCTTAGAGGCAAAGGCGGCATTGCTTGCGGTAAAGGAAAACTCGGACTTGCCCGTATTTTGTACCATGACCTTTGACGAGTCGCATAAAACCTTGACAGGTGCAGATGTTACGATAATGTCTCAAATGCTTGAGGGGCTTGGCGCGGACTGTATCGGTATAAACTGCGGTTTGGGACCTCGGCACATCTCGCCCATGATACAGGATTTATTATCCGTTTCGTCAATTCCGTGTATGGCACAGCCAAATGCAGGCTTACCCGAAATTATAAACGGTCAGACACAGTATAATGTATCGCCTAAAGACTTTGCCATGCAGTGTGAGGAAATGGCAAAGCAGGGTATTTCCATACTTGGCGGTTGTTGCGGAACAACGCCCGATCATATTCAAGAAATGGTTAAGCTCTGCCGTGGCTATACCCCAAAGATTACCAAAAACAATGAAACGATAGTATGCTCATACTCAAGATATGTTAAGCTTGACGACCGTCCTGTTATAATCGGTGAGAGAATCAACCCGACAGGTAAGAAAAAATTTAAAGAGGCGCTCAAAAACAACGATATAAATTATGTATTAAACGAAGCAATAAAGCAGGCGGAGGCAGGGGCGCACATATTGGATGTAAATGTGGGCTTGCCCGAAATTTGCGAGTGTGAAATGATGGAAACAGTCGTAAAAGCGATTTCATCAACCGTGAATTTGCCGTTACAGATTGACTCGTCTGATGTAGCCACGCTTGAGAGGGCGCTCAGGATTTACAACGGAAAGCCGATGCTAAATTCCGTAAACGGAAAGGCGGAAAGTCTTGACAAGATACTGCCAATCGCAAAAAAATACGGTGCGGTTGTTGTAGGTCTTTGCCTTGACGATAACGGAATACCAAAAACAGCAAGAGAGCGGTTTGAGATTGCAAAGCGTATAGCGGATAAAGCAAAGGAGTACGGGATTTGCAAGCGTGACCTTGTAATGGACGCCTTAACGCTTACAATTTCAGCACAGCAAACAGAGGCAGCCCAAACCATAACAGCTCTTAAAATGATTAAAGATGAGCTTGGAATAAAAACGGTTTTGGGTGTGTCAAACATATCGTTTGGACTACCCAAGCGTGAGTATGTAACAAGCACATTCTTTGCTCTTGCGCTAAACGGCGGCCTTGATGCGTGCATTATAAATCCGTGCGCAGACTCAATGATGAATGTATACCGCGCGTATCGGGCGTTATCGTGCATTGACGAAAACTGTACGGATTATATTGAGGCATACACCGAAAAAGAGGAAAGTGTTGAGGTTTCTCATAACGAGCTATATTCTGCCATTTTAAACGGCTTGTATGATGCGTCGTTTGATATTGCAAAGGAAATGCTAAAAACCGAGGCTCCTCTTGATATAATAAACTCTACCGTCATTCCGGCTCTTAACGATATTGGTAAGCAGTTTGAAACGGGCAAGGCGTTTTTGCCACAGCTTATAATGAGCGCGGATACCGTATCAAATGCATTCCGCGCGATAAAGGAGGAAATGAACAAATCCGGCAGCGGCGCCCAGATGCGTGAAAAGATTGTTATTGCAACGGTTGAGGGCGATATTCACGATATTGGCAAGAATATTGTAAAAACCCTGCTTGAAAATTACGGGTACGAGATGATAGATTTAGGCAAAAATGTGCCTGCGGAGGATATAGTAAGGGCGCTTATTGAAAATGATGCTCATGCTCTGGGACTGAGTGCGCTTATGTCAACAACCGTTAAGGGTATGGAGCGGACAATAAAATTAGTAAGAGAGGCAAACCTTGATGTCAAGGTATTTGTAGGCGGTGCAGTGCTTACACAGGAGTATGCCGACATGATAGGCGCAGACGCTTACTGCTCCGACGCCCTGGCATCGGTAAATTATGCAAATAAAATCTTCGGTTATAACTAACCAAAAGATTTATATATTATGGGAGGTAACTTAAATGAAAATTGAAACAAAATGCATTCAGGAGGGCTATAAGCCAAAAAACGGAGAGCCCAGAGTTCTGCCGATTTATCAATCGACCACATACAAGTATGACAGTGCCGATTTTATGGGTAAGCTCTTCGACTTGGAGGAGGAAGGATTTTTCTATACCCGACTTGCAAATCCTACAGTTGACGCGGTAGAGAAAAAGATTGCAGCTCTTGAGGGCGGTGTGGGAGCAATGCTCACATCGGCAGGTCAGGCGGCAACGCTTATTTCAATCACAAACATTGCAGGCGCAGGCGACCATATTATCTGCTCAACCGCAGTTTACGGCGGTACTTTTAACCTTTTGGGCGTAACGCTTAAAAAATTGGGTATTGAAACCACCTTCGTTGACCCCGACCTTGACGAGGAGGAGCTTTTAAAGGAGTTCCGCCCAAATACAAAAGCAGTCGTTGGCGAAACTATCGCAAACCCTGCCCTAAATGTTTTGGATATTGAGAAGTTTGCAAGAATTGCACACGCAAACAAGGTACCGTTGATTGTTGATAACACATTCGCAACACCTATACTTTGCAGACCGTTTGAGTTCGGTGCGGATATTGTTATCCACTCAACCTCAAAGTATATGGACGGCCACGCTGTTGCTTTGGGCGGTGTAATAGTTGACAGCGGTAATTTTGACTGGGAGGCATCGGGAAAGTTCCCTGAATTTACCGTACCTGATGACTCATATCATGGCGTTATATATACCAAGAATTTCGGCAAGGCGGCATACATTGTAAAGGCTCGTGCACAGCTTATGCGTGATTTAGGCTCAATGATGGCACCGCAGAATGCGTTTTTATTGAATATCGGACTTGAAACCCTGCATCTTAGAATGCCATACCATAGTCAAAACGCCTTAAAGGTTGCGGAGTTTTTGGAAAAAGACCCACGAGTTACATGGGTAAATTACCCCGGACTTCCAAGCTCAAAATATAAGCCATTGGTTGATAAATATATGCCTTTGGGCGCATCGGGAGTTGTTTCATTCGGTGTTAAGGGCGGAAGAGATGCGGCGGTTAAGTTCCTTGACGGACTTAAAATTGCAGCTATTGTTACTCATGTGGCAGACGCAAGAACATGTGCCCTGCACCCTGCATCTACAACACACCGTCAGCTTACGGATGAACAGCTCCTCGCAGGCGGAGTAAGCCCCGACCTTATCCGTTTCAGTGTCGGCATTGAAAATGTTGACGATATTATCGCCGATATTGACCAAGCCTTGGGAAAATAAAATATTATATAACAGCAAAAAACTCACCGTAGGGGCGGCACGGATAAAACAGTAATATTGTTTTAAAACGGCATAGATTTCTATGCCGTTTCAGCGTGTCGATAAAGTTATCGACACGCTGAGCAAGTGTAGTCACACTTGCAAAATTTGATTTCACTATTAGGGAATCATTTCCAAACTTTTTTAATTGTTTTTGCCCTCATATAAGGAACAAATTAAAAATATCAACTAATTTTGAAAATTTTTTCTCATATACTAATATCTTTGTAACAACTCGTTTTGCGAAAGTTTTGTAGCAAATATATAAAAATATTTTTAAATATGGACAATTTTGTTTTCTTATGTTATACTACTTATGCTACACTCTTAATTAAAATAAGGTTGGTATGTAATCTTGTATATTCTTTACATCATGAAGGTACGCTATTGGTAAAAGCGTACTCTCTGGCAAACTTCGTGATGTAATTACAAGTTATATAAGAGTGTAGCAACCTTATCGTCAGAGCTTGTGCGTTTTTCGTGCGTAGCTCTGAAACATGGGCTACGCTTTTTTATTAGATAATTAGCTTCGCAACCATTGGGTACTCCCTTCGCCTGATAAAGTTGCCAAGCAATTATATATTTTTAACAAATAAAATTTTACAAAGGAGCTGAAAGCAAGTGAAAAAATTAGTAGTGGTAATGTTAACATTCTTTTTTGTGCTATCATTATCAGGATGTGGAAAAGAGATGACACTTAATTTATCTTATGGGGATAGAACAGGTACATACTATGGCGATGTAAACGAACAAGGTGTACCACACGGACAAGGTAAATTTACTTCAGAAAATGAAGAAGGCGAAAAATGGACTTATGAGGGATAGTTCAAAAATGGACATTTTGATGGCGAAGGTAAAACTACTTGGAAAAGCGGAGCTATGGAAATTGGAACATATAAAGATGATGTTATTGTTCCGATGAAAGGCAATGAGATTAAATCGTTATATGCAACTCCAGAAAATTTTAAAGACCATTATGTAGAGTTAATTGGACGGGTTTTCACTGCTCCTGAATTTGTTGATGATGGGGTAAGTATTCAAATGTGGGCTGACATAGAAAAAAGTGAAAATAATACCATTGTTCATATAATGGATAAAGATTTTGATGTAAAACAGGATGACTATGTTCATATAGTTGGCAAAGTTGGTGATGCTTTTGAGGGGGAAAATGCCTTTGGTGGGACTATATTGGCTCCAACAATTATAGCAAAAGAATATGAGGTTTTAAGTTATCAAGATGCACTTATGCCTACATTAAAAAAGATTGATGTTAATGAAACTCAAACACAATATGGTTATTCCGTAACCTTACAAAAAATTGAATTTGCAGAAAAGGAAACAAGAGTTTATTTAAAGGTTGATAATCAAGGTTCAGACACCTTTAATGTTTACAGTTTCAATGCTAAAATCACCCAATCGGGAAAGCAATTTGAAGAACAGGATAATTGGGATGCTGAATATCCTAAAATACAAAGTGATTTACTTGTTGGCAATTCAACAGAAGGAATTATTGCATTTCCAAAATTAAATGATGGTGCATTTACAGTAATTATAGATGCAAGCTCCGAAAATTGGGACGAGGATATTAAACCATATACATTTAACATTCAAGGATAGGAGAATTACAATGAGAAAGATTAAATCAATTATAGCAACACTTTTGACATTCATTTTGATGCTGTCACTTACAGGCTGTGGGGAAATTAAAAAAGCAGAAACAGCAGTAAACGGAATGTTTGCTGCATTTAAAAGTCTGAATTTTGAAGAAGCACAAAAATATGTTAATGTAGAGGAGATTACCAAAACTGGAAATGAAGCAAACGAAAATTCAATGTTGATTATGGAGACAGTTTTTGGGAATTTAAACTACGAAATTATTTCATCTGAAAAAGTTGACAATAATAATGTTGTTGTTAAAACAAAAATTACTGCCACAGATATGAAGCCGGTTATGGAAGAATTTTTTTCAAAGTCTTTAGAATATGCCTTTTCAAATGCCTTCTCAACCACTCAACCTACAGAAGAAGAAACGAATAAAAAAATGGAAGAAATCTTAGTTGAATGCGCTTCAAAGCCTGAACTTGCCACAGTAACAAACGAAGTTGATGTAAAAGTTGTAAAAACGGACAGTAAAGAATGGAAAATAGAAGCTGATGATGCTTTTGTCAATGCATTGTTTGGTGGTCTCTCAGATGCGGTAAAAGAAATGGAAAACGCTCTTAATGCAGAAGAATAGCAAAAAGAACAGGCAAGCCAAGGGTAAATACACGAGCTACTCTCACCCTTGGCAAACCTGTTCTTTTTCATAGTATGTTAGTGGAAAGAATTGTAGGGTTGGGGCTCGCTCCAACCGCCTCTTATAATGCACATTGGGAACGGCAGGAGCAAGCCCCTGCCCTACAAATTGTGATATTTGTTTTCACATATAAACCCAAATTTATATTGAACTCTAACAAATTAAAATATTGGGTGCATAATAAAGGGACTTTTCCATTTAAGGCAAAAGTCCCCCTTATCATAATCTATTCGTTCCTATACTTTTCCTGTGTAAGAAGATATTTAAAATACTGCATAAGCTCGTCCTGACCTTTGGCATTTAGCAAATTGATATCCATTTTAAACGTCGGCGGTGCAAGGACAGTGTTTCTGCCCGTGGTTTTACCGTAGAGATAGTCAATCGGTACACCGAAATATTTTGACAGCTTGCTTGCATATTCAACATCGGGAATGCGTATACCACTCTCCCAATTTGTTATGGTAGTACGCTGTACTCCCAAATCATTAGCAAGCTGTGCCTGGGTAATATTTTTCGATTTTCTAAGACTTCTTATCCTATTTGAAATATTACTCATTTTCGGGTGTTTCCTCTTTTGTTTCTTCTGTCTCAGGCTCCGGATTTTCTATACGGTTAAAAATTGCCATAAATTCATCGCCTGTTATTGTTTCTTTCTTGATAAGGTATTCGGAAATCTCATCAAGCGCGGTCCTATGTCCTTCAAGCAATGAATATGCCTTATCGTGGCAAGCGCCCAAAACTGACACTATTTCCTCATCAATCTTTGTTTTTGTTTCCTCTGAGCAATTTGAAACGCTTCTTCCGTCAAGGTATTTATGCTCTATTGATTCAAGTCCTGCCATACCGAATTTATCAGACATACCGTATTGCGTTATCATTGCTCTTGCCATAGATGTTGCGCGCTCTATATCATTTGACGCGCCCGTTGTTTTTGTGCCAAATACCAGTTCCTCTGCCGCTCTGCCTGCCAAGAACACCGTTATCTGGTCTAAGATTTCATCCTTTGACATGAGATAATGTTCCTCCTCCTCGGGCATCTGCATGGTATAACCCAGAGCGCCCATGGTTCTTGGAACAATGGTAATCTTATGGACAGGCTGTGTGTTTTTCTGCAATGCCGTTGCCAAAGCGTGACCGACCTCGTGGAATGCAACCATTCGCTTTTCCTTTTCGGATAAAATTCTGTCCTTTTTCTCCTTACCTGCAATGATAACCTCAACTGCCTCCATTAAGTCCTCTTGTAAGACTGCATTTCTGCCCATTCTTACAGCTCTTAGCGCCGCCTCGTTTACCATATTTGCAAGGTCTGCGCCAACTGCGCCCGAGGTTGCAAGCGCCATTGCATGAAGGTCGATTGACGGATCGGTTTTTACATTCTTGATATGGACTTTTAATATGTCCTCCCTGCCCTTTAAATCAGGCTTTTCAACAATAATCCGTCTGTCAAATCTACCGGGCCTTAAAAGTGCTTTATCAAGTATTTCGGGTCGGTTTGTTGCCGCCAATATTACAAGGCCCTTTGATGAGTCAAAGCCGTCCATTTCGGACAGGAGCTGGTTCAGGGTTTGCTCCCGCTCATCATTTGAGCTTATCTGCGCATCACGGGATTTACCTATGGCGTCAATCTCGTCTATAAAGATAATACAAGGCGCTTTTTGCGATGCCTGCTTGAATAAGTCCCTAACTCTTGATGCGCCGACACCGACAAACATTTCGACGAATTCCGAACCCGACAACGAGAAAAACGGAACATTCGCCTCTCCCGCAACCGCCTTTGCAAGCAGTGTTTTACCCGTTCCCGGAGGGCCTACGAGCAATGCGCCCTTTGGCTGTTTTGCGCCGATTGCGGTATATTTTGCAGGGTGGTGCAAAAAGTCAACAATCTCGTTTAACGACTCCTTTGCCTCTTCCTGACCTGCAACATCTGCAAATGTAACACCTGTTTTGTTCTCAATATTATACATTTTGGCGTTTGACTGACCTATACCCATTATTCCGCCGCCGCCGATATGCTTTGACATTGAACGGGTAAGCAGGAAGAATATCAGGTATATTATGCCAAGCGGTAAAATCCACGAAAGGATGAAGTTCAGGATTGGGTTGTTATACTGAATAGGCGTTGAATATGTTACGCCATGCTCGTCTAAAACAGGGAGCAGTCTCTCGTCACGGATATAGCCCGTATAGTAAATCTTTCTGCTCTCTTTTTGAAGCTCCTCATAAACATCCTTTTTGCTTATCCCAAAAATTGAAATCATTTTACTTGTTTTTTGGGATATTTCGCTTATATCTATATCACTTTTTTCATATATTATAATTCTGTCTGACTCAATAATGATTTCGTCAACCTTATCCTTATTAACCATACTTAAAAACTTATCATAGGTGATTTGAGTTTTTGTAGGGTTTGATACGGCACTGATTGCGATATTTAAAATAATAGTTGCAATCGCCGATATAATTAAAAATATAATTACAGGATTTTTTAAAGGCGAATTTTTTGGATTTTTTTTGTTATCCATAATTAAATGCCCCTTTCAGGAAAATTTTCATTTTTCATTTTACCACGAAACTAAACTTATTTCAATTCTTTTTATTATTATTTACAGTTTGTACACAAAAAATCGGACTGTTGCAAAATGCAACAGTCCAACCGTTGACTTTTATTTATTCTCGTTTATAAATGAAACAACATCTGCCACTGCATCTGAAACGGTCTTTTCAACTGCACTATCAGTCGTTCTTTCCTTATATTCAACAATGCCCTCACCGCATTTTTTGCCGACAACTATCCTTACGGGAATACCTATCAGGTCGCTGTCCTTAAACTTGACGCCCGGGCGCTCGTTTCTGTCATCAAGCAATACCTCAATGCCTGCGCCTTGGAGCTTTGTATAAATATCCTCTGCCATTTTTACCTGTTCTTCGTTCTTTGCGTTTACAGGTACTACAACAGCCTCATACGGAGCAATTGCAACAGGCCAGATAATGCCGTTTTCATCATTATTCTGCTCAATTGACGCCGCAAGGCAACGGGTTACACCTATACCGTAGCAACCCATAATAACATCCTTTTCCTCGCCTGTTTCTGTCTGTGCCTTAAGTCCCAAAGCCTTTGAATACTTTGTGCCGAGCTTAAAGATATGTCCAACCTCAATACCCTGTGCCGCTTTTATTTCCTTACCGCACCTTGGGCATTTATCGCCCGGGCATATAACTCTTATGTCAGCTATCATACAAGGCGTGAAATCCTTACCGATATTGACATTTTTATAATGCATATCCGTTTCGTTTGCGCCGACAATAAAGTTTTTCATAAGTTCCACTTCTTTATCAACATAAACAGGGATAGAAAGACCTACAGGACCTGCAAAACCAACCTCTGCATTTGTAATCCGTCTTACCTCAAACGGTTCTGCCAATTCCAAATCATCAATACAGCCAACCAGATTTTTTAGCTTTACCTCGTTTACATCTCTGTCGCCCCTTACCATTGCGGCAATAAATTTATCATCTGCCTTATAGATTATGGTTTTTACAAAGTTATACGGCTTTGCGCCCATAAACTCAACCAATTCCTCAATGGTATGCACATTTGGAGTATGGATTTTTTCAATATCCATATCCCCCTCGGGACATGGCACCTCTGTAGGTATGCACTCTGCCTTTTCATAGTTTGCGGCATATCCGCAATCATCGCAGTATGCGATACCGTCCTCGCCTACAGGGGATTTAACCATAAACTCCTGTGAGCCGCTGCCGCCCATTGCGCCCGAGTCTGCATCAACTATTGTAAAATCAAGTCCCAAACGGTTAAAGATATTACAGTATGCTGTATACATTGCCTGATATGACTTGTCAAGACCTTCCTCGCTTAAATCAAAGCTGTATGCGTCCTTCATCACAAATTCACGGCTTCTTATTACTCCAAAACGGGGTCTGCCCTCGTCACGGTACTTATGCTGAATTTGATACATTGTGATAGGATATTCCTTATATGAACGGATATTGTCAATCGCCGTCTGTGTAAACAGCTCCTCATGAGTAGGTCCCAAGCAGAAATCCCTATCGTATCTGTCCTTCATTTTGAACATACTCGGTCCGAATATTTCCCATCTTCCCGACTGCATATATGCCTCTGCCGGCAAGAGTGCGGGCATTAAAAGTTCCTGCGCACCTGCCTTATCCATTTCCTCACGGACAATCTGCTCAATCTTCCGTTCTACCCTTAACCCTAACGGCAAGTAAGAATAAATTCCCGATGCAAGCTTTCTTATCATACCTGCTCTTAGCATAAGCTTATGGCTTGCTATTTCAGCCTCTGCCGGAACTTCTCTTAAAGTCGGCATAAGTAATTTTGACATTCTCATAATTGTGTTTTCCCCTCTTTATATTAGTAATTTTCACTCTTTATCAATGTTCCGATACCAGTCTTTGTAAATATCTCAAGGAGCAGGCAATGCGGAATACGCCCGTCTATTATATGCACGCCCTTTACTCCGCCGTTTAATGCGTTCATACAGCCTAAAACCTTAGGTATCATACCACCGCTTATGACATTGTTATCAATCATATGATGGATTTCTTCAATATTTGCCTCATAAACGATATTATCGTTTGCATCCTTTACACCCTCGACATCGGTAAGAAGAATAAGCTTTTCCGCACCGACTGCCGCCGCAATTGCCGCCGCAACGGTATCTGCATTTATGTTATAGCTGTTACCCTCGCCGTCTGTGCCTATGGGCGCAACAACAGGTATGTACTGGTCAGATGCCAATAAATCAAGTATACGGTTTTGTACCCGGACAATATCGCCCACATACCCTATATCAACCTTCTTGCCGTCAACCTCAGTATAGTGCCTGTCGCAAATAATGAAACTTCCGTCAATACCGCTTATACCGATTGCCTTTCCGCCCTTGGCATTCAAAAGCCCAACAATCTCCTTATTGGTTTTTCCGATAAGCACCTGCTGTGCAACGGACATTGTTTTTTTATCCGTAACTCTAAGACCGTTTATAAACTCACTCTTTACGCCCAGATCGTTTAGTGCCTTTGAAATATCCGGGCCGCCGCCATGAACAACTATAGGATTGAGTCCGATAAATTTAAGCAGAGTTATATCCTCCATAACACTGTTTTTAAGCTCGTCATTTACCATGGCATTACCGCCGTATTTTACAACGACCGTCTTGCCCGAAAACTTCTGTATATACGGGAGTGCTTCAATCAAGATACCCGCTTTTTTTATTAACTGCTCCATCTTATCCATGCTTTAACACCCCTTTTTACAAATAAAAACCTGCGTTTTTAATTCCTGTTTTCTCATCCAGCCCGAATAATATATTCATATTCTGAACAGCCTGCCCTGCCGCGCCCTTGCCGATATTGTCAAGTGCCGAAATGATTACCGCTCTTTTTAGTCTTTCATCATAGCAAACGCCGATATCTACAAAGTTAGAGCCTGCAACATGCTTTGTTTCGGGCAAATCTCCGCTTTTCTTTACTCTTACAAAGTATTCGTCCTTATAAAAGTCCTCATAAATCTTTTGAAGCTCCGCCTGTGAGCTTTCCCGATTTAAGTTTACATATATTGTAGCCAAAATTCCACGCTTCATAGGGATTAAGTGCGGAGTAAACGAAATTAAAACTTCCTCCCCTGCCGCATTTGAAAATTCCTGCTCAATCTCCGATGTATGGCGGTGGGTTGCAACCTTATACGCCTTTGTATTTTCCGTACACTCACAGAAATGATATGCAAGTCCCAAGCCTCTGCCTGCGCCCGTAACACCCGATTTTGCATCAACAATAATATTTTTCGTTTCTGCCAATCCGCTCTTTAGCAGTGGAACAGTGCCCAGAATTGAACAGGTAGTATAACAACCGGGGTTTCCTATAAGCCGTGCATTCTTTATCTTGTCACGGTACAGCTCGGGCATTCCGTATACTGCCTCTTCTAAAAGCTCGGGTGATGAATGTGGCTCGCCATACCATTTTTCGTATACCTTTGCATCATCGTACCTGAAATCACCGCTAAGGTCTATTACCTTAATTCCACGCTCGATTAAAGACGGAATAACCGTCTTTGACGCGCCGTGCGGAAGTGCGGTAAATGCCACATCGCATTTGCCTACTTTATCTAAGTCAAGCTCTTCACAATCCAAATCAAGTACATGATTGAAATTTTGATATACCTCACTTATATTCTGTCCTGCAAAGCTGTGTGAGCCTAAAACACAAAGCTTTGCATCGGGGTGGTTTGACAAAATCCTTACAAGCTCAATGCCTGCATAGCCCGTTGCGCCCAAAACTGCTACTTTTATCATAGTTTTATATCCTTTCAAATATAGGCAAAACTCTAAATTACCCACTTTGTTAATTTTATATTATAGTATATTATTTGCTGTTTGTAAACCCTAAAATTGCCGATTTTTATCCATAATTTACACTATTTTCAGGTTACAGTTTTGTTAAAATGCACTACCATTTTAACGCTTTTTTCGATATTTTGTAACATTATTCAATAATATGTTACACTCTTTTAAATACCCTCGCATTGAATTGTTACATTGGCAAGTGTATAATATAATTGTTATTATGTAAACTTGCGCTATTTTTACATAAAACCAGGATAACATCTAAGATTGTCATGCTAAATAAATAACTCGTCAGTCATCACAAGTGGAAACAGCCGAGTTTTCATAAACATACGGTAGCTTGACAACATTGGATAATACAAAGGAGGCGGTATTTGCTTGAAGAAAATAGGAATGAAATTCCTATGTAGTTTCTGTGCGGCTGTAATTTTTATGTCAACCATTTCTTTCGGGCTTATTCCGTTTGTCAAAGCTGATGAGCCTGTGGGGAAAATGTCATCGGTTTATGGGTATATCCTAAATGATTATATAATGAAATACGGAGTTATGAGTACGGACAAGAACGGCGCTATATTTGACAGCACCGGAAATACCATAACCCCAAGCGGTGTTGTTTACGGAGATATTTTGAATTTTGATAACAACAACTGCCCCTATCTTGTGATATTCGTCGCAGACAGTGAATATAAGAGTGCGGAGTGTCATTTATGGCTATATAACGATGAAACAAAAAAAGCCCGTCGCATTGCGGTAATTGAAAAAAGCTATAGCGATATTCCAAAGGATATGATAGGCGAATTCAATATTGCATGGAAAAACGAAAAGCGGTATATTACCTTTAATACATATCAGAATAATGTGGAGCAACAAAAGGAGGTATACACCGTTATAAACGGTGAAGCATATATGTACATAAACAACCCTGCGGACATAACCGAGGTGGGAATTATGGACTATAATGCCTACTACTTCCACCCCGGCATTGATGTTTCCGATTACAACAAACAGCTTGATGTATTCTTTACAAAGCTAAAGGATACGGCTGCAAAAAGCGTTACATATGAGAACATCGTAACCAAATTAAGCGCTGAGGATAAAACACAAATAAACCGTGTTTTAATAAAATCCGCTCTCTACTGCGATTTTGATATAAAGAATTATACTTCGCTTGATGAGTATAACGAGGGGCTTACCATTACAACATCATCGGATAAGTTTACACAGCTTAGTGCAATTTATAGCTTGGGCGATGATATATACTATGCAAAATTTGATACAAACCGTACAAATTATAACTATGCACTGCTTAGAAAAACAGATGCGTTAGATGACGGTTATCAGATTTTGAAGGTAAGAACGGACTGTATTCCGCTTGCGGATATTGAGTTAAAGCAAGCACGATATGAATACTCGCAAAATCCGCTTATTATGGCAAAATCAAAAACTACAATGGAGTTAAATGAGAATAAGACTGCGGTAACTCCCACAAGTACCAATGTCACTGTAAAGGTCGGGGATAATGAGCCGATAACGGTAACAAAAGCACCTGAGCCCACACCCGACATAAAAGAAACCGATAAGAAAATAAGCATAAAGAAAATTTTAGACGATAAAGTTAAGTTACCTATTGCCTGCACAGGCGGCGGAATTGCAATTGCATTGCTGACTTTTTTGTGGGTTTATATGTATGAGGATGAATAAGGGTTGATGTATAGTGCATCAACCCTTATTTTGCGATATTTTATATGGATTAAATTTTGGTTTATAGTACCATTTGGGTTACGGTAAATTGGTATGGTCGTAGGGGCAGGTCTCCGTGCCTGCCCGTATCCCCGATAATGCATACTGGGAACGGGAGGGCATGGAAACCCTCCCCTACAAATTGTGCTACCCATTTACGCATATAAACCAAAATTTACGGTAAATACGAAATGATTTAATATTCTATTCCCTCTCTTGCCTTTGTGCCATTATCGTATGGGTGCTTTACCTTATCAATACGGCTTACATAATCGCAAAGGTCAACAAATTTTTCATCCTCACCCCTGCCCGTTATTACAAGCTCTTTATCATCGGGGAAAGACTTTACAAATTCATATGCCATATCATAGTCAAGATAGCCGTAATTTAGGGCAACCAAAAATTCATCAAGCACAACCATATCATAATCGGGTATTGCTTTTGATATTTCGTTTAATTTTTCATTGTAGTACGGCTTTAATTTGTCAATCTTCTCCTTTGAATATGTCCATACCTCTTCAATGTTTTCAAGCGCCTCTAAAACGGTTAAGTTTGAGAGCTTGGACAATACCTTTATCTCGCTTGATTTACCGTCCTTTAAGAACTGATAAAAGGCTACCTTTTTACCTGCGCCCAAAGCCCGTATAATCATACCTATAGAAGCAGTTGTCTTTCCTTTTCCGTCTCCTGTGTAAATGTGTTTCATAATTTTAACCTCCCGTATTTTGTTTGTATTCTGCTAAATTCCTCTAAGATAGGCTTTGATATAAGCCAGAGGAATATAAATGTACCTACAGCGTGTATCAAATCAAACGGTATGCCGAGCGCATAAACCGACATTATAAGCTCCTTTGTTATTACCTCATTATACATTAAAACCGTTGATAGGTTCATGACCGCACCGTATATTAAAAACACCAAAACCGCACCGATAATTGATATTGTATGTTTTCTGCATTTTATAAGACCACTGTTAAAAATCAGTCCGGAGCAAAGTCCAATTCCGCCCATTGCAAGCATTTGCCAAGGCGTCCACGGTCCTTGCCCGAAAAAGAAATTTGAAACAAACACGCCCATAGCACCGACTATAAACCCCGATGTAGGTCCCAATGCAATGCCCGATACTATAACCACCGCCGCCATGGGCTTTACCTGCGGTATAAAATAAAACAGCACTCTTGACAAGCCTGCAATTACCGTCATACTTGATGTAACAGTAATGCCCCTTGCGCCAAGACGCTTTTTTTCAAACCCTGCAAAATAGGGTATCATACTTTCAAGTATTACAAGCATGGATATTATATAATATTTTCTGTCCCCCAATACCCTGTTTCCGACAAATACGGTAATGACGCATAAGATCATGGATATTATAAAATACGGTATAAGTCTTTTTACATCCTTTTTATTATCAAACTCTACGCTCATATCAGTCTTTAAAATCCCGCCTGCCACACTCTTACTCTTTGGCGGAGTGTAATTTGCTATTTTAAATTCCGTATCTTTTTGATTAACCTTACCGCCAAGCGCCTTTATAACCTCATCAACCGTTATTGCGTCGGGGATTTTATCCCTTGCAATCCTGTTTGCATCGGTGGTATAAAAGGTATTGTTTCTAAAAAACGAATGAGTTTTTGAAACACTCACAATTGCGCCGTCAAAGAGCATGGCGCACCTTTGGGACACCTCGGCGCAAAACTCGGTATCATGGCTTACTATAACGATTGTTTTTCCGTTGTTTGAAAGAGTTTTTAAAATGTGTACAAGCTCCCGTTTAAATTCCGCATCAAAGCCCTTTGTCGGCTCATCAAGCAATAATATATCCCGATTGAGTAACAGCACCTTTGCAAGAGCGAGCTTTTGCATTTGACCTCCCGATATATCGTATGGGTGCGCTCGCAAAATGTCACCAAGTCCCAAAAGAGAGACTACATAATCAATATCACACGATATTTCTCTTAGCTCATCATACACCGTCTTTTTTGTAAACAGATTTTTTACATCCTGCATAAGATATGATACCGTGCTTTCTACCACACACTTACCGCGATATTGCTTGTTTATTCCTGATATGACACCCAAAAGCGTGGATTTTCCTGCGCCGTTACCTCCCATAACAGAGAGTATCTCGCCCCTATATACATCAAGGCTTAAGTTTTTAAGTACATCACGGGCATTTTTATCATATTTAAAATATATGTTTTTAAGCTGTATCTGAGGCTCTGTATTTATATCCGTATCTGAGATTTTAATATCCGATACATTCATTTTATCAAGCCATGCTCTGCCCTCGCCGACTGTTACGGGACACTCGTATTCATTTTCCACACCTGCCCAAATTTGCATAGCCTGTGGGAAACCCAAAAACATAGAGCTCATATTATCACGGAGATATTTGGCACATTCCTTTATTTTGCCGATAAATTCCACTCTGCCCTCATCCATAAGGCATATTCTGTCGCACCTGTGCGCAAGGCGGGAAAGTCTGTGCTCGGCTAAGACTACCGTTATTCCAAGCTCTTTATTTATCCTGCACACCAAATCAATAAGCCTGTCCGCCATAAGCGGATCAAGCTGTGAGGTTGGCTCGTCAAGAAGCAGTATATCGGGATTTGTGCACATAAGCGATGCAAGATTTAAAATTTGCAGTTCACCGCCCGATAATTCATTTGTGTTTTTGTAAAACCACTCCTCGATCCCGAAAAACTGCGCCACCTCAGAAACTCGTCTCCGTATCTCGCCCTGACTATATCCAAGGCTTTCAAGTCCGAATGCAAGCTCATGATACACCTTATCCGTAACAATTTGGCTTTTGGCGTTCTGCATAACGATTGCAATTTTGCTTGCTTCATCATACCTTGATAATGTGTTTATATCCTCGCCAAACACCAATACCTCGCCCGACACCTTGCCGTTTGGGCGGATTGTGTGTTTTAGCTGTCTTAAAAGCGTTGATTTCCCCGAGCCTGATTTTCCGTACAGGAGCAGTAGTTCGCCGCGAGCTACAGTCATATCAATGTCACGCAGACTAAATTTATCGGGATATTCAAAGCTAAAATTTGAAAATTCTATCGCCTTTTCCATATTATAGCCTCCGTAAAATCAATAATTATCGGTATGGCGCATAAAATTGCATACATGGTATATGCAAGATAGGAAAATATACCGATGTTTGTATATACACACGGGAAATATACAAAGTCTATTATACCAAATGCTTTAGACACCAAAACCGCAGTTAAAAGCATTAAAATCACAACAAGGCACACCGTATCACGGTATGTAAACTCAAAAACGGAAAATGCCGTTCTTTTTACCGTTGCATAACCCCTTGCATACATACTGTCGGCAGTGTCAACCGATTCTTCCAAGGTTCTGTTTACCAATACATTCAACACCGAAGCCATATTCTTTACTCTATCGGCAATACTGCCTTGATAAACCGATTTCCCTATTGCAGTTTGGGCGTTTATAATGCTTTTTCCCTCGTTTAAGAGCTTTGGGAAAAATCTCATGGACATGGTAAAGAGCATTGATATTTTGGGCACAGCCCTGCCGAATAAATACGCAATTTTATCGCTTGTTATTATCACATTAAAGCAGGAAAACCAGCATATAACACATATAAGCATTACACCCTCACACATTCCAAATAGGATTGACTCAAGCGTAAGCGGATTACCGTTTGAAAAATATGCTATCACCGTTTGTCCGTTATGGTTAAATAACGGATTTAATACCGCCGTAAAAACTGCTAAAATTACGGCATATTTTAAGCTTTGCCTAAGCCTTTTGCCTGCTGTTAAAAGTCCGTAGCTAACGGCACAAACAAGCGATATTAAAAGCAGTATCGGGTTAAACCAAAGCATGGTAAGAATTAAAACCGATACAAAGTATACAAAGCTCACAATCGGATTTAATTTATAGAAAGCATCTACCTTGTTCACGACTACCTCCTACTTAAACTCTTTCGTATCTCCTATGTCTTTGCCTAAGTTACAAGTATATAAAAAACATATATCATCACCGTTTTTAACCTTGTACTGCGAGGAGCTGTAGCCCGGAAATTCACCGTTTACCGAATACATCCACCCCGACAGTTGTCCGCAGTCAAATTCGTACAGATTATTTATGCCCTCAATATAAATGGAATTATAGGCAGGGGTCTTTGAAAATTCAAGATGAATTTTATTCTCCCTTGTTATCCGTTTTAATACATCAAATACCGTTTCGTTATCTTGTATCTCTGTCTGTGTTTTTGCCAGAATTATTCCGTCCCTTGGCACAAGCCCCGCTTTTTCGGGCTTTAGCTTGTCAAGGTTATCATTTACCGTGTGGCAATCAATACTTATTGTGCAGCATTGCTCGTTTTTATCGTTGTTAGCTTCACCGCTATCATATATATCTTTATCAACAACAGCATCAGGCTCTTTCTCATTATCCTCTCCATTTACTGTTGTTTCTTCTTTAACATTTTCAATCTGTTTTTCGGTTTCACTTTTGCCGTCTTTTGGTTTTTCTGTCGGCTCGGATGCTTGTTCTTCCTTTTGAGTATGCTTATTAAAAGCAGTGTTTTGATGTTTTTCTGCTTTTGGGATTTGGTATTCTCTGTTATCAACCGTTTGGTTAAAGCCTGCAAAGCACCACACGATTGATATTATAAGCATAATAATTATCGCACCCATTATAGGGATATGATATTTTTTAAATATATCCTTTAATCGTTCCATAAAATTCTTGAAACCGCCCTTGCCGCCTCAATTCGGGTTGCGCCCGTTCTTGGGGCTATAGTATCACTTGCATTGAATAAATTATTTATATAACAGTATGCAACAGCCTCCCTTGCCCAGTCCGAAACTTGGCTAAAGTCGGCATATTTTTCTATACCGTCATAGTTTTTAACTTCTGTGTCAATACCAAAATAGTTACAAAGCCTTGTAAGCATAATTGCAAGCTCTTCTTTTTTGATATTGCCGTTTGGATTAAATCTTGTTTTGGTTACACCTTGTACAATCCCGTACATTGCCGCAGTGTTTACGCTAATCCTGAACCAATCGTCATTTGAAACATCGCTAAAATAGTTTGTGCTTGGCAAATCAAGCGTGTTTTTTGTTGACATTGCACGAACCATTATAGCTGTCATTTCCGCTCTTGTAAGATGGGTATCGGGCGAGAATTTAACATCTGTTTTTCCGTTTATAACGCCCTTTTTATACAGCATAGCAAGCGCTTTTGTGTCCGCATCCAAAACATCTATAAACGGGCATATACCAAAGCTCTCATTATCAGATGTACGCTTTATGCCATCCCTCATATCATACAAGCTGTTTTTGTTGTTTTCGTATCTGTTAAGCGCAACAAGCGCAAGCGTTCCCTGCTCCGTTGCCATTGCATTTTTCTCACCGTCCATGGTATGCAAAAAATATCCGTCCTTATAGTATTTCATAAGCTCGGTTACATACCTGTCAGGTATCATATTAAGCGCGCAAAATGCAATAACCGTCTGCGCCGCACTCTCGGAGCTTTCAATTTTAGCATCATTTATGTAGTTTACAGCCTTAACTACAGTGTCACCTACCCTATTATCGTCTTTATAAAAGGACAGTGCCTGTAACGCCATTGCGGTTACATCAACATCTGAGCTATCCTCCATAAGTCCGAAACCGCCGTCATTATGCTGTGAATTTATAATATAGTCTAAATACCTGTCTTTAACATCGCTTTGCGTGGTTTTTGAGTTTAGGGCAATAAGCGCAAATATTGCACCGTTTATCCCCTGGGACACTACCGCGTCATAGTCAAAAAGCTTTTCTTCTATTCCCATAGTATCCTCGCCTATGGCGTTTATCGCAAGGATAAGTCTTGAATAATCTGTGTATCTTGATACATTACTGTTTTTAATAAAGTCCTTTACCCTGCTATAATAGCTATCATAATACGGTCTATTGACCGCCATATCGCCTCTTGATATGGCAATAACCGCCCAATCTCCGCCGATTGAAGAAACATCGGGCTTTTGGTTATCCTCCAAAAGCAAAGAAAGAGCCTGTGATAATGTATCGTTTTTTTCATACTCTGTGGCATTTACATTTACCGTAAGCATTACAAAAACACATAAGAATACAGCTATTCTCTTTAACATTATCACCAGCTCCTCATATTTTACCATTCTATATACTCTGCCAAATCATCGCCGTATGCGCAGGTATATATAATCTCCACCCTGTCGCCGTCCTGTAGCTTGTAACCGCCTACAGGTGCCATGGGCACCTCGCCGTTTACTCTATACATCCAGCCCGACTGGCGGTTTACAAATTTATATGTTGCATTCGGATTTAGCTTAACATTGTAGTATTCGCCTATTATGCCGATAGCCCTTACATAATTACTGTCGCCCACGACCTCTAAATCGTTATCAGACGCCGCAAGCATCAGAGCATCATATACCGTCATACCCTCTTCAAGCTCGTATTGAACAGCCCTTGACATAATACCGTTTGGAGGCAGATTTTCCCAAATATCCTCGGTTGAATCATCATTTGTTATTGCGTTTCTGCAATCTATGACAAGCGCATAACAGCCTTCATGTATTTTAACCTTTTCAATGCCGTTTGTTGCCGCAACCTTTGGTCGCTCTGCCACCTCAGGGGTTGGCTCGGGAGTAGGCTCAGGCGTTACTTCGGTATCCTGCTCCGCCTTTGGGGTGGCAGCCGGTTTTGTAACCGTTCCGCCTCCTCCGCCTCCGCCCGATGTTCCCGTATTGGGCCTTGGTGTCGGCACGGGTGTTGGGGTTACGGTCGGTGTAGGTGTGGGAACATACGGGGACAGGACAGGTGTTATATAACTGCCGTTTTCCATATCCCACACACGGACACTCACACTGTTGTCGGGCATGGAAATTTCCGCCCCTTTTGTGCCCTCTTTTACTATTCTTGCACCGCACAGCCTGTTACTGTCATCATAAAATGACAGCACTATCACGCTCTTATCAGTTTTTGCAATAATATTATTTTCGTTGGTTATGTAGAATAAATCTTCCGCAAGTGACACTGTACCCTGAAAAATCAGGGCAAGTGTCATTATTAAGCTAAGTATAATTTTTTTCATTATTCACTCCGATATAATTATTTAATATTGAATACTACAGGTTTTTGGTTGCTTTCCCAAAGCATTACCTTACCGCCGTCAAACTCGGGCTTAAAGTAGTTTAAGCTACCCATTTTAAGGTCAAATGCGTTATTGAAATACACCTTATCAAGTGTTCCGTTTTCGTTATATTTAACGCTTATTGCCGTTACGGTATCGTTTTTCGGCGCAGATACGCTGTAACCGCCGTCATTATGCGATTTTATGGATACTGTATCAGCCGTATCTGACATATCGTAGAGTGCAGTGTCATTATGTATCGCTCTCTTATGTGATGCAAGAGCATATAAAGCCTGCTGGCGTGTAATTGTTGCGTTCCACTGTGATGTAAAGCCGTTCTCGCTGTCATAATAGCTTAACATCTTTTCAAAATACTTGCTTGAATCAAGCCCCAGCGTATTATATGCAATAACAACCTGCGCATTTGCTTCAACGCCTGTTATGTCCGTTTTTTCTATAAGGGCAATACAGCCGTCTATCATAGCCTGTACCTTTTCATCATTTCTGTATTTTGCAAGCGCCTGAATTGCAATTGCGGTTGTGTCGATATCGGCGTATGTTGCACCGCCCCAGCTATAACCGTAACCACCGCCCTCGAGCTGTGAGCTTATTATATAGTCAATAAGCCTTTGTCTTGTGTTTTGGTCGCTTGCATCGCCAATATCCGCAAAATCCAAACTTTTGGCGTCCATTGCGATAAGCGCATACATTGCCTGTGATACATAAGAGCCTTTTGAGGTGTCGTATGATGAAAGCACCTCAATAAATTCTTGCGGAACCTCAAGCCCGAGCGCAGATAATGCAATAACTACCCTGTCATAATCGTTTGCGCCTGTCATTTTACCGTTTTGATATGCATCCGTTACAGAATTATAATATTTTTCCTTGTCCGCATCGCTTATTGCATATCCGCCTCTTGCAAGTCCTAAAATATTCCACTCCTCGCCGAATACAAACGAGGTTTCAAGCTGTGTGGCAGTTTTATCATATGGGTCAATTACCTCCACCGTAAACGGGGACAAAATCACAGGTAAGCCCTGCACTGTTTCACCCATAAATGAGAGTGTATATGTTCCTACCTTATCAAATGTAACGGTTATGTTTCCATCCTCATCGGTAAAGGCTTTTTCATCAACCAAAACGGGGACATTGCTCTTGATATATGCAAGCTGAATATCCTCAACCCCTGCATACGGAGTTTCCCAACCAAACATTGTACCCTGCGCATTTAAAACAGTTTTCTCGCCCTTTATAGCCTTTATGTCGTTATGCGGTACATATACATCCATATAATTTTCCGTATCGGCATAGAAGAAAATTTCAAGCTTGTCGCCGTTTTCTATTTTTGTATACGGTGTATACAGGTTTTTGGTATTGTGCGCATAGCTAAAGCCTGCGCCAAGTCCGAACATGTTCGAGAAAAATCCGTTGCTTATGGCAATGTAGTCGCCTGCTGTTTCCAAATTAAAGTCCGCACCGTACATTTCCTCGTTAAGCTTTACCATTGCGTCAATTACCGAAACGCCGTCCTTGACGGTATCTGAAAAGCCAAAGCTCTCCGCCTCATTTGATAAAACGCTTAATTCATCACACATAAGCATAAATGCCGCATCATCCGTTGCGTATCCGCTCGTTGACACATACGCTGAAATTTTTGCCTCTGTCGGCTCACTTACCTCATTGTCCGCAAATGCGACAAAAACAGGTGTTGTTACACCCATTATTGCAGATAGGATACCTGCAATACCTCTTTTTAACATTTTTTTCATTACTTTTTCCTCCTGTGAAACATTTTTTATTTGCGTTATAGGAAAATGTTAAAGCCTATAATGCAAAAAATCTGTCCCACAGAGACAGATAAGCAAAAAACAGCTAAGATATATAATCTTAACTACCTCCTGTTTTTCAAATCCCTGTGAAAATCAGTTTTACTTCTTGCAAATCGGTCTTCCGGCTCAGCTTCATTGCGTGTTTTGCCTTCCCAATTTCTCAGTGGCATAATTAAAACACACTCCGCATTACGGCAGCAAGGACTGCGTGGGATTTACACCCATCTTCCCATGGGCGCTTTATTTTTATAAACGCACCGACAACTTATTTAAGATGCCCTAATTTGCAAAAACTCGGCATAAAAACCGTAATTCTTACACCTTCATATATGATACCATACTTACTACTTAAAAGCAAGCATAATTTATCCTTGTTTTTACTATTTTTATCCTATCCCGAACCCATACAAACCTTGACAAGAGAGACATTTTGTGCTACCCTAATATTACAGAATTACGACAGGTGTTTACTCTTATTTTTTGAAATGAGGAGCCGATATGGACAGGTATCTTTTTTCCGAGGAGCAACGCTCTTTACTTGAGGGTATGCAAGTACCCTTTGCAATTTACCGATTTATAAATAAGCGTGTTGTTACCGTCTTGTTATCAGACGGTTTTTGTCGTATGTTCGGATATGATGATATGGCACAGGCGTATTACGACATGGACAATGATATGTACAAGGATACACATCCTGACGATGTGGCAAGAATAGCAAATGCGGCACTTAAATTTGCAACCGAGGGCGGAAAATACGAGGTTGTTTACCGTACCCGCATAAATAAAAGCCATAAATACAAGGTTGTTCACGCAATGGGAAAGCATATTATGACCGATAACGGCGTAAGACTGGCGCATGTCTGGTATTTGGATGAGGGGACATACACCGAAGAGCCAAGTATAAACGAAACAGAATTAAACAAAGCACTAAACGATGCACTTCACCGTGAGAGTATTGTAAATTCAAATCAGTATGATTACCTTACAGGCTTACCCCGTATGACATACTTTTTTGAGCTTGCCAATGCCGGAAATGCGCAAATGCAAAAAGACGGCGAGCATTGTGCTGTGCTTTTTATTGACCTTAGCGGTATGAAGTTCTTTAACTCCAATAACGGTTTTGCCGAGGGTGACAAGCTGTTAAAGGCGTTTGCAAGAGCCTTGGTCGGCGTGTTCAGCTTAGAAAACTGCTGTCATATAGGCAGTGACCATTTTGCTGTATACACGCAGGAGGAAGGTCTTGAAGAAAGACTAAAAACGCTGTTTGAGGAATGCAAGCATATAAATAACGGTAATTCTTTGCCTGTCCGTGTGGGAATTTATCAAAACTATCTTGAAGCCGTTCCGATAAGTACGGCGGTTGACAGAGCAAAATGTGCCTGTGACGAGTTAAGAAACAGCTACCGTTCACAGTTTAACTATTTCAAGTTTGAGATGCGGGATAAGGAATACCTAAAGCAATATGTTATAACCAATCTTGACAGAGCTTTAAGGGAAAAGTGGATTCATGTTTATTATCAGCCTATTGTCCGTGCCTTAAACGGCAGAACCTGCAATGAGGAGGCTCTTGCACGCTGGATTGATCCTTCCCGTGGTATGCTCTCCCCTGCAGAATTTATACCTACGCTTGAGTCGGCGGGTATTTTGTATAAGCTGGATTTATATGTTCTGGAGCAGGTTCTTGAAAAAATAAAGTGTTTGAAGGAAAACGGGATTCCTGTTGTTCCTCAGTCAATAAACCTTTCACGCTCCGATTTTGACTGTTGCGATATGGTTGAGGAGATACGCAAGCGTGTCGATGATGCTCTTATAAGCCGAAGCCTTATCACTATTGAGATAACCGAAAGTGTTATAGGCAGTAATTTTGAGTACATGAGGGAACAGATTTTAAGGTTTAAGGATTTAGGGTTCCCTGTCTGGATGGACGATTTCGGCAGTGGGTACTCTTCTCTTGATGTGCTTCAGGATATACCTTTTGATCTTATTAAATTTGATATGAGCTTTATGCAAAAGCTAAATACCGGCGTAAAAGGAAAAATAATCCTCACAGAGCTTATGAAAATGGCAACGGCTCTGGGCGTTGACACGGTATGCGAAGGTATCGAAACCAAGGATCAGGTATCGTTCCTTCAAGATATCGGCTGTTCAAAATTGCAGGGATATTACTATCACAGGCCTGCACCTATCGAAGATATTTTGGGGAATTTCAAAACAGATACCGCCAATGAGTATGAAAATCTTGAAGAGTCGGATTATTACGAATCAATAGGCAGTGTAAATCTGTACGACCTTGCATTTGCAACAGGTGAGGCTGAAAATATTTCCAAGAATATTTTCAGCACCATTCCTATGGGAATTTTGGAAATTACCGGCGACACAGTACGCTTTGTGCGCACCAATCCGTCATACAGGGAGTTTATGAAGAGATTTTACAATTTCGATACATCAAATGCAAATATTTCTCTGCCGATTGAGCTTTTGGGACACGGCTCCGTTTTTATGAAACAGATACAGCAATGCTGTAACGGCAAGGAGCGGATATTCTTCAATGAAGAAATCTCAAGCGGGGCAATTGTACACTCGTTTATACGGCGGATAAGCACCAATCCCTCAAGCGGTACGGTTGCGATTGCAGTCACAGTACTCTCAATTTCCGAGGCGAGTGACGGGGCAACATATGCAAGCATTGCAAGAGCCCTTGCATCGGACTACTATAATATCTACTATGTGGATTTGAAAACGGATAGGTTTATAGAATATACCTCAGTAGCCGGCAGTGAGGAGCTTGCAATAGAACGGCGCGGCAAAAATTTCTTTGAAGCAAGTCACCGTGATGCAAAAAAACGAATATTTGAAGATGACCGTGAGCAGTTCCTTAAAAGCTTCACAAAAGAAAATATCCTAAAAGAAATAAACGAGCACGGAGCATTTAATATAACATACCGACTTACAGATACGGGAAAACCTATGTATGCAAATCTAAAGGTTACAAAAATGCCCGATGGAGGCCATATAATTATCGGTATAAGCATCATAGACTCATATATGAAACAAAAAGCGCATTATGAAAAGCTGCAGCAGGAGCAGGATACCATGGTAAGGGTAATGGCATTATCCGAAGGATACCTAAGCCTGTTTACCATCGACCCCGATAGCGGTCATTATACCGAATACAGCTCCACAGACGATTTTGGAAGCCTTGGCGCAGCAAAAGAGGGTGACGACTTTTTCCGTCAGGCAATTATTGATTCGAGTAAATATTTCTATCCCGAAGATGTGCCTCATTTCCACGAAAAATTTTCCAAGGAAAAAATTATGGCACAGATAAAGAAGTGCGGAAGCTTTAAAATAAGCTACCGACTTATAATTGGCGGTCAATGCAGGCCTGTTTCACTGATAATTGCACCTTTTAAGGACAGAGAAGGGCAGCGGCTTGTTGCAGGCGTACGGCAAGAACAATAAAATATCTATATACTAAACTAACACCGCACAGGCAAAAGCCCGTGCGGTGCTGTTGTTATTACATTGATTTTTTAAGAATATCCACTACCTCATCTCTTGTAAACACTTTATATCCGCCGTCAAGGATAAGAGTTGCATCGGCAATGCCCTCTATCATATCCTCCGTTGCGCCAAGATCTGTTATATTCATTACAAGACCAATCTCTCTCATCCACGCCTCCATTTTATCAAGGCCTTCTTGTGAGAGCTCTTCGTCGCTCTTGCCCTGAGGGTTTATTCCCCATACATTTTGAGCAAAGCGCGCAAACTTTTTGAGTCCGTACTGTGATATATACCTATAATACGGCAGCGACACCGCCGCAAGCGTCATACCGTGTGTAGCATCTGTGTATGCGCCTACAGCCTGACCTAACATATGCACCATCCAGTCGGTTGACTTACCCTTTGCAACAAGAGTATTGAGCGCCCATGTAGCTGTCCACATAATGTTACTTCTTGCCTCATAGTCGTTTGGATTTTTAACCGCCTTACGGCTCGATACAAGAAGCGATCTCATAAGTCCCTCGCTGATATAATCGCTTGTGTTATCATCGTCACCCGAGAAATACTGCTCGCAGATATGATTAAAGATGTCATATATGCCTGCTACCATCTGATACTTTGGAAGTGTCATGGTATATCTCGGATTTAAAATCGAAAATCTCGGCATAACCGCCTCGTCTGCAAATACATGACCGATTTTAAGCTTTGCACTGCGGTTTGTGATAACCGAGCCTGCATTCATTTCAGAGCCTGTTCCTACCATTGTGAGTATGCAGCCTACAGGCACAATCTCACAGGTTGGCTCCTCAAACTTAATATAGTATTTCTCCCACGGATCCTCGTCACAGTGAATTGACACAGAAACTGCCTTTGAATAGTCGCAAACACTGCCACCGCCTACCGCAAGAATGAAATCGGTGTTGTGCGCTCTTGCAATTTCAAGTCCCTCGTACAGCTTTTCAAGCGTCGGGTTTGGCATTACACCCGATACCTCGGCAACATTTTTGTTGTTCTTCTTTAAAATATCAATCACTGCATCATATATGCCGTTTTTCTTGATACTTCCGCCGCCGTATACCAAAAGTACATTATCGCCGTACTTAGGTAGCTCGGTATTTAAATACTCCAACGAGTCCTCACCAAAATACAGCTTTGTAGGGTTGCAATAGCTAAAATTTCCTAACATTTTACATTTCCTCCTTAAATTGTTTTAATATATTTATGCTCTGCCTGTTTTTTAGCAGAGAACACTGTCTCAAATTTTCTGACTGCCCGTTGACCAGACATGCTTATTGTTTTTGTTTTCGGGTCTGTTCTGTGCCATAACACCTGCCAATGGATGCGGAAGATACGGCTCTTCAAGGTATTTTATTTCTTCGTCTGTAAGTTCTGTATTAACCGCTCCTACTGCACCCTCTATATGATGAAGCTTTGTAGCACCGACAACGGGCGATGCCACTTTTGTTAAAAGCCATGCAAGTGAAATTTCAGTCATTGTGACATTTTTCTTTTTTGCAAGCTCTATAACTCGGTTTATAATAACCTCGTCCTGCTCCTTTGTCGCATCATACTTGAATTTTGCGTATGTGTCCTCCCTAAGGCGCTTTGTTACCTCGTCTGCTTTTCTTGCAAGTCTTCCGCTTGCCAGAGCGCTGTAGGGCGTAAGTGCAATATTTTCCTCGTTACAAAACGGTACCATTTCACGCTCCTCCTCTCGGAAGATAAGATTATAATGCCCCTGCACCGATACAAATTTCTCAAACCCTTCCCTTTCGGCAATTGCGTTAGCCTTTGCTATCTGCCATGCAAAGCAGTTTGATATCCCTATATACCTTGCCTTGCCTGCCTTTACAACCCGATTTAGTCCGTCTAAAATATCGTAAATCGGAGTGTTCCAGTCCCACATATGATAAATATAGAGATCCACATAATCCATTCCGAGATTTTGCAGGCTTTTATTTATCATTCTCCCGATATGCTCCTGCCCTGTGATACCGTTCTCTATATCCGCCTGTGTTCTTGGCAGGAATTTTGTTGCAATCACTACATCGTCGCGCTTCACAAAATCCCTGACCGCACGGCCTACATACTGCTCACTTGTTCCGCTCTGATATGCTATTGCAGTATCAAAAAAGTTTACTCCCAAATCAAGCGCCCTTTTTATTATCTCACGGGTCTTTTCCTCGTCAATCGTCCATGAATGCTGACCGTTTTTCGCATCGCCAAAACCCATACAGCCAAGACAAATTCGTGATACCTCTAAGTCGGAATTACCTAATTTTGTATACTTCATCATTTTGCCTCCAATATATTTCTTAATTCAATATTGCTTAGTCCGCCGATATTTTAAAATACAGCAGGCTTATCACTCTCAATTGTTACCATCCGTTTTGTGTGCATATTCTGACATCGTGTCACTATATATAATATATACCTATTCTGACATAATGTCAATATATTTTTTAGTTAGTTTTATATAATATAAAAAAACACCGCATATTTTTAACATGCGGTGTTAAAGGGTTCACTTTTCAATTTTTGCAGTCTGTTCATTTATTTCACAGATTGTTTCGTACGAAAATTTAAACTTAATTTGTTATATAAGATTTGCTATAAATTTTACCTGCAAATTCAGATGCACTAAATTATTCATTATTCATCAGCGAAGCGACTTCATTATTCATCATTCATTAAAAATCCTGTCAAAACAAATGAATATTGAATAATGAATATTGAATAATGAATAATACAAAACAAAAATCCTATCTTTCGACAGGATTTTTGTTTTGGAGCTGGTAATGGGACTCGAACCCGCGGCCTGCTCATTACGAATGAGCTGCTCTACCGACTGAGCTATACCAGCATAAGTTTAAATTAAGCGGAAGACATAGCTTCCGCTTAAAATAAATCAACCTAAAAGTGTACGCGCAATAGCGTTTATCTCTTTGCCGTCTGCTCTGCCCTTTGTTTTTGGCATTACATACGCCATTACCTTTCCCATATCCTTAACACTCTGTGCGCCTGTACTATCAACCGCTTCCTTTACGATTGCTTCAAGCTCCTCATGCGTAAGCTGGGCAGGTAAATATTCCATCAAAATTTCTATTTCTCTTTTTAACTGTGTGACTAAATCGTCACGGCCACTCTTTTCATAATCCGGAAGTGAGTCACGGCGTTGCTTTAACTGCTTTGCAATTACATCAAGCACACCTTCGTCATCAAGAGTTACCCTTTTATCAACCTCAATCTGCTTTATGCCTGCCCGTATTAACTGGACGACATTTTTGCGGACTGTATCTTTTTGGCGCATTGCGACTTTTAAATCGTCGCCAAGCTTATCCTTGAGTGACATTCCCCGTCATCTCCTTTAATTATCAGAAATTAATACTTTCTCTTTCTTGCAGCTTCAGACTTCTTCTTGCGTCTTACGCTTGGCTTTTCATAATGCTCACGCTTTCTGATTTCTGACATAACACCAGACTTTGCACACTGACGCTTAAATCTACGAAGAGCACTATCCAATGATTCATTTTCTTTTACTCGTACTTCAGACATCTTTATCCCTCCTTCCGGCAAGTCAACTTTTAAAACAGACTTGATGGAAGTTATATGATCTCTCATACAACATACTATATTATACATTATATGGCATATAATTGTCAAGTTTTTTTTCAATTTTATTACTGTAATTTATTCTAAAAATCAAAATGTGAATATTCTTAGACAAATTTATTGTTTATAGACCATTATTGTGTCTTAAATTTTACTTTTTGTTTACCGCTAAAAAATAAAGTGGTATAATTAAAAAAATAAACTGTATATAAAAACGGAAGGAGCTTGCAAATGAAAATAAAAAAAATTATAAGTTTGGTTACAGCGCTTACCATGATACCCCTTGTCGGGTTTATGAGCATGGGAAGTACTGTATATGCAAACAGCGAAAAGGCTATCGTGCTCGACCCGTCAAATACCTCGCCCTGGGAATTTGAGGGATTTGGCACAAGTATCGGCTGGTGGGGTAACAGAGTCGGCTACAGCGACAAAATGGCGGATCAGGCGGCAAAGCTATTTTTTTCAGAGGACGGCTTAGGTCTTGATATTGTACGCTACAATGTAGGCGGCGGAGATAATCCTACCCACAATCACATCACCCGTTCAGACTCAAAGCTACCCTGCTTTGCCGAGCCTGAATATAACAGCGACGGTACATTAAAAACAGACGAAAACGGCGATGTTGTCTACTCCTACAACTGGGATAATGACTATAATCAGTTAAATTTACTCAAAAAAATCAAAGAGCAAAACCCAAATGTTCATATTGAGGGTTATACCAATTCCCCGCCCTGGTTTATGACAAAAACACTGTGCTCGGGCGGCGGAAAGGTGCATATGAAAGAAAACGGGACAGATGTTGACTACATAGAAGAAAATCTTGACCCGAAAAATTACGGCGCATTTGCAAAATTTATTGCAGATGTAACGGAGCATATGGCAAATATTGGTTTGCCGTTTTCAAGCTATTCACCTATGAACGAGCCATGTCCCGACACCGCTTACTGGGGCGAAAACAGTCCAAAGCAAGAGGGTAACTTAGTAGCTCAGGGCGAACATCAATCGGGAATTATAGTGGCTCTTAAAAACGAATACCTATCACGAGGTATTGACACCCTTGTTGCAGGCGCAGACGAAACAGATGCAACGCTTGCCGCAAACGGATACAAGGCACTTACACCCGAGGCAAAAGCGGCACTTGACAGAATTGATACGCACACATACGGGTTCTGGAAAAGTTCAAACAACAAAGAGGCAATACATCAGGTGGCGCTTGAGGCAAATAAGCCGTTATGGATGAGTGAGGACGACTGGAGCTGGGCATTCTGGGGACTGGCAGATCAGATACGGAACGACTTAAATGTTATGCAGGCAGGCGCATGGTGTATATGGGATATAATTGACAGGCACAAGGACGCTTCTTTCCAAGCACCTGACGGATCATATCCCGAAAAAGATGCAACCTTAGACCCTACCCAAGGACTTTGGGGCGTTGGCATGGCAGACCATGACAATGAAACGATACTTCTTGCAAACAAGTACTATGTATTCGGTCAATATTCAAGGTATGTACACCCCGGCGACACGCTTATCGCATCATCTGATGAAACCTTTGCCGCATACAACAAAGAAAGCGGAGATATAAAAATCGTGCTTTCAAACGACAAGGAGTATGACAAGGAATACACATTTGACCTGTCCGCATTTGACAATGTTGGGACAGATGTTACCGTAATCCGTTCAAACAACCTTACAGGTAATGATGCAGAGCATTGGAAAAATATCACAGGCAGCGCATCAATTAATGGAAAAATGCTGTCGGCTACATCAAAGGCAAGAACGGTAACAACCGTAATTGTAAAAGGCAAAGGCAAAACAAACTATGCCATAATCAAGGGTGCGGACAATGAGCTTAAATTAGGCTCACAAACCACTCTTTCTCTTAAAACCGATATTGACAGAGATGTTACCTGGTCGGTATCGGATACAGACAAGGCAGAAATTTCAGATAACGGCGTATTGACAGCTAAAGAGAGCGGAAATGTGACGGTATATTCACATGTCGGCGACTTTACGGTATCAAAGG
This sequence comes from Clostridia bacterium, assembly GCA_017443895.1. Taxonomy (GTDB): domain Bacteria; phylum Bacillota; class Clostridia; order UBA1381; family UBA1381; genus 12844. Next base: position 71,370 of record JAFSXU010000004.1, read on the forward strand.
ACTTTGTAATACCGCAGTTTGCCATAAGCGGTACACCGTCATGGGGCAATGCCTCAAACCGTCCGTCGGATGATGCGGACTATTTAAAGGCTACAGATAACGATTTTAGCACATTTTTTGACGGCAACAAAAACGGCTGGGTGCAGTATGATTTTACCGCACCGTTTAAGGCGTCAAAAGTTCTGCTTGCATCAAGAGACGGATATACAGACCGTTCAAAGGGCGGTGAGGTACAGGTATCAAACGATGCGATAAACTGGACTACCGTTTATAAGCTAAACAGCGAAATCCCTGCAAACAAGTATACAACCGTATCTGCAAATGAGCTTTCATCAAGCAAGGCATACCGCTACTGGCGGTATACAAATCCCGATAATATGACAAATATTGCAGAATTTATTGTCGAGGGAAATGTGTCCGACGATTTAGAAGATAATTCGCCTATTGTAACCGATATCAAAGAGTTCAGCGATTCATTTGAAAATACAAGCAATATTTTCTTAGCCAATGCTACCTCGCTTGATGCAGACGGGAACAGGATTTATACCTCGGGACTTCCACGCTTTAACAATGTGTTTGTTCCCGTAAAATCAACCGCAACCGCAACGCTTACCTCCCCTGTCGAGCTTACAAAGAAGGATTTATTCAGACTGACATTTAATATGTTCTCAGGCTGGGAAAACAAGGGCAAGGACAACACCTTTGCACTGCTTGACAAGGACGGGAACGAAATTTTTGCCATATATATAACAGGCGGAGGCTATACGCTACAAGAGGTACGCATAGGCGGTGTAAATGTTCTTGAGGGAACTAAGGTTATGCAGTCAAGAAGTAACCCCGGTACAAGCAAGGCTGGCGCAAACGGCTGGTGGGCAAGCGGACAGCCGTATGTAAACACGGTAGGCTACAACAAATCGGTTGAAATACTGATTGACGGAAACGGCAATGTATCTGCAAGCATTACAGGCGGTATGGAGGATACAACAGTGTCTGGAACACTTTCATACCCTGTTAATATTTCATCAATGAAATTATCGGGAGATTACAATTCATCAAGGGACAGAGTTGTTGCATACGATAACTTTGACGCCGATATTATAAGCTACGGCACGGATTTTGACGCTTACCTAAAACACGGAAAGATTAAGTATCTTACAAGCTACTACAAAAATCCTGCCGACCTTACATTTGTGGCATTAAAAGACACAAACGGCGTGCTTTTAGATGTGGCGCTTAATAAAAACAGCGGTGAGTTTAACGATATAACTACGGATAAAGACTATAATGTGCATTACTATACATGGACTGATACGCTCAGAACCAAGCACCCCGTTATAACAAAAGAGATAACGAATTAACATAAAAGGAAAGTGGCTGTTGCATTAGTGCAACAGCCACTTTTTTACCTTTTCAGCACCTCAACGCCATAGCCGTCAAGCTTGCCCGTAAATTCACAATTGTTTAAAACGGAATAGCCTTTCATATCAACCTCGGCCTCGCTCTCGTTATGGTTTAGTAATATTATACAGTCATTGCGCCTTATTACCTCAACGCCGTTCGGTGCGGACACTGTATTAACATTTGCCGTTTCATTTATGTACCCCACAAGCTCCGCCATTGCCTTTCCGTCAAGGTCACAGCCAATATAGAAAACCCTGCCCTTTCCGTATTCGTTTTGGGTGATTGCCCCATTGCCCTTATAATACTCGCTATCGTATGTGGCAATGGTTTTTGCGGTTTTTGGTGTTATTATATCACACCAGATATTTGCATTTCCCTCTGCCTTGCCTTTGATTTTTACAGGCCGTCTCGGTGCATCAAAATCATCGACACTAATCCCTGCAAGCTCGGAAAATACGCCGGGCAATGCAATAGGCTTTATTTCGTTACTGTCGCCCCTTGTACCACTCCTGAAGGTTAAAACAAGCGTGCCTCCGTTTTTAACATATTCTGTTAGCTTTTCAACTTTGCCGTCCTCAACTATATTATATGCCGGCAAATACACCACCTTATATTTATCGTAATCGCCCCTTGATACAGCGCACATGACATTTTTATCGGCATTGGCTTTATAGAACGAATACAGGTGGTTTTCATAGTTATAGCCTTTTGCGTGCGACTTTATCCCATGCGCCCACAGGTTATCATAGGATTTTTCTATCAGTACATCGTAATCATTTTTATTGTCAACAAAATACTTTTCAAGTTTTTGTAATTCCCTGCCTGTTTTTTGAAGCTCGTAAAATCTGCGTCTTGGCACTCCGTCATGGTCAAGCACGCCATGCCAATACTGCTCCATACCAAATAATGCGCTTCTGAACCTAAAATATACCATTCCCTCGCCGCCATGCGCAAGCGCCTGGTATGTCCAAAGCCGTAACTGTCCCGGGCGTGGAGTTTGTCCTACTATATCCCATCCTGCGGCGCCTGCCTGCTCCTCCATAACGATAAAGTTCTTATCCTTTACGCCACGCATTATCTCATGCGCCATGGAAACATATTCATATTCAGATGTTCCCCACTGGTTATCGGGGTAATTATCCCACGAAACAAAATCAAGATCATCGGATAGCTTATAATAATCAATACTTGAATGATGTCCCATAAGGTTATGGGTTATGGGAACAGAGGTATATTCTCTTAATATATCAATCTGCATTTTCTGATATTTCACCCAGCTATCGGAGGAAAATCTTGAAAACTCTAAATCAAGCGCTGGATTATGCGCCCATCTGTCGCCGTATGTACCCTCGCAGGAGGTGTAGCCGGGCAAGATTACCTCGTCAAAGCTATCATACTGTAAGCTCCAAAAAACCGTACCCCATTTTTTATTAAGAGTTTCGATATTCTTATACTTTGCCTTTAGCCACTTTGAAAACGCCTTTTGGCAATGCTCACAATAACAACGGGTGGAATCATGACAGCCAAATTCGTTATCAATCTGATACGCAATAACATTTTCATTGTCCTTATAGTGCTTTGCCATTTCCCTTACGATTATTTGGGATTTCTCAATATAATCGGGACTGTTTGAACAACACTCACGCCTTGAGCCCCATTCTCTTTTTCGCCCGTACTTATCCCTTAACAAAACATCGTATTTTGTAACCAGCCATTTTGGCGGTGCGGCGGTAGGTGTACCTAAAATTGTTTTTATTCCCTCTTTTGCAAGAATTTCTATTGCCTCATCAAGAAACGAAAAGTCAAACTCGCCCTCCTGCTTTTCAAACAGTTTCCATGCAAACTCGCCCATGCGCACCGTGTTAAAGCCACCCTCACGCATTAACTTTGCCTGGTTTTCCCACTCGTTCCTGTCCCAGTGTTCGGGATAATAATCAACGCCAAAAATCATAGCCGTACCTCCAAAAATTCTATAATTTGATTATAAATTACTTTTTAACAATAATCAAGTAAAACTGTTTTATAAGCAAAATACAACTTTAATTTTAGCAATATTATATAAGTTTAAATTTATTTATATTGATTATTTAATATGGGTATGATAAAATATATATAATGACAGTTTTAGGAGGTGTCAAAAAATGAATTGGCTATTTATGTGGCTTGTAGCTTTGGTAGTATTTATACTGATTGAGGCGGTTACATATCAGATTGTAACCATCTGGTTTGCCATAGGTGCGTTGGGTGCCTCAATTTGTGCTATGATGCACGGACCGCTGTATTTACAGATTGGTGTGTTCTTCGCACTGTCTATAATACTTTTGTGTATTATGCGTCCGCTGTCTATGCACTACTTAAAATCAAAAGACACAAAAACAAATGTTGACAGTCTTATCGGCAAGCAGATTATGATTACCGAGACTGTCGATAATTTAAACGGCACGGGTAAGGCAAAGCTATTCGGTATGGAATGGACTGTAAGAAGCGACGACGGTTCAAAGATTGATGAAGGCGAAATTGTTATTGTAAAGAAAATCGAGGGCGTTAAGCTCATAGTTGAAAGGAAGGTAGATTAGTATGTTATTTTTGATGATTATTTTAGTCTTGGCAGTTATAATACTTATATCAAATGTAAAAATCGTGCCACAGGCGCACGCATATATTATTGAACGGTTTGGCGGCTATAATGCCACCTGGAGCGTTGGCTTGCACATAAAGGTTCCCTTTGTTGACCGCATTGCAAGCAAGGTAAGCTTAAAAGAGCATGTGGTTGATTTTCCGCCGCAGCCTGTTATAACAAAGGATAATGTTACAATGCAGATTGATACGGTTGTGTATTATCAGATAACAGATCCCAAGCTCTTTACCTACGGCGTTGAACGCCCGATGATGGCTATTGAAAACCTTACAGCTACAACGCTTCGTAATATTATCGGTGATTTGGAGCTTGACGAAACGCTTACCTCCCGTGATACGGTAAACACCAAAATGCGCGCAATTCTTGACGAGGCAACCGATCCTTGGGGCATTAAGATAAACAGAGTCGAGCTTAAAAATATTATGCCTCCAAAGGAAATTCAGGACGCAATGGAAAGACAAATGAAGGCCGAAAGAGAGCGTCGTGAAAGTATCCTAAGAGCAGAGGGCGAAAAGAAATCGGCAATACTTTTGGCAGAGGGCGAAAAGGAGTCTGCAATTTTAAGAGCTGAGGCGAAAAAGCAGGCTGCAATCCGTGAGGCTGAGGGTGAGGCTGAGGCTATCGTTACGGTAAAAACCGCCGTTGCAGAGGGTATAAGACGAATAAACGAGGCAAATCCCACAGAGCAGTATCTTACCATTAAGGCGCTTGAGAGCTTTGAAAAGGCGGCAGACGGTAAGGCTACAAAGATAATTGTTCCCTCAGAAATTCAGGGCTTGGCAGGATTGGTTACATCTATAAAAGAAATCGCAAAGGATAAATAAACACTCTGATGCCTTTAGCGCAGAACGCCTTTCATTCCCCAAGGTGTATCTATTAACAATAATTCAAATTGGTACACCAAAATTTATCTTAAATTAACCAAAAGAATGCGGTATTGCAAATTGCAATACCGCATTTTTCTACATTCCGTATACTACCCTGTCATTTCCCGCAAGGTCTTTTTGTGAACCGATATTTTTAAACATTCCTGTTTGTTTTAAAAGCTCCTCTACCGCACAACGCTCATCATAGCCTATTTCAAATGCTACCATACCGCCGTTATTTAAAATTTGGGGCAATATATCGCATATCCGTCTGTAAAAAATCAGTCCGTCCCTGCCACCGTCAAGCGCACGCATCGGCTCAAAATCCTTTACCTCGGTTTGAAGTGTTTTTATCACATCCGTTTTTATATACGGCGGATTGGATACTATAACATCAAATTTTTTGCCTATATCACTATTTAAAATATCCGCACAAATGCAATCTATCCTAACACCGTTATTTTTTGCATTTTCCATTGCCGTATCAAGTGCATTTTTGCTTATATCAAGCACCGTTACATCTGTATTCTTACAAAACTTTGCTATGCTTATCCCGATACAGCCCGAACCCGTTCCTATATCCAAAACGGACAGCTTTTTATCGCCTATACGGTTTATTACAAACTCGACCAAGCATTCCGTATCCGGTCTTGGGATAAGGATATCGGAATTTAGCAAAAACTCCATACCCATAAACTCGGCATTGCCTAAAATATAACCTAATGGTTCGCCCAATTGCCTTCTTTTTGCCATTTTCATTGCTTGATTTATGGTATCATCTGATACCGTATCGTTTTTTGAGATAAGGTATTTTGCCCTGTCAATTTTAAGGGCGGACATTATTATAAGCTCTGCTTCAAAATGTGGGTTATCAGAGTTTTGTATGGCTTTTTCAAGCTCATTTAAAAGCTCATAAATTACCATTTATCGTCCTCTTTACTCTCCGGTATACACGGCTTCATTGACGCGATTGCAACCTCTATCTGACTATCGTCAGGCTCACGGGTTGTAATCTTTTGCATCCAAAGTCCGGGCTTTGAAAGCCATGATACGCATTTATTCTTGCTCCTGCCTGCAAGCTTTATAACCTCATATGAAAGACCTGCAACAACAGGCATAAGGCACAGCCTTACAATTATTGCCATAAGTTTTCTTAATATTACGCTTGTTATCATTTCAAACGGCGGAATTAAGAAGAATATCAAAATACTTATAATCATAACGAACAGCAAAAAGCTCGTTCCGCATCTTGGGTGGAGTCTTGTATATTTTCTTACATTCTCCACTGTCAATTCCTCGCCTGCCTCATAGCAAGCAATAGTCTTATGCTCTGCGCCGTGATATTCAAAAACACGCTTTATTTCCTTCATTTGCGAAACCAAAAGCAGATAGCCTATAAATATCAGAAGCCTTATAGCTCCCTCGCCTGCGGTAATCAAAAAATGCGATGTTGTAACAGCTCCGATTAAAAGTGATACAAGCCACGGTAAAACCATAAACAGTCCAACCGAGAAAATAATTGATATAAACACCGAAAAGCCTATGATATAATCCTTTAGCTTTTCGCCGAATTTATCTTCGAGCCATTTATCAAACTTTGATTCCTCTTCCTCCTCGTCCGAGTCAAGGTCGATAAATTCCGCACTCCACATCAAGGATTTCATACCGATTACAAGGCTTTCAACAAAGTTTACACAGCCTCTTATAATCGGCAGTCTTGCAAATGCGCTATGCTTTTTTGTGCCTATTTCCTCAACCTTACATTCTATCTCGCCGTCGGGTCGTCTTACGGCTGTTGCGGTTTTATGCGGGCCTCTCATCATTACGCCCTCCATTACCGCCTGACCGCCTATTGATGTTATATGCTGTTCCTTACTCATTTAATTATCTCCATTCTATAATTTACAATATTTTAGCAACACGGCGTTGCGCAACAGTTTAAGCACAAAAGCGTTGTACAGCAATCGCCCGGACATACACAACAGCCCGACATAGGACTGCCGTATGGCGATGATGTATAGTCTGTGTTCTTGTTGCGTATGCCATTTAGTGCCGATACATATTCCAAGTTATTCGGTTCCATATCAACCGCTTTTTTAATATTTTCAACCGCCTGCTGGTACCAGCCACGGCGCTGGTATATCAGACCTGTTAAATAATACCATTCCGCAACCCTCGGCAGTGAGTTTAGCATCTGCATGGCAAGAGCTAAATTACCCATACTTATAAGCGTGCGCACCGCGCTAAAGCTCGGTGTTTGGTAGTTTGTCTGATATGCACCGCCAAACGGGTTGTACCCACCAAACGGATTATATCCGCCGCCGTATCCGCCCTGATTTTGCGAGGTGTTGCCTTGATTGCCCTTTGTGAGCATATCATAGGCACGGTTTATTTCTTTCATTTTCTCGCTTGCAATATCCGCCATGGGCGAATTTACATACTTATCGGGGTGATATTTCTTGACAAGTTCTCTGTATGCTTTTTTTATTGTTTCCTCATCAGCACCCGGGCTGACTCCCAAAACTTCATACGGATTCATTTTCTTCTCCTAATATATTGTTATTTTCTAAGATTTGGGCTTGCTTTTGCCTTAAACCTGTATAGATAATATGCCTTATAAGACCGTCGTTTCGGTATACCTTTAAAAGCTCATAGGTTGTTGAAAGCTCTGCCAAATTCATTGTAAGAGCAGTTTTGGTATTCTCAAAAACCTCGTTTTTTGCCGTTTGTACATCTTTTTTCCCTATCAAAAACGGGTTATAGCTTTTGGATTTAAAATCCTTTTCCATATCGTTATATGCATCAATTACATATATCCATCTGCCTATGTTATAGCCAAACCAGCCCAAAATTCTTAAAGTTGTTTTATCCTCTATAAAATCGGGTTTAAAAAGCGTTTCTAAGATTTTTGAAAAGCAATCCGCCGCCTCATCAACATTTGCGCCCTGCTTTTCCAATACCCCGAGCCGTTTTAGCTCCCCATATATCTCGTCATATTTTTGCCTGTACCTCTTTTTAATACGCCGTATCACAGGCAGGTACACAAGCATTAAAAATAACGCTTTTATGCTCCTATCGTCCTTCCAGTCGTCTAAAAATTTCAGGTAGCTTAGCATTATCCCCATATTCGCCGCATAGTTTATCGCACGGTCGTTATGTATTTCCATATGCTTTTTTATGGGGTGCGCAATGCAGCGGCTATTATATAATTTTGGTTCGTCGGGTATGAGCGCACCCAAAACTATAGCCAAAAATGTTATGTCATAGCTAAGTCCGAGCCTTGATGCTTGCGTACCCTCTTTACCCATAGCTTTACATAAACCGCAGTAGTATGTCATAAATGCTTTGTAATCTGTATCATCTATGCAGTCCTTGCATATTGTTACATATCCAAACATTATACATTCCTCCCAGTCTATCGTAATTATAAGTATACCGCTTATTTTTTAAAAATTCAATAAAAATAAGTCTTTTTTTATAAAATTAACGATTTATTCATAAACTAATATCAAACTAACAAAAAAATGAGGTGCAAACTATGAAAAACAATATGACAAAAGCTCAATATAACGAATATGTAAAAACCAAAGTCCCTAAATCACCCGTTATATCCGACTGCATAAAGGCATTTTTGGTTGGCGGTATAATCTGTACCGTAGGCGAAGTGTTTATAAAGCTCTATATGAGTATCGGACTCTCACTCGATACATCGCGTACGGCAACCTCAATTACTCTTATATTTATATCGGCACTTCTTACAGGTCTTAATATCTATCCAAAGATAGGAAAATTTGGCGGCGCAGGAAGCATTGTTCCTATAACAGGCTTTGCAAACTCGGTCGTTTCTCCTGCAATTGAGGCAAAGCCCGAGGGCTATGTCTTGGGCGTCGGAGCTAAAATATTTTCCATTGCAGGACCCGTTATACTCTTTGGCACTATCGCATCAATGATTGCAGGAATAATATATTATGTAATTTAGCGAATATTTGTTCGATTTTTCTATTGATTATTTGCATATTATGGTGTATAATTTCAGATAATACTTTATTTGTCGGGAGATTATTATGGATTACCTTTTATACATCATAATTTTTTTGCTTGCGGTTTTAATAGTGTGTATGATAATGCTCTTATCAAAGCGGAGCAATTTTGACGAGGCACAGATTACAAGGGAAATAAACACATCAACCGTATCTGCCATTAAGGATTTGGGTGCGATACTTGCGCAAAACCAAAAAAGCGTAAATCAGGCTCAGAGCCAAAACTTTTCACAGCTAAATCACAGCATTAACGATATGCAGCGGCAGGTGTCGGAACAGCTTAAAAATGTGTACGGCAAGTTTGGTCAGATGCAGGCGATGGCAGACGGCGTAAACGACCTGAAAAACATACTCTCAAATGTTAAAACAAGGGGCATTTTGGGTGAGCTTTCTTTGGGTGCGATACTCGATGAAATTTTAGCGCCCGAGCAGTTTGATACAAATGTGGCAACCATTCCAAAAAGTACAAACAGGGTTGAATTTGCCATTCGTCTTCCCCATGACGATACGGGGTTTATATATCTGCCGATTGATTCAAAGTTTCCGCTTGATGCATATTCAAATCTGCACGATGCGTATGATTTGGGCGATGTTACAAGGATATCGGAATGTCAAAAAACGCTTATAAACAGAATGAAGCAGTTTGCAAAAGATATTCGGCAAAAATATGTAGAGCCTCCGTATACAACGGATTTTGCAATAATGTATCTGCCGATTGAGGGCTTATATGCAGAGGCTCTAAAGCTTGGCATGGTCGAAGTCCTACAGCGTGAATATAAGGTAAACATTGCAGGCCCGTCAACTATGGCGGCAACATTAAACGCTCTTCAAATGGGTTTTAAAACGCTTGCGCTTGAGAAAAGAAGCTCGGAGGTCTGGGAGATACTAAGCTCAATAAAGGTTGAGTTTGAAAAATTTAACGATTGCTTAGAAACCGCAAAACGGCATATAGCCTTAGCGGAAAACGACCTTGAAAACTTAGTCGGAACAAGGACAAGGGCTATTATAAAAAAGCTTGATAAAATAGAAAAATACGATGAATAAAACTTTATATTACAATATTCAAACATTGTCAAAATAGCTTGAAAACCAAATAAGTTTAAGATATAATATCAATTGTCGGAGAGATCCGATAAAGAGGTAAGACTAAAAACAGTGTAAAAGCCGGGCGGTTATGCCATCACTTCCCCCGAAAGGAGGTGATAGCTTATGGACAATGAACTCATTATAATAATGATTTTATTATTACTTATAGTAATTTCCATAAAAAAATAACGCCAGCCCCGTCATAAGCTTGGCATTATTTTTTTAATAATCTAAACTTTTGGCATAACCGTTTGAGGTCTTGCCTTTTTCTATTGTTATTATACCCCTCGAAAACGGATTTGTCAAGGTATAATTCGGGTTTAGACCTCTATATATGCCGTATTTTTCGATAATATACTTGAAATTTTTATTTGTGTATGGTAAAATACACGGGATAATGAAAAAATAATATGATTTATATATGGGAGGCTATTATGTCAGGTCATTCAAAATGGAGCACCATTAAGAGAAAAAAAGGTGCAAACGATGCACAGCGTGCAAAGATTTTTACAAAGATTGCAAGAGAGATTATAGTTGCTGTTAAGGCAGGCGGTCCCGACCCCGATAACAACGCAAGTTTAAAGGATGTTATCGCAAAGGCACGGTCTAACAATATGCCAAATGATAACATTAACCGTACAATCAAAAAAGCCGCAGGCGATACAGATACTTCAAGCTATGAGAACATCACATATGAGGGCTACGGTCCAAGCGGTGTTGCGGTAATTGTAAACACGCTTACAGATAACCGTAACCGTACAGCGGCAGATGTAAGACACGCATTTGACAAATTTGGCGGCAATATGGGACAAAACGGCTGTGTAAGCTTTATGTTTGATGAAAAGGGCGTGCTTGTTATTGAGGACGAGGACAACGAGATTGACGAAGAAGAAGTTACCATGGACGCCTTAGAGGCAGGTGCCGACGATATTGAGATTGACGACGGTATAATTGAAATTACAACAACACCTTCTGATTTCTCCGCAGTCCGTGAAGCGCTTGAGGGCAAGTACACATTCTCAACCGCCGAGGTAAGAATGGTGCCTCAAAATATGACAGAGCTTACAAATGAGGACGATATTAAAAATATGAGCCGTATGCTTGATATGCTTGAGGACAATGATGATGTTCAGGATGTATATCATAATTGGGATATGAGCGAGGAATAATTTAAAAGCTTATTTTTGACAAAACGAGGTTTTATAACCTCGTTTTTTGGTGGTTAAAAGGAATATTAAATTTTGGTTTAGCGGAGTAATTTTGATTAAATGAATAATGAATGATGAATAATGAATAATTATGGTGGAAAAATCTCCGATTTTTCTATAATATGGCGGTTGGGGGTAAATTTTGGTTTCGCATACCAATTAAAAAATCGTAAATTGGTATGGTCGTAGGGTTGGGGCTTGCTCCAACCGTTGTTTACGGTATCGGGGATACGGCAGGAGCAAGCCCCTGCCCTACAAATCGTGATCCCCATTTACACATATAAACCACAATTTAATACCATAAACCCAAATTCATTGCAAAAAAACAGAGCGGACAAAATCCGCTCTGTTTACATCTTACAGCATTTTCTTTAAATTCTCGTTTACTGCCTCTAAAAATTCCTGTGTGTTTACCTTTTTCTTATTCGGCAAGGTTGAGAGTAAATACAAATCTCCTGTCATTATTCCGCTCTCAATTGTGTCGATAGTTGCCTTTTCAAGCTTATCGGCAAATTCCATAAGCTTTGGCAAATTGTCAAGCTCGCCTCTTTTTCTCAATGCGCCCGTCCATGCAAACAGGGTTGCAACAGAGTTTGTTGAGGTTTCCTCGCCTTTTAGGTGCTTATAATAATGGCGCTGTACCGTTCCGTGTGCAGCCTCATATTCATATATACCCTCAGGGGACACTAAAACTGATGTCATCATAGCAAGTGAGCCGTATGCGGTTGCAACCATATCCGACATTACATCGCCGTCATAGTTCTTGCAAGCCCAGATATATCCGCCGTTTGAACGGATAACTCTTGCAACGGCATCGTCAATAAGCGTATAGAAATACTCAATACCTGCCTTGTCAAACTTATCCTTATAATCGGCATTAAACACCTCTTCAAAAATATCCTTAAATGTATGGTCATACTTTTTGGAGATAGTATCCTTACTGGAAAACCACACATCTTTTTTAGTATCAAGCGCATAGTTAAAGCAAGCTCTTGCAAATGACTCGATTGATTTATCCTTGTTATGCATACCCTGGATAATTCCGTCGCTATCGGAAAAATCATAAATTGTTTCCCTTGTTTCATTTCCCTGTGCATCGGTTGCGACAAGCTCACACTTGGTGCCTTTTGAAACTCGCATTTCAACATTTTTATAAACATCTCCGTATGCGTGACGGGCAATGGTTATAGGCTTTGTCCATGTCGGGATATACGGAGTTATGCCCTTTACAAGGATAGGAGTTCTAAACACCGTGCCGTCTAAGATTGCACGGATTGTTCCGTTTGGAGATTTCCACATCTCTTTTAGGTTATATTCCTCTACCCTCTGTGCGTTTGGCGTTATTGTTGCGCACTTTACCGCAACGCCGTATTTTTTGGTTGCGTTTGCACTGTCAACCGTTACCTTATCGTCTGTTTTATTTCTATATTCAAGACCTAAATCATAGTATTCGGTTTTTAAGTCTATGTACGGAGTTAATAAAATATCCTTTATCATCTTCCATATAATTCTTGTCATTTCGTCGCCGTCCATCTCGACAAGCGGTGTAATCATTTTAATTTTTTCCATTTGTTTACCTCCAAAAAACGGAGTCCTATCATAGAACTCCTTTGCTATAAATTATCTTAGCACAACGGTTTTTTAATGTCAAGATTAAAATGTAACATATTAAAAGCATTTGTGAATATATATATAACTAAGAAACGGACAAAAGGAGGAAAAATTTAGTGGAGGATTATAATATTTACAATGATATATCGGAGCGTTCCCAGGGCGATGTTTATATTGGAGTTGTAGGGCCTGTAAGAACGGGAAAGTCAACCTTTATAAAGCGGTTTATGGATACGGTTGTAATACCAAACATAACAAACGAATACATAAAGGAGCGCGCGGTTGACGAGCTGCCTCAATCTGCCGAGGGTAAGACAATTATGACAACGGAGCCAAAATTTGTGCCGAATGACGCGGTTGAAATTTCACTTGGCGACAATGCTCATCTCAGAGTCAGAATGATAGACTGTGTGGGATATGTTGTTCCTTCCTCCTTAGGATACTTTGAGGAGAATGAACCCAGAATGGTACACACACCCTGGTCCGATGAGCCTATGCCATTTGATGAGGCGGCAAAAATAGGGACAAAAAAAGTCATAAATGAACATTCGACTATCGGTATTGTTATAACCACAGACGGAACTGTAACAGACATCCCCCGTTCTGATTATGTAGATGCGGAAAAAAAGGTAATATCTGAATTAAAGGCTATAAATAAGCCGTTTATTGTGCTGTTAAATTCCGTATCACCCGACAGCTATAATACAAAAACTCTCGCCGCACAAATGGAGGCGCAATACGGCGTACCCGTTATGCCCATAAACTGCGCCGAGCTTGATGCAGATGATATAAACTCAATAATTGAGAATGTTTTATTTGAGTTTCCGTTAACCGAGATTTGCATTTCCACCCCCGATTGGATTAAAAATATTTCGCCAAACCACATGCTGGTACAGGATATAAATAATCTCATCATTTCAAATACCGAGGGTGTGGATAAAATCAGGGACACAAAAGAATTGGCAAATAAAATCAATTCTGCCGACTTTATAGAAAACGCATACATAGAGGGTATGGATTTGGGCAAAGGGACAGTAAATATCTGTGTGAATTTGTCCGATGAGCTTTTCTATTCGGTACTTAGCGAGGAAACAGGCTTTGATGTATCGTCAAGAGAGGAAATGATAGCACTACTTTGTGACCTTGCAAAAATGAACGAGGAATATTCCCGTGTAAAGGACGCAATAAATCAGGTGTATTCAACAGGCTACGGCGTTGTATATCCCACCCCTGATGAAATGGCATTAGACGAGCCAAAAATCGTTAAGCAGGGCGGAAAGTTCGGAGTCAAGCTAAAAGCCTCCGCTCCGTCAATACATATGATGCGCGCTCAGATTGAAACAGAGGTATCGCCTATTGTGGGGACAGAAAAGCAGTCCGAGGACCTTATAAACTATCTTATGTCGGAGTTTGAAACCGATCCGCAAAAGATATGGGACAGCAATATATTCGGTAAATCCTTATACGACCTTGTAAACGAGGGTTTAAATGCAAAGCTCTCAAAAATGCCCGACGAGGCACGAAACAAGCTACGAGATACGCTTGAAAGGATTATAAATGAGGGAAGTGGTGGTCTTATATGTATCATACTTTAATAAATATATCTTTGGCAGCCGCAATAGCATTATCGCTTTGCGGCTGTAATGCTAAAAAAGCCGCAAATATAGAAACTGACACGGTTGAATACGAAACGCAAACCGCAAGCGTATATATTGAGCGCCCAACATTTTCAATACGAAAAAACAAAGATGTGGAGAACAAGTTAAACAAACAGTTTGATGATGAAATAAATTCAATGCTTGTTGCCTTTGATACCACCAGCGCAAATGCAGGCGAGCTTTTGGGCGGAAACAAATGTGTTTTTGAACTGCATATTAAAGAAATGTATAACGAAAATGATTTTTTAAGCATACTCTCAGATACTTATGAATATACGGGCGGTGCGCACGGGCAGAGCGTCTGGACGGCGTATAATATTGATACATTAAACGGGAACACTGTTTTATTGGCGGATTTGTTTGAAAAAAATGATTATATTCCTATATTAGAACATCTTATTGATACGGAGCTTGAAAAAAAGCCTGACGAATACGGCGATTTATGGGAAAGACCAAAAATAAAGGACGAAAATCAAAAAAATTTTTATATTTCCCCCGACGGACTTACCATTTTTTATGAACCGTATGACCTGTCATACTATGCGCGCGGGGTTGTTGAGTTTACCCTGCCAAATGATGAAATAAAGCCCATTGTAAAAGAGGAATATAAAAAGTTGTTTAATACGGAAGGTATGAATACCGCAAACAATTAAGGAACGGCAAAATGCCGTTCCTTAATTTAATCTTATAAGTGCAATATTTATAAATCCCATTAAAAAGCCCAGTAACGCTCCCAAATATACAATCGCTTTTAGCTCCTTGTTCATTACATCTAAAATCATAGTTTCAAGCTCCACCGTACTGAAATTATTTATCTGCGTTTCAATAACGCCTGCAATATTCAAATCAGACACTATTTTTTGCATATTTTCATTTACAAGCTTTTTATACATAGTTATAAAATCCTCAATCAAATCGGGGATTTTATAATCTATTTTTTCAATCAGCAAATTTACACCTGTACTTTGTATTGTATCCGCCTCGTTCTCAATCATTTTATAAATAACACCGTATGCATTTTCCGATACCATATCGTCAATATTTCTTGCAATATCGGCGGTAAAGCTTGTAACAATCGAGGTATCTAAAAGCCTTGCAATAAAGTTTCCCTCAAGCTTTTCCTTTGCCTTTTTGAGGATTATATCCCCTACTACCTCGCCTAAATTCGCATTTGTTATCTTATCGGTTATATACGAGGCGCTTTTTCTTATCACCTTTTGGCGCTTTTTATCAACATCTTCCCTCTCTCCGAATTTCAGCATGAATTCATCAACTGTCCGTGTATCGTTGCGGTAGTGATCGACGATTGCATAAAGCCTCTCACGAAGCTTTAAAACAACTTCCTCTGATGTAAGCGTTTTTGCAATAACCTCGCCGTTTAGGAGCTTTACGCTTACCATATTACCAAGCGATTTTGCAATCCTTGCCTTTTCCTTGGGGATAAGACCGGGGGTAAACGGAATTTGATGCTTTCCTATGTAGTGCGCCCTGCGTGGGTGAAAGAGCATCTTTATTGCTATATCGTTTGTTATATATCCTATAACCGCCCCCACAATAGGCGGTATGATGTATTGTAATACCATAAACTTCTCCTCTGTAAACTTTAAGGGGATATTGCCTAAGACAACACCCTCTCAGACTGTCGAAAAACTGCCCAGACCGCACAAAACTTAAATAATACATTGTTCATCTCTATCTAACTTATTACCATAAATAACGCTACCATTTTTGCAAAAAATGGCAGTGTTATGTGCTTTTTGCTCAAATAAACCCTACCGTACCAGCGTACTGCTACGGATTTATTTTCACAAAATCTGGTTTGTTTTTCGATGTCTGCCAGCGTGTCGATAACTTTATCGACACGCTGAAGAGGATATTGCCTAAGACAATATCCTCTTAGCATATATTTTTATTTATCTATAAACAAGTGTCTTGGCAGACCGTCTACCATGAATGGAGACAGTTCGCCGATAATTAACGGTCTTGCGTATTCGTCAAATTCCTTTGTAACATTTGTACCGTCGTCACAAATCCACTCGTCAGGCACGCATTTTTCAATGTTTGCAATCTTATTTACATCATATGATGATGTTCTTAACTGATACGGTGCATTGGAAATTCTCTCAAATATAATCATCTTACCTGTTTCGCCGTTTAGCGCCGCCACAACCGCGTCTGCGCCTGCGGTAAATGCTTCTGTAATATCACGGCGCGATACCATATGCGATGCGCACCTTTGAAGCGTTGAAAATACGATACCACGAGATTTAATACCTGTGTTTTCAGCAAGGTAATCCGAAAGATATAGTGCCGTACCGCCAAGCGTTTTATGTCCAAATGAGTCCTCAAAAACTGTTGACTTATTCGCCTCGCACACATATGTACCGTCGGCAGTTTTAACACCCTCGGATACTGCGATTATTGCCGTATTTTTAAATTTCTTTACCTCTTTTACACGCTCTAAGAACTTATCATGGTCAAACGGTCGCTCGGGAAGATATATAAGGTCGGGGCCGTTACAGTCCTCAGACTTTGACAATGACGCCGCCGCCGTAAGCCAGCCTGCGTTTCTTCCCATTATCTCTACAACTGTTATAGAATCTGTCGCATATGTATTGGCATCACGGATAATCTCTTTCATTGCAGCCGCAATATACTTTGCCGCCGAGCCATAACCCGGGGTATGGTCTGTTACTGCAAGGTCATTATCAATGGTTTTTGGAACACCCATAAATGTAATATCAGAGCCTATTTCCAAAGCATAGTTTGAAAGCTTTTTTATCGTGTCCATTGAATCGTTACCGCCGATATAGAAGAAATGCTTTATATCAAGACGCTTTAACATATCAAATATACGCTCGTAAATTCCCGGCTTATCCTTTGCCTCGGGTAACTTATACCTGCAAGTTCCCAAAAACGATGACGGCGTTCTCTTTAAAAGCTCAATGTCGAGGTCATTCTTGATATAGTCTGAAAGATTTACATATCTGCCTGCCAAAAGTCCCTCAATTCCGTTTCGCATTCCGTAAACATGCAAACAACCCATATCAATGGCGGTTTTAAAAACTCCCACCAGGCTTGCATTGATTACGGATGTAGGTCCGCCCGACTGACCTACCATAACATTACCATGTACCATTTTTAATTCCCTCTCTCATAAATTATTTAATATGTAATATTTACCCATATTTTGTATACACAAAACATATTTTTTTATTGTGTTACGGGTAATTTTATGATATATTTAATTGTAGCATAATTTATGCAAAATCACAAGTCTAAAAAGACAAATATTGTCCTGTTTGTATCGGTTTTGGGAATTGTTTTTTCAGAGTTTTAATTTATACTAAACTTAAAATATTTTTGTAGGAGATTATAAATATGGCAAAAATCAAAGTAAACACAAGCACAAAAAAAGGTAAAATAAGCAAATACATATACGGTCAGTTTGCGGAGCATTTGGGAAGATGTATCTATGAAGGTATATATGTCGGTGAGGACAGCGATATTCCAAACATCAACGGTATGAGATGTGATGTTGTATCTGCGCTCCGTGAGCTTGAAATTCCCGTACTGCGCTGGCCGGGCGGTTGTTTTGCAGACGATTACCACTGGCGTGACGGCATAGGTCCAAAGGACAAGCGCCCGTACATGGTAAACACGAACTGGGGTAATGTTGTTGAAAACAACCATTTTGGTACACATGAATTTTTTGAGTTGGTGGAGCAGTTGGGTACAGAGCCATATATATGCGGTAATGTAGGCTCGGGCACGGTACAGGAGATGCGTGACTGGGTTGAGTATATGACATTTGGCGGTGACTCTCCCCTTGCAAACGAAAGGCGCAAAAACGGACACGACAAGCCTTGGAAATTAAAGTTTTTCGGCGTTGGTAACGAAAACTGGGGCTGCGGCGGCTGGATGCGCCCCGAATACTATGCAGACGAGTACCGCCGTTTCTCGACATTTATACGAAACTACGGCGATGAGCCGATGTATAAAATTGTAGGTGGGCCTGACCGCACCGATACAAACTGGATGGAGGTTATGATGCAGGAGCCTGTAAAAAATGCAGGCGGTGTGTCGCTCCATAACTACACCTTTACAAAGGACTGGGGTAACAAGGGATCATCTACATCTGATGATGTAAGTGATTACTATTCATTGATAAATAATGCCCTTGAAATGGACAAAACCATAAAAATGCACGAAGAAATTATGGATAGGTATGACCCCGACAAGGAAAAGGGGCTTATTGTTGATGAATGGGGCAACTGGTTTGATGTAATGCCCGGCACTAATCCCGGATTTTTGTATCAGCAAAACACTATCCGTGATGCTATATGTGGTATGATAACGCTGCACATTTTCCAAAACCATTGCGACAGAGTTTACATGGCAAACATTGCGCAAATGGTAAATGTATTGCAGGCTATGATTTTAACCGAGGGCGAGAAAATGGTTAAAACTCCTACCTACTACCTTTTCAAGATGATGAAAAAGCATATGGATAGCGAGCTTTTGGATATTGAGTTTGATAATCTTACACATACAAAAGACGGCGTTACAATACCAAAATTAAGCGTAAATGCCTCCGAAAAATCAGGCGAATACCTTGTTACCATGTGTAACACATCGTTAGACGATGATGAGGAAATTGTCCTTGAACTCGATACGGATATACGAGTTGCAAGTGCTGTTTGTATGAGTGCAAATTCAATTTCCGACTATAACGAATTTGACAAAGACGAGGCAGTTTGCCCGAAGGAAATTGCCGTAAGTGTTGACAAAAACACCGTTAAATTTACACTTCCTAAGATGTCTGTCTGTGCGATTAGTATTAAGTAAATGGAAAAGTGCAAGCGTTGTAATCAGAAAACCCAATTATCAAAAGAGGATATTGATAAAATGGTAAACGAGGTTATCAATATGCGTGGCATACGATTGGTTTCTGATGCCGAATACGAAAAAAGAATAGGCATTTGCATGGACTGTGATAAATTTGAGTACGGCTCAACCTGTATGCTATGTGGCTGTGTTATGCAGGTGCGCGCAAGGCTCAAAGACGGCAAATGCCCATACCCCAAGCAAAAAAAGTGGTAAAATTATGATAAATTTATTTTACAGACAGCCTGTCTGCATTATATGCGAAAACCGCATACACAAAAGCCATACACATGTAATGGCTAACAGGCTTTGTATTTGTAAGAGCTGTTACAATAAGCTGTATAGAATACCTATCCCCTCACAGGGTACAAAGCATACAAAATATGTGCTGTCGCCGTTTTATTACAAGGGCGGGTACCGTGAGGCAATCCTAAAATATAAATTTTCGGGAAGTCATGCATATGCCCTTGTGTTTGCAAAGCTCATGTCAGATTTTATAAAGGATATTGACGATATTTGCACTGCTGACATGATCGTTGCTGTGCCGATATCGCAGGAGCGTTTAAACGAGCGTGGCTTTAATCAGACACAACTAATACTTGACTGCATGAAAGACGAACTTTCACTAAACTACAGGCAAGATGTGCTTATACGAAGCAAGGACACAGAGCATCAGTCAAGACTTTCAGGATATGAAAGATTTAAAAATGTCAAAGATGCGTTTTTGGTTTCGGGAGATGTTAAAAATATGCGCATAGTTGTATTTGATGATGTGTATACAACGGGTAACACCATGGAGGCTTGCGCAAAGGCGCTTATAGATGCAGGTGCAAAAGAGGTTATTGCCCTCACCCTTGCAGAGGTTGTACAAAAGAGCAATGACACAGGCGCAGAAGTGATTTTGTATCATTCAAAAAAGGAGAAATAATAATGTTTGAGATAATAAACAATGAAATCCATTTTATGCGTGCAGGTGAAGCGGTAATTATATCATCATGCGGTAAAAACTCCATACGGTTTCGCTCAAGTGCAAACTGTCATATTACTGACGAGAATTGGACACTTCTCCCCTGTCCGTCAAGTGCAAAAGCATGGGCGGAGAATGACCGTGCAATCCTTGAAACAGGTATAATGCGTGCCGAGATATACGGTAACGGCAAGGTTATTTACTACTCAAACGGCAAAAAAATCATTGAGGAGTTACCTGAGCTTACTTTTGGTGCGCAGATAAGAAATTACAGATGTTTAGATGGCGGTGTATGGAACGCCCGTGTAGCTTTTAAAAGTAATGATGATGAGCATTTTTACGGTTTGGGGCACGAGGCAACAGGCTGTTTTGATTTAAAAGGCACAAGCATAGACCTTCGCCATGTAAACGCAAAATGTACCATTCCGTTTGTATATTCGTCTCTTGGCTACGGCTTTCTTTGGAATGTACCGTCAACAGGGCTTTGCGAGCTTGCATACAACCGAACACGCTGGACGAGTGATGCAACAGAGCAAATTGATTATGTAGTTATAGGCGGTAATCCAAAAGAGGTAAGCATGACACTTTCAGATTTAACAGGTCATGCGCCGAAAATGCCACACTGGGCAACGGGATTTTGGCAGAGCCGACTAAGATATGAAACACAGGACGAGGTTTTGGCTGTTGCAAAAAGATATAAGGAGCTTGGAATACCCCTCTCGGTTATAGTTATTGATTATTTCCACTGGACAGAGCAGGGCGACTATAAATTTGACCCAAAGTATTGGAAAAACCCAAAAGAAATGGCGGACAAGCTACACGATATGGGTATAAAGCTTATGGTATCAATGTGGCCGACGATAAACGAAAAAAGTGAAAACTACGCTCATATGCTTAACAATAATATGCTCATACGCACAAAAAGCGGTTCAAACAGGGTATTTGACTTTTACGGTCCTCAGGCGGAAATTGATGCGACAAACCCAAAAACAAGAGAATTTGTATGGAGCAAGCTAAAGGAAAACTATATAGATAACGGAGTCGATGCACTTTGGTTTGACGAGGCAGAGCCTGAAATACATCCCGAACATTTTGATAATCTTATATTCCATGCAGGGAACGGAAATGAAATTGCCCTACTCTACCCTTACTATTATGCAAAGCTTGCATATGACGGATTTAAAAGCATAGGAAGAGACGATATTGTTACCCTAAGTCGTTGTGCATATTTGGGTGCGCAGAAATTCGGCACGCTTGTATGGTCGGGCGATATTCCGTCAACCTTTGAGAGCCTTAGCCAACAGGTAAAGTCGGGGCTTAATATGGCAATGTGCTCCATGCCCTGGTGGACAACCGATATAGGCGGATTTTACGGTGGAGATACAAAAACCGAGTATTTTAAGGAGCTTGTAATACGGTGGTTTCAATACGGAGTGTTCTGCCCCGTTACAAGACTTCATGGTAACCGTGCAGGCCAGGACAGATCACGAAGTATTATAGAGCCGACAGGCGGAGATAACGAACTTTGGAGCTTTGGTGAGGAAGCGTTTAAAATACTGAAAGAGCTTGTTTTGCTTCGTGACAGGTTGCGCCCGTATATTGAAAAGCATATGGATATTGCATCAAAATACGGTATTCCTATGATGCGACCGATGTTCTTTGACTATCCCGATGATGAAATGTGTTATTTAGAGGGCGAACAGTATATGTTCGGCGATGATATACTTTTTGCACCGATAACAGAACAAGGTCAGACTGAAAAATGGGTGTATCTTCCCGAGGGAAAATGGATATTAACAAAGGATAAAACCGTATATGATGGTGGAAAAATGTATTTGATAAATGCCAATATTGATGAATTTGTTGCCTTTGTAAAGAACGACGCTGAAATTATATCGGCTTTTTAAATTAGAATATGCTTTTTATTTTAAAATCGAAACGGCGTACATCCATTTTGATGTACGCCATTTCTTTAGACATATCAAGTTGGGGTAATTGCAAAAGACTTTAACCTTTTGCATAATATGTCGTAATATATGTAAATTATATATTACCGTTAGTTAAAAATTGTTAACTCCTGCGGGTCTAACGGTTGTCCGCCTTCAAATGTTTTAGGTGATGTCATCTGTACAACGCTTTCGGTCAGAATATTAGTGTCTCCAAATTCCATAACTTCCATTTCGGGTGTTGTATATCTCTCTTTCATTACTTATCACCTCCGGGTGTATAATCCGTAAATTTCCGTAACCAGTTTATCTTGTTTGATTTA
>JAFSXU010000028.1 GCA_017443895.1 Clostridia bacterium
AAATTCCGCAACCGAGCTTTTGAATGATGGAAAAAGCGTTACAGAAACGGCTGAAATATTAGGCTTTTCATCACAGGCTCACCTGTCAAAGGTCTATAAAAAGATGATGGGCAAGAGCCCAAGTCAGATCAAAAGAGAAGGTTGATAAAGTATATATACAGGGACAGATAAATGAAAATTTAGGTATAGGTAACAGCCTTTTACGATAAGTTAGTAAAAAATAAAAAAATATATGTTCATGAGGGACACAAAATGAAACCAAGAATAGGCATAAGACCTACAATTGACGGACACGGTGTGGCGGAGTTGCCTCTGCCATACTTACCCTGTTTCCGCTTGATGTATACGAAAAGCCTGTATATCTTATGGAAAAGGTACCCGGAGATGCTGTAAAAACGCCGATATGGGACGAGTATAGGAAGATAATAAAACCCTATACAGATGAAGAGCATGAATTTATAGAACGGTTTGCGTTTTATGAAAGAGCGAAAAATGCCTATGCCGTAGTAATGACGGGAGAGAGCGCATTGTACGCCAATGTTATTTTAAAAAAGGGCGTAGTTTAAATGGTGGGTTTATCTAAGAATTTTTTGAAGTAATTATGATTATGGTAAGCGCAGATTTGGTTTTGTATTAAAGAACACAAAAATAGATAAAAAGGCAGAAAAGTAATAAAGGGGCAGTTGCTTATGCGAAAATACGAAAATCCTCGTTTGCTGTGCGAGGGGAGATTGTCACAGCGTTCATATTACATACCCGAAAATTCATATATGAGTCTGAACGGAATATGGAAATTTGATTTTTACAGCAGTGATTTTGACAAAAAGCCGTCATCAAGTGGAGAAATAGATGTGCCGTCGTGCTGGCAGTGCAGAGGATATGAAAAACCGTATTATACAAATGTGGTATATCCATTTCCGGTAAACCCGCCGTATGTTCCAAATGTCAATCCAATGGGAGTTTATAAGCGAAATTTCCCCGTAAACGATACGGGTAAAAAACATTATATCGTATTTGAGGGTGTGGATTCATGTCTTGAACTTTACATAAACGATAACTATGTTGGATATTCGCAAGGAAGCAGACTTCAGGCAGAGTTTGACATTTCGGAATTTGTAATAGCAGGGGATAATACAGTTATTGCCAAGGTCAGGAAATGGTGTGCGGGTAGTTACCTTGAGGATCAGGATTGCTTTAGATATAGCGGAATTTTCAGAGATGTATACATACTTGAAAGACCGAAAAATCACATAGTTGATGTGGATATTAAAACGACTGATAATTCTGTTATTGCTAAATTTTGTGGTACGGCAAAATGTACCCTGCTTGACGGTGAGAATAGGGTTGTTGCTCAAAAAACTGCAACGGATACAGTAGAGCTTATAGTTAATAATCCAATCAAATGGAATTCGGAAAAGCCTTATCTTTATATTCTGCAAATTGAGTGTGAGGGAGAAATCATCAATTTTGATGTCGGGTTTGTAACCTACGGCATCAATGACAGGTCGGCATTTACGGTAAACGGAACAGAAGTAAAGCTAAAGGGAGTTAATCACCATGATACTCACCCTTATAACGGTTATACCATGAGCGATGAGGAGATATTGCACGACCTTGAGCTTATGAAAGAGCTTAATATAAACTGTATCAGGACATCACATTATCCGCCCACGCCGAAGTTTTTGCAATTTTGCAACCGTATGGGGTTTTATGTGATGCTTGAGACGGATATTGAAACTCATGGGTTTACAGTACGATATCCGGCAGGCGGATATGCCGGCTATGACTGTCTGAACAATAATCAGGAGTGGATAGGTAACCGTGAGGAGTGGAGAGATGCCTATATTGAACGAATGGAAAGGGCATATAACCGTGACAAGAATAACCCGTGTATTTTTTCATGGTCAACGGGCAATGAAAGCGGACACTGCACCAATAACTATGAAATGATAAAGTGGTTAAGAAATAATGATGACAGACGGCTTATTCACTGTGAAGATGCATCAAGAACCGCTTACGGCTGGGGACAGCAGGACACTTCATATTATACACGCCCCGATATACATTCAAGAATGTATATGACATATCAGGATACGGAAGAATATGCAAAGAATGATGAAATGTATCTTCCGCTTTTCTTGTGCGAATATAGTCATGCAATGGGAAATGGTCCGGGAGATGTAAAGGATTACTGGGATATTATATATAAATATCCAAAAATAATGGGTGGATGTATATGGGAATGGGCAGACCATACATTTGTTGAAAACGGAGTGCCAAAGTACGGCGGAGATTTCGGAGAACTGACGAGTGACAGTAATTTCTGTATGGATGGGCTTGTGTCGCACGACAGAAAATTTAAAGCGGGAACGCTGTGTACAAAATATGCATATCAGAATGTGAAATTTGAGCTTATGGGTAATTATGTAAGAGTTACCAATTTGTTTGACTTTACAAGCCTTGCAGATTATTTTGTGGATATTTCCGTAACGGCGGACGGCAAAGAATTAAGCCGTAAAAGATATAGTCTTAATATTGAGTCAAAGCAAAGCAGGGACATAAAAACAGAGCTTACAGATAAGTGCAGATTGGGAGCATATGTTGTATGCAGACTTGTTGATAATTCGGAAATAGAAATAGGGCTTGCGGAATTTGAACTTGCATCGCCGAAATATGAAAATGAAGGCTCATCTAAGAATGTGTCAATATCTGAGGAAAACGGCAGTTTTATCGTAGAAGCAAATAATATGTCTTATGAAATATCAAAAAATCTGGGCTGTATTATAAGCATACGGAAAAATGGCAGGGAACAGCTTGAAAAACCCGTTTCCCTGACCTGCTGGAGAGCGCCGACAGATAATGAAAGGACAGTTTGGCAAAAATGGGGACACGAAAATGTCTGGGAGGGCGAAAACCTTGACAGGATTTTTGATCAGGCTGTAGAGATAAGCTGTGGAGAAAATCAAATTACAGTAATGGGATATCTTTCAGGTGTTGGTCGAATGCCGTTTTTAACATATACAACAAGGTACAGCTTTTTTGACGACGGAAGTATGAAAATCAGCCTTGACGGTAAGGTGCGTGAAAATTGTATATGGCTACCGAGACTGGGCTTTGAATTTAAGCTGATAAAGGATATGACGGCATTTAAGTATTTTGGCAGAGGTCCTGTAGAAAATTACTGTGATATGATGCTTCACACGACTACTGACTGGTACGAAAGTGATGTTGATAACGAATATGTTAATTATTCGATTCCGCAGGAGCACGGCACTCATACGGGTTGTAAAAAGCTTATATTTGACGGTGGTCTTGAATTTACGGCGGGGGATAAGTTTGATATAAATGTATCACAATACGATAGTCATACTCTTACAAAGGCAAGGCATATAGACGAATTGGAAAAAGCGGGCTATGTGAATGTGAGAATTGACTATAAAAATTCGGGAATAGGCTCAAATTCATGCGGCCCGGAGCTGCTTGAAAAATACAGGTTGTCGGAAAAGGATATTAAGTTTGAGTTTTATTTGTCATAGCCACGAAGCAGGAGGAACATATATGTTAAAAGTAGAAATTGATTCAGAAAGAATAACTGGTAAAATCAAACCTATGCACGCAGTAAACACGGCCCACTCATAGGCAGACGCACCCCCCAAAAGAGACAATTTCAAGGCGTTTAAGGAGACGAGAATACCTTATTCGAGAAATCATGACGCATCGTTTTGCTTAGTGCAGGGCTCGGTATGGGAGCGCTCATACAGAAACTGTGATTTTGATGCTTATTTTGAACCTGCAAAAGGGTTTGATCCTGATATTATAATTTGCCTTATAAGCGAAAATATATCAAATGATGATTTTGATGCTGAAGTTTTTATTGAACAATTTCACAGACTTCATAAATATCTTTCGGGCAATAATGAAAATACAAGGATAATAGTGGCGTCAAATTTCTTCAATAATGAGCAAAAAACCGAAGCAATCAGGGACTATGCAAAAAAATACGGGGCTGAATTTGTTTATGTAAGCGAGCTTATCAAAGATGAGAGCAATTTAGCATCGGGATATGAGCATGAGGGTATCAAAATCCACCCGGGAGATAAGGGAATGGCAATAATAGCAAAAAGATTTATAGATGCACTTAATATCTGTACGGAAAGGTAAAGCAATAAAATCCGATATATTGTGAAAGAGGATATTAACATATGAAACAATTTACACAACTGAAAAAGGCAAGCGAGCTGTGGGATATATGCGGAGATTTCGGAGAATTTGACGGTGATATTCGGCTTAATGAAGCCACAGTTTCCTGTATGGGCGATGCTCTTTATGTATGCTCTGAATTTAAAAAGGACGGTGACATTACAAGTGTTACGGGAAAAATAAAAAATATTTCGGATAAAGCCTTAACGCTCACATCTGTCAGCTACAGATTTTATTTTGACGGAGGAGAATACGATGTATATTCCCAGTATAACGGCTGGCAAAATGAAAGTATGGGAGAGTGGCAACCACTTGTTACAGGTGTATCGGTTATGGGAAAAAGCATAAGAACAGCTCAGAGCGCTGTGCCGTTTATGTGTCTGTGGAACAGGCAATCAGGCAGGGGAACCGTTTTTCATATGCTTCCGGATTCTTTGTGGAAGATGAGCGCAGAAAGACTTTATAAGAGCGGTGAGGTTACATATATTGAAGCCCGAACGGGCGTTTATGAGCATAATTTCTCACTTTTATTGTATCCGGGTGAAGAATTTGAGATGCCACGGATTATATATTACACAGCCTCAAACAAAACAGATATGGACTGCTACAAACTCCATAACTTCATAAACAGCACTTATCCCCGCCGCAAAATGCCTGTCATATATAACACATGGCTTTGTAGGTTTGATAAAATCACTTATGAGAATGTCATAAATCAGGTGCCTTTGGCGGCTCAGCTTGGCGTTGAATACTTTGTTATTGATGCGGGCTGGTTTGGACAAGGTAGTGAATGGACATCAAGCAGGGGCGATTGGACGGAAAACAAAACAGGCACCCTTTGTGGCCGTATGAAGGATATTGCCGATGAGGTACGCAGATACGGTATGAAATTCGGTTTCTGGATAGAAATGGAAAGTGCGGATAAATCAGCTGATATTGTAAAATCGCATCCGGAGTATTTTATTTCGGGAGATGTTGAATTCCTTGATTTTTCAAGAGATGATGTTTGTGAATATATGTTTGAAACTATAAGCGGTCTTATTGAAAAATACGGTGCAGAGTTTATAAAATTCGATTTTAATGCTGATTTGTATTATGATAAAAAACGCTCAGGATTTATGAAATATTTTAACGGCTACACTGGGCTTATAAAAAAACTAAGAGCAAGCTATCCTGCGCTTTATATGGAAAACTGCTCATCGGGCGGTGCGAGAATGGAGCTTAAAAACGGGCTGCTCTTTGACAGCTTCTGGCTTTCAGATAACCAAAGTCCGTTTGAAGGAACCCGTATTTTCAAGGACACAATTTTGAGAATACCGCCACAGTGGATTGAATGTTGGGCAGTTATAAAAGGTTATAAGGGATATGTTTATCCGGGAGTGGAGCAGGAGAAAATCATTTCTGTAAATGATGCGGCATGGGATAATGCTATTGAAGTAAAAGACAGCTATCTTAGGGGCTTCCTTACAGGCAGTCCCATAGGCTTGAGCTTTGATCTTACAACCATTTCGGACACGGTGTTTAACTCGCTTAAAGGCTTTATTTCCGATTTCAAAAAAGACCGGGAATTTTGGCTAAAAGCAAACTGCCGTATTCTTACAGATACAAAAGATATACTTGTTTTGCAATTTAGCGATGAGTGCCTTTGTGATTTGCGAATACTTGTATTTTCCGGCAAAGTGCGCCAAGACGCAGTTACTGTATTCCCAATCATAGGCGAGGACAATTATACCGTAGACAATAAAGAGATTTTGTGTGAGGATATAAGCCAAAACGGTATATCTGTACCCATAAAAGGAAACTACCAATGTGAATTTGTAAATATGAAAAAACGGAGGAAATAATGCTCTATTTTTTGCTTTTTATATCGGTTCTCACCGATACATTGCGGAATATGTATAATAACCATTTCAGCAAATCCATATTAAAAACCGACAAGGATGCGGTGTTGTTTAATATGATATGTGGCATGGGTGCGATTATTTTTTTCATATTGGCGGGAGCAGACTGGAGAATTTCGGGGTTTTCTCTGATTACGACTGTATTTTTTTTTCGGCGGTTACAGCGTGAGCACAGTATACTTCAATTCTTGCCATGTCAACAGGACCTATGTCCTACAGTGTGCTTTTTACATATTTGGGCATGGTGATATCAACAGGCTTCGGCATTATATACTATAAGCAGCCTATGAGCATTTTTCAGACTGTCGGTTTTGTCCTGATGCTTCTTACGGTGTTTTTGGGAACAGATCTTAAAAAGGACTCGCAAATGAGCGTTAAATGGCTTATATATGCACTTAGTAGCTTTGTCTTATGGGGGCTGGTAGGAGTAATTCAGCTTATACATCAAAGCTCATATGATATGTAGAGCACAGCGGTTTGTCCGCTGACGCAAGGGCTGTATGTGTGAACTAAATACACATTGTTTAAAATAAGGGATCCTCTCTTTCCCTCTCTCTCATTGCACATATTGCCGACTTAACTTGTGCATATAATCTAAAACCGAGGTCGTGGATGTATCGGTTGAGGTAAATAAGTCGGCAATCACACATATAGCCTTGCGTGAGCGGATAAACCAAAATGCACAACCGTTGAAACCGAATAGAAGCCTGCCTACGGTGCAGCTTATCTAAAACATTTAGTTTGTTGGGATCAACAAATTCTCTCCCCTTGAAGCCGAAATATTTAGGAATAGATATTTAGTATATGCCTTTTAAGGAATATTACATATATTCAACTCTTTCTTTATTATCGGAGCATGGGCGCACACTTGCCAAGCTTTGTCTGGCACAAAAATAGCATATGGCAAGGATAGCAGAGAAATTAAATATTATACTGACATAATAGAATAGGAGATGAAGATATGCTGTTGTTTTATATACGCCATGGAGATCCGATTTATGACCCCGATTCGCTTACACCATTGGGCAATCGTCAAGCGGAGGCTGTTGCAAAGCGCCTTGCTGTGTACGGTATAGATGAGATATATTCATCGACCTCAAATCGTGCTCAGCTTACTGCTAAACCGACCGCAGAGCTGTTAAAGAAGGATATACATTTACTGGATTTCTGCAACGAGAAGTATGTGTGGAATGAGTTCGCAATAGATGATGGAAACGGTTGTGGTTGGATTTTTAGTAAGCGGCAATTTAGAAGAAGCTTGACAAGCACAGAGGTTGCTATGCTCGGAGACAGATGGTATGAGCACCCCGGATTTCAAGAATACAAATTCAAAGAGGGTATTCAGCGCGTCAACCGTGAACTTGACGGATTTATTGCCAAGCTGGGCTATGAGCATGATCGAGATCAAAGAGTATATAGAGCTTTATCACCAAATGATAAAAGAATAGCACTCTTTGCGCATCAAGGCTTTGGAATAAGCTTCTTATCAAGCATTCTTGACATACCGTATCCTATTGTAGCAACACATTTCGATATGTGTCATAGTGGTATGACAGTAATTGAGTTTTACAACGAGGACGGTATAGTGATACCTAAAGCACTTAGTATCTCCAATGACTCACATATTTATCGCGAAGGGCTGCCGATGAATTATAATAACGCGATACGCTTTTAGAAAGTAAAGACAAGTAATCAGATGTTTAGTTAATAATAAGCTTATAGTAGGCTTGTCAAGGGAAAGTGTGTTACTGAATGAGGGACAGAAAAAGCAGAAGTGCTGCTGTTCCACCCACAAACAATAGCATGAACGCTATTTGAGAATAGCAGGAATAGATTTATTAAGTAACGAGGCGTACTGTGTGATGTATCCAATCTGCCGTATAATGACAGATTGGGTCAATGACACATTCTCAACCATTTTTGCATAATAAAAAACAATACAGATAGTGATAGCTTGATTAACATAGACAGTGTTTTTATAAGCTTATATGAACAACTAATAAAGGTAAGCTATATATGAATGTTAAAGAAATTTCTAAAATAAAACCTATGAAGTATAAATATGAAACGCATCTGCACACAAAGCATATCAGCAAGTGTGCACATTCCGATGTGCGGGATAGCCTTGAGTTCTATAAGGAAAAGGGATATGACGGAGTGTTTATAACAAATCATTTTCTTGACGGGAACATAAATGTTGACAAAACCTTGCCTTATGCCGAACAGGTAGAATTCTACTTTTCCGATTATGAAAAAGCTCTTGAACTTTCCTCAGAGATTGGAATAAAGGTGTTTTGCGGAGTGGAGTTAAGCTACAAAGGAACAGATTTCTTGATTTACGGGTTGGATAAGATGTGGTACCTTGAAAATCCGCAGATAATGGAGATGGAAAAGAGTAAGGAGCTGGAGTTTATGAGGGACAGTGGGGCTCTGGTAATACAGGCTCATCCTTTCCGCATGGCGACTTATATTGACCACATACGAATTTATACGAACTCGATACACGGTATGGAGGTAATAAATGCCAACAGGTCAGAACGGGAAAATGATATGGCACTCTACTATGCTACAAGCTACGGTCTTTTGATGACGGCGGGCAGTGATAATCATATGGGTAAGGAGCAAAAAAAGGTTGCAGGTATGAGCTTTGATACACCTCTGAGAGATGAGAATGATTTTATTGAACGGGTAAAAAAGGGTGAGCAAGTAATATTCTATGAGGAATTAGATAAATAATCATATTTTTAGTTTATGGAGAATAGGATTATGATTAGGTCTGAACTGATTTATATATTGAGAATATTGGCGGTAGGGTTATCGAATATGAGCATAAAATTGCCTTAAAGAGTCAGGTATAGGAACGCATTGCTTGGTGGCTTGCGGAGCGGCTTTGATGATGATATTGTCAAAATACGGTTTTTCCGATATTCCATTGGATTTTAACGGAATAAAGGGTGCAGATCCGTCAAGAATTGCCTCACAAGTTGTGAGCGGAGTAGGATTTTTGGGTGCAGGAATGATATTTGTACATAAAAATACAATTTCAGGACTTACAACTGCTGCCGGAATGTGGGCAACCGCAGGCATAGGTATGGCGATAGGAGCGGGAATGTACATAACGGGAATGGTGGTGACAGGGATAGTTGTTGTTGTACAGGTTGTACTGCACTGTAATATAAAGTGGATGAAAGTACTGCGTCTTAAAGTGGTAAGCATATATGATGTGGATGAAATTGATTATCAAAAGCATATAACAGACAGGTTTAATGAAAACGGAATTTCTGTTCATGATATAGCAATACGCAAAGCCGGGAAAGACAGTGCAAGAAACTATAAAATAACGGTTGAAATTCCCGACTCCGTTAATGAAGAAGAAATACTTTCATTGATCGATTATAATGCGAAAATAAGTGCAAAGTTATAGCTTATATAACATAATAAAAAACAACAATGCATAAAACTGAACAAACCCACTAATCTGAAGTATGAATGAAAAAGTCTGATTTGATAAAAATTATCTTTGTAACTTTGAACCATTGTTTTTATATTATTGTGATGCTAAAATGCCTTATTTGTGATAATAACCGGCTTCAAAGTCGGTTGGAGTTTTGTACCTTAGAGAGGTATGAGGTCGTTTATCATTATAGAAACTAATATACTTATCAAGACTTCTTTTAAATTCCCCTATGGTGGGATACTTGTATCGGTATAGCTCTTATCTTTTAAGGTTATTGAAAAATGGATCACATACAGAATTGTTATATGGGCTAATTTAAATATAAATTTTGTTTAACAGTGTCCCACTTTTGTAAATTAATTTAATTGTATCATAATATGAGTGCAGACACAGTAGCTGGGTTTGGACTCGAACCGTGACCAAAGCTAATGATTTATTAAATCCTATCAGGTTTTGCATGATAAGGAGTAACTTCTACCAAACAGTTTTATAAATGACTCAGCATTATTATGACAAAAACCATTGAATATTTTAAAATATGAAATTTACCATTAGCGAATGTTGCCTGACGATTGTCTTTGTGAGTGATTATATAAGGCATATATAATTTAATGGTGTTTATAAAAACCAAATTTGTTGGGAACATTGTCCGGCAAAATTGGTTTTTTATAATATAGGGAATTGCTCGTAAGGTGAGCAATTTTGCTTATTCAAAAAAAGATTAAATTTTTGCCCCAAGATTGGGGGTTAGGGGGTTGATGATTTTCAATCTTTTTTATTTGCGCACAAACAAATGAACAAGCCTGTAAAAAGATAAATCTCAAAAAAATTCTTAACTACTAAGTAATGATTAGTACATAGAGTCTATAATGAAATTGTAGACAGGAGGTGCAAACTATGAGAGCGGAATTTTCTGCTTTTGATCGTAGAATGGAAATATTATCTATTCTTATGAATCATAAGCTGATTTCTCGTCTGGAGCTTGCAAGAAGATTTTCAGTTTCAGATGTTACAATCGGTGAAGACATTATTGCTTTAAGTAGATTTGCACCTATAGCCAGTAAAATGGGAAGATATGGCGGAGTGTACATAATTGATGAATATAAAAGAGAAAGAGTGTATTTATCCCGTGAAGAAGAGAGGCTGATTGAAAAATTAGTACAAAGACTTTCGGGAAAAGAACAAAAGCTTTTGAAATTTGTATTGTATAAGTTTGCCATGCCAAAAGTCTGAGCACACTGTCTGCAAAGATTTTATATCTTATTTTTACAAAGAAAACACGCAAGATAACGGCGATGTAGAATAAATAAGCAAACGGATACTTTGCCGTATATACGAGCAATTCTGTGGATGCGCCAAGACAGTTCTTTGTGGCTTCTACGCTGTTGTAATACAACACCGTCATCAGATGATGACTCACACAAAGATGAGCGACAAACATTTGCACAGAAAAAAGGATTGCTGCCTTTTGCCAAGACTGTATACGGTTATAATGATACTTCTGCTCAGTCACAGCCCGAGCGTTAAAAGCGTCGCAGGCAATGAGAGCAGTCCGGGCAGAGCCGGGAAGGTGAGATTCCTATGAAGCAGTTTGGCACACTGCTGTCCGTTATAGCTTTTGAATTTGATGACATAAATAATGAGATAGTTATATCTGTCTTATCATTTATGTAATTGAATAGAATAGTACAAACTTAATTGAGCATAAAATATAAAAGGTGGTGTTGCGATATGAATGAGAGTATAACTGTATATTCAGATGACGACAGCTTAAATAAAAGCGGAGAATTTATATTGAACATTCAAAAAGCAATGCTTGTTACTTTATTTGAAAAGGAACAAATAAACCACTCCCAATACGAATACGCAGTTGAGTTGCTGGAGAAAAAATTTCGTAAGAAATAATTTTTTGAAAATATTCATAAACTGCGGTAAAATCAAAATGAAGGGAGTGATTTATAATGATATATGTAGCGGCATATTGCAGGGTATCTACGGATAATGAAGATCAGGCGAACAGCTTTGAAAGTCAAAAATCATATTTTGAAGAATACATAAACAGAAATCCGGATTGGGAGCTATATGAGATATATGCTGATGAAGGTCTGTCGGGGACAAACACAAAAAAGAGAAAAGCATTTAACAAGATGATTGCTGATGCACATTTAGGAAGATTTAATATGATTATCACAAAGGAGGTCAGCAGATTTGCAAGAAATACGGTTGATACACTGCAATATACAAGAGAGTTAAAAGCATTGAATATTGGTGTGTATTTTGCACTTGATAACATAGATACCCTTGCACCGGACGGAGAACTCAGACTTACCATTATGGCATCGCTTGCTCAGGAGGAAAGCCGAAAAACATCGGAGCGTGTAAAATGGGGACAGAAAAGGCAAATGGAAAAGGGGGTAGTATTCGGCAGGGATATGCTGGGATACAATGTAGTAAGTGGTGTACTCCACGTTAACGAAGAAGGTGCCCAAATTGTAAGATTGATATTTCATAAATATGTGTACGAAAAAAAGGGTACCGCTACCATTGCACGGGAACTGCGTGAGGCAGGTTATAAAACAATAACAGGGAATGCGATATGGACTAATACCGTAATTTTAAAAGTATTGCGTAATGAAAAGTATTGCGGAGATCTTGTCCAAAAGAAAACTATTACTCCGGATTACCTGACACATCAAAAAAAGTACAATCATGGTGAAGAAGATTTTGTTATATTAAGAAATCATCACGAGCCGATAGTTTCAAGAGAAATTTGGGATATGGCACAAGCAGAACTTGACAGGCGTACACCTTCTGAAGAAATTAAGCTAAGACATTCTAATCGTTATCCGTTGTCTGGAAAAATCAGATGTGGCTGTTGTGGAAACAGCTTTGTTGCCAGAAGCAAAAAAAGAAAGGATGGAAGCAGGTATAAAGCATGGCATTGTTTAGAAGCAACAAGGCATGGTCTGCCGAAAGTAGATCCTGCAGGGAATAAAATTGGCTGTGGCGTTAATTGTCAAATCCGTGATGAAGATTTTATGCTGGCAGTTAAGAAAGTTATTGAAAGTCTTGAGGTAAACAAGCAAGTTGTTTTAGACGGTATCTGTGATGTGTTAAAAGCTGTTTTTAAATCCACACAAGATCAGCATATTGATAAAGAGTCTATAAAAAAGAAGATGGATAATATAACCTCAAAATCTGAAAAATTGCTTGATCTTTATTTAACCGAGGATTTAACAAAGGAACAGTATCGGGAAAAAAAGGAGAGCTATGAAAAGGAACTCTCGCAACTAAAAGAACTGTTGAGTAAAACAGATCAATCAGATAATAATTATGACATAGAACAAGCAATTTCAGATATAAAAAAATATCTTTCAGATGTATTGTACGGAAAAAAGCAAGACGAAACCTTTTATAAAGCAATAATTGATAAGATTGTGGTATATGACAGGAGGCATTTTGATATTTATTTAAATTTGCTCCCACACAGATGGAAAGTGGTGTTAAATTCAGCGTTGAACGCTGATGC
Source organism: Clostridia bacterium (assembly GCA_017443895.1). Taxonomy (GTDB): domain Bacteria; phylum Bacillota; class Clostridia; order UBA1381; family UBA1381; genus 12844. The sequence goes on from JAFSXU010000028.1 coordinate 13,088, forward strand.
CCTGCGTGGGAGCATTAAGTACACGATGTACCGATATCTGTTAAAAGACCTTTTGTTACATCATCTTTCATTATATATCTTTGCGATAAATACCTTAAAGATGCTCCCAATTCGCCGTTTGGGCCGCCGTACTGTGTTGCAATTGCAGTTGCGAGGCGAGGGTTTTTTGTCTTTATGTTTATGGGGTATTCGAGCATTTTTGCATACTTAAACATTACATGACACCTCCCTTACAAGATTTGGCGTTTGCGCAAGCCTCCCAGGGCCATGGTGAGCAAAGCCAATTAAACTGCTCTTGTGATGCCAAATCCTCTGTAGACAATGGGCCAAAGTTGTTTTTATACTCATTCTTGAGGCGCATTGCGCTTTTTTGAAGGTCCTTATACATCTCAAATGCCTTTGTATCATCGGCATGAGTATCAAGGTACAGGAGCATATCATAAGCAGCAAACTCATACTGCTGAATTTTTTTTAATAAATCGGTTTTTTGAGTGTTATTCATTTTGCCCCTCCTTTTTGCATACAGCACCGTATTCACATATGCTAAGGTCAAGCTCAGGGAATATAGTTCCCTGACAGAGCGCTGTGTCTACAGCATAAGTATCGGTGAGGTTTTGAACCGGTACATATGCATAGCCTACACAGCCACAGGAGAAAGGAGAAGTCATATCATAGTTGTTTTCCATTATAATCCTCCATATTGCTTTATATTAGTTGAGGGAAACCCTCAGTGATAGGATATGAAAAAACAGGTAAAAGTGTGCAACTATCCTCTTGCTAAAATATACAGACTATGGTAATATTACTACATTAGGTGTGTCGCAAATAAGCGACAGGATAGGAGACGAAAATGGATTTAAGAGCAGACGAAAAAGCATTTGTTGACAAGGTATGGGAGCAGATTGATAAAAAGCTATCATATGTAGCACCTTTGCAAAAGGGCAAAATTCCGTATACCACAAGCTCAAAATGGCATAACCGCACAACAGACGGTACATACTGCGATATGCGAAAAATTGATGTTTCGTGGTGGACAAACGGGTTCTGGCCGGCACTGATGTGGCTTATGTATGTAGGCACAAAAAAGGAGCTCTACCGCTCTGCCGCACAGGACACCGAGGAAATTTTAGACGAGGCGTTTGCGCATTATGATATGTTGCACCATGATGTGGGCTTTATGTGGCATATATCAAGCGGTGTAAATTACAGGCTGTTCGGCGGTACGAAATCAAAGGTAAGAACGGCAATCGCCGCTGATATTTTGGCATCACGCTATAACTGTGAGGGCAAATATATCCGCGCATGGAACGAGGATAAGGTAGGCTGGGTAATTATCGACTGTATGATGAATATACCGCTCCTTTACTGGGCGTCGGAGGAATATAACGACCCAAGATTTAAGTATATTGCGATGAACCATGCAGATACGGTTATGAAAACTCATATAAGAGACGACGGAAGTGTTGTACATATTGCAAACCTTGATAAAAAGACGGGCGAGGTTATAGAAACCTACGGCGGACAGGGCTATGCTGTCGGCTCATCATGGTCAAGAGGTCAGGCATGGGCAATATATGGGTATATCCTAAGCTATATCCATACGGGCAAGCAGGAGTATCTTGAAACATCAAAGAAGGTCGCAGATTACTTTATATCATGCGTATGTGATGATTGGCTTCCAAAGGTTGATTTTAAAGCGCCCAAAGAGCCTGTATATTATGATTCCACAGCAGGAGCAATAGCCGCATGCGGATTTATTGAGCTTTCAAAGGCAACAGGGGACAGGAAATATCTTGACTCCGCAATGAATATCCTGAAGGCGATGTATGATAAATTCTGTAACTGGGACAATGACGAACAGGCAATATTGCTTATGGGCACAGAGCGTTACGATGATGATACAGGCAGACATATCTCAATTATTTACGGAGATTACTTCTTTACCGAGGCAATTTATAAGCTAAAGGGTAACGATATGCTGTTCTGGTAAAATGGGTTCATGACCTTAGTGAAGTCTAAGTATCTAAGAAAGAGGTTTGTTGCGTTTAATGCAACAAACCTCTTTTGAGCTTCGGTAATAATTCTTCAAAGCAAACTCCGTCAGTTAATGGAATATCAAGCTTTTCCGTTTCTGCAATGCACCGCTTTATAAATGTTGACGCTTTTTTTACACTGTCAATAAAAGCAACACCGTTTACGGCATCGGCGGCAATTATAGCAGAAAAAATATCGCCTGTACCCGAACGAAATCTGCCTGCCTTTTTCTGCTTTTGTATATAGAACTTCCCATCGTCATATATGGCATTACCCAAGAAATTGCCAAAATGTATACCTGTTATGACAATCTTTTTTGCGCCGATGTCATTTAGCTTTTCCAAAAGCTCTAAAAGCTCGCTCTTTGTCCAGCCCTCGTGCTTATAGGGGGTATCTGTCAGTATGCAGGCCTCTGTAAGATTGGGTGTCAGGATATCCGCCAAAGCCACAAGTCGCTTCATCTCCTCACACATTTTTTTCGTGTAGGTAGGGTAGGCGTGTCCGTTATCGCCCATAACAGGGTCAATAACAATAATTGTGTTATCATCCTTAAAATAATGTATAAAGCCCTCAACTATTTCTATTTGCATATCCGAGCCTAAAAAACCCGATGCAATTGCGCTGAATTTCAAATCAAGCTTTTTCCATTCATTTATATATTGCTCCATATGTCCGGTAAAATCTTCATAGTAAAAGCTGTCAAAGCCTGTGTGATTTGAAAATATTGAGGTCGGCAGGGGACAGCACTGTATCCCCATATGTGAAATTATCGGCAGTGCAACGGCAATCGAGCATTTCCCAAACCCCGATATATCGTTTATTACTGCAATCTTTTTTTGGTTATTGTGTGACATTTTAATCTCCGATTTATAGTTTCTGATAAAATTATACCATTATAATATTGTGTATACAATATCTAAAATTACCAATTTTCGACTTGTAAGCGCCGTGCTATACTGTTTAAATTTTTTCTGCATTCTTTGTAGTCGCTTACATATTTGGCTACCTCATCCCAAAACCTGCTTGAATGGTTCATATGCTTTGTATGTGAAAGCTCATGGATTATAACATAGTCAATTTCGTGAGGAGATGCCATAATCAAGAACCATGAAAAATTAAGCGCCTTTTTTGCCGAGCATGAGCCCCAACGACTGCGTGCGGAGTTTATCTTTACCGAGCTGTATGAAAGTCCCGTATGCTTTGATAAATACTCAACCCGTTCTGTGATAATCTTTTGCGCGGCTAATTTATATAGGGCGACAACCTGATTTTTTATATTCCCCTGTGTCACATAAAATGTATCGTTTAAAAGCTGAGTTTTTGTGCCGTACTCAATTTTACATTCTTTTCCGAGAAAAAGCAGGGTTGAGCCGATATCAAGGACAAAACTGTTTTTTTGAGCTTGCCTTTTTAACTGTTCGTCAATATACCGCTTTAGTGTATCTTCTTTTTCGGCTATGAATTTTTCAATATCATCATCACTTACCGAATATGGCGCTCTTACCTCGACATTGCCGTTATCCAATACATATGCAGACAGTGTTTTCCGTCTCATTCTCTTTATCGTGTATGAAAGCATTTGTTATTCTCCTAAAAAATCTGTAAATTATTATACATTTTTTGATAAAATTCGTCAAGAGTACGGTTTTTAGTACAGTATGTGTGATATAATGAAATTGGTAAAAAGAGAAAAGAAGGAGGCTCAAATGGTACAATATTATTCGGATAGGGAGCGCAGAGGAGTTGTCAAAATCGTAAACGAATACGATGGATATATCTGGGATTTCTATTCACAGATGTGGATACCTTACCCTGCGGCGGTTGATGTAAAGTATGACCGACAAAATTTCAGTCAGATAAGCACATATGAAACTGAGAGAATAATAGGTATATGGTAATAAAATTTGTATTATTAGAGCTACCGGAGCAAAAATCTTTTTACCGTAATTTTACACCAAATGATAAAAGCCACTGCTTTATGCAGTGGCTTTTATCAGCGTGTCGATAAAGTTATCGACGCGCTGGCAGACATCGAAAAACAAACCGGATTTTGTAAAAATGAACCCGTGGCAGTACGGTGGTACGGTAGGGTTTATTTGAGCAAAAAGCACATAATGCTGTCGTTTTTGTAAAAGAACGACAGTATTATTTATGACAATAAGTTATATATAGATGCAAACCATAATATTTAAGTTTTGTGCGGTCCGGGCAGTTTTTCGACAGTCTGATAAACGCCACTGCTTTATGCAGTGGCGTTTATCCCGGTTAGTCTGAATACCAAGCTACCGGAGCAATAAGTATTAGGGACAGGGAAAATTGTACAAACCCTTGTCCCAATACTTATTATATGCATAAATTTTGAAAATACAACCACAAAATGGAAATTTTTAACAATTCGATATAAAGTTTTGTATTTCATAACAAACTGTGACATAAAAAACCGCATTAAAACGGAATAAATATAAAAAAATGTCACACAAATTATAAAATGTGTGACGCTGAAATTCAAATTTGTACATAATTACCTGTAATTTTTGATTTCGACTTTTAACTTGTCATTTTCTATCTCGCACACAGCATATGTTCCGCCGTATTTTAAACTGCCGGGGTTTAGAATTGTCATATTTTTATGATAATCTATTAAAGGTTTATGGGTATGACCAAATACTATTAAATCCGCCATTTGCCGTTGACCTTTTTCAATCAGGGTGCTTAGAGTATACTCATATTTTACTCTTTCATTGTGACCGTGTACAATAAAAATATTCTTTTTCCCGATTGTTACATTCAGCGCGCGGGGTGCATTGGAGAAGAAGTCGTTATTTCCCATAACATAGTAAACAGGGATTTGGGGAAACATTGCCTCTAAATCCTGCGCATCACGAACACAGTCGCCTGCGTGGATTATAGCATCTACAGCTTTTGTTTGCATGATAACCTTCATTGGCGATGTCGTATCGTTGTGTGTATCTGAAAAAATTAAAATTCTTTTCATATTCGTAGCTCCATAATAAATAACTGCAATTGAGTATATCATAAGTGTCAGAAAATGTCGATAAGTTTTTTTTATTCGACAACCGTATTTGACATAAAAATAAGTAGAACGGTGGTATACTCTATCTGTTAGAGTAAAAACATGGGAGGGATAACAGATTATGGCAAGTCCGGCACTTAATATGAACAAACAACAAAGTGTAGCACTTCGTGCGCCAAACCGTTTTGATACATTGCCGATAGCATTACTGTTTATAATATCAAGAGCATCAATTTTAGGAGTATTTCCGTTTTCAATAGCGTTTTTTGCCGCAACGACTGATAAAGCGATAGCGTATTTGGCACTTACGGTTATTAGTGCAGGGCTGTTCTTATCGGGCGCAAAAATTCTTGTGGTAAAGTACATAATAGCATTTTTACTGTATTGGATATATGATAAGCTAAAAACTAAGAATAATACAGTATATGATGCTACAGCCTGCGGTATGTCGCTATGTGTCGGCGGAATATTTATGATTGCCGCAGACGGAGGAAGTATATACAGTATTCTTATGCTTATAGCCGAGGGGCTTATATCTTCAATTTCGTATCTGGTATTTAAAAAGACAGATATGCTTGTAAAAACACGCAAAAAGCGTGAACAAGCCACAAAAGACGAACTTATAAGCGTTGTTATAACCATAAGCATTGTGATAACGGGATTTTGGGGATTACAATTTCGCGGTATTACACTTTGCAATATTTTATCCATTTACGCAGTTATGGTTATAAGCTATTTATCAAATCTTTCCGTAGCGGGCTCGGGCGGACTTTGCATTGGATTTATTACCGCAATGGGGTCGGATACGGCGATACTGAATATGGGAATGCTTGGAATGTGTGCGATGTTTTCAAATATGCTAAAGTCTATCGGCAAGCTGGGCGCTTTGATAGGTATGATAGGCGGAGTAGGAGTTATTACACTATATTCGGGCGGTCAAATGGATATGCCGATAAATATATATGAGGCGCTTATAGGCGCAGCTTTGTTTATTGCCACTCCGCCCAAGATGTATAGCAGATTATCGGCATATTTTACAAATTCCCTGACAATTGAGAGTATACAGCTTGATACAAGAGTCCGTGATTATCTGGCGCTGAAGATGATAAAAATTTCCAATTCGTTTTTGAGCCTTAACTCGTGCTTTGAAGAAACTGCGCAAAAGCGCTTAAACCTTTACAGCCGCGAGGCAGGCGCAATATTTGATGATGTATGTGAGCGTGTATGCTCAAATTGCAATATGGCAAACAAGTGCTGGAAATCCGAGTTTTCCCAGACTTATAAGCTGGTATCAAATCTTTTGTCAACTATTGAAAACGAGGGTGTGCTCTTGGAGCCTACGGAAGAATTTAATAAGCATTGTCAAAGAGCTAACGAGTTTATATCGGAGTTTAACCATGTGTATGAGCTGTATAAACAGGAGCTTGTGCATCAAGGCGAGGCGATAAGCAATAAGGAGCTGATTAACAGCCAGTATAAAGAAATTGCCACGCTTTTGGACAGGACCTCGAAAATGATAAGCGACGGATTTACATTCAGGGAGGATTTGGAAGAGGCGGCGGTGAGCTTTTTAGATGCACACGGCATAGGAGTATTTGAGATAAGCGTTGTCGAAGGGGTAGAGGGACAGCTTGAAATTTATGCAGGCTTAAATATAGGTACGGATATAAAAAAATGCGAGTCGGCGTTTGGTCAGGTTTGCTCTGTGCCCATAGGCTATGTAGGAACGGAGGCTAACGGGATAATGAAATTTGCATCAAAGCCACGCTATAGCGTTGACTTTGCCACACGACAGCGCTGTAAGGACCACGGCAAAGTGTGCGGGGACAGTATAAAAGCCTTCAAGACAGAGGACTGCAGAATGTATTTCCTGATCTCTGACGGTATGGGGAGCGGTAAAAAGGCGTCGTCTGAGAGTAAGATAACGCTTACGCTTTTACAGGAGTTTTTGACGGCAGGCTTTGATGTAAAAACTTCAATAGAAATGATAAACTCAACGCTTTGCCTAAAGCTTGACAATGAGTGCTTTGCAACGGTTGACCTTATGATGCTTGACCTTATGACGGGATTTTGCGAGTTTTATAAAATCGGTGCGGCGCAGAGCTTTATATATTCGCAGGGCAGGGTGGACACGATATTTTCCGCATCAATTCCTGTGGGAATGTTAAAGAGCATAAAGGTAAGCGGACAAAGACGGCGCATATATGACGGCGATACGGTTATTATGATATCCGACGGAGTTTCCGAGGCAGGATATACAAGTGTCAGGACCGAGTGGATAAAGAACGAAATAACAAATATTTGCGATAATATGGACGATATGGCAGATAATGTTATACATAAGGCAATAAAGAAAAGCCATGATACGGTAATTGATGATATGAGTGTAATTGCGATACGGTTGATTGAAAATTAAAAAAATCCTGATAAAATCAAAAACTTTTACACATACTATAAATGATGTAAAAGCATCGTACTATTTACTAAATGTCAGGAGGACAAAACTATGCAAGATCATAAGTGCAATAAGAACGAGAAAATCAGATGTACCGTTTCACAGTGTTCACATCATTGCGGAAGAGAGGACTTTTGCTCATTACCGTCAATCCAAGTGGGAACACATGAGGTAAACCCTACAATGCCTGAATGTACGGATTGTAATTCGTTTGAGTTAAGATCATAAGCGGAAAATGCCCCGAATTTCGGGGCATTTTTGATGTTTTGGCAAAAATTTAAACATATTTTAGCTAATTGTGTATTGATTATTAACTATTGCTTTGGTATAATATATGTGAATATTTGTATAAAATTTGAGGTTTGATTTATGAAATGCAAAAAATGCGGACAAGTCTTAGGTGAAAATGATCTTGTTTGCCCTGAGTGCGGAACAAAGACAGAACGGGTTGTTGACAGTATAAATGATTTGTTTGCCACTGATGAGCAAAAAGAAGAAAAGCCAAAGCGTAACTCAAGAAAAAGATATAACGGTGTTTTTGCCATGGCAGGTGCTGTAGCTGTTATAGCATTTGTTGTGGTGCTCTTGGTGGCAGGTGATGCGGGCAAGCTTCGCCGAGCGAGGCTCTTTGCATATTTTAAAAATTATGAAATGGCGAGTAGGATTGCTGATACCTGTAAGCGTGAGGATAATCAATCATATAAGGACTACTATATCTATCTGTCCTATGCCGATAGGCTCCTTGAAGAAGATAATTTGGCAAAGTATGAAGATATTATAACTAAAATGGTGGACTATGACGATGAGATTGACTATAGCTCGCTGTTTGTCGGCGACAGGGAAAAGTATGCAAAGATTTCAAAAGCAATAAAATTGCGAGACGGATATGATATGGAGATGCTCAGGCAAGGAATTTTAATTCCCGGTCTTTTGGAAGCTCAGATAAAAGATTTTAAAGGCGGCTCAACTTTTAACCTCGCTGAAATGAAGACTAAGGCGCAGAATTGGAAGGACAATTTTGAAAAAGCAAATAAGCTTTATGGCGATATAATGAGTACAGAGCTTCCGAGTTATGTGAATGTATTGCAGGAAATCGAAAAAATGATTTCAAATCTGAACGACTACCGTAGTGACGACCATTCAAATATATATTTTACAAAATACAATTCAACATATAAAAATCCGTATACAAAACAGGATGTGGAAACTCTTACCGAAAATGTTCAGCGTCAGGCGGACTATAACTGTTCAAAAAGTATTTGCTGGGCACTGTATAATACGGAGCGCGGTGTAAAAATACCACAGATTTCAGAGTATAAAAAGGCTACAAAAAATCCGATTGGGGAGGAACAAGTGACATCGGAGCCTACTGCTGAGCCGGTTGAACAAATAGAGGGTTATTATGTCGGCTTTGACAATATTCCTGATTTCGGTTACTATTTTGGAATGGATCCGACATCAAAAAAAGATTTTGACTATTACTATTCATATGCGGATAATGACGATGTTAATGTTTATGATGCTTTGTCAAAGTATGAACAGGCTATGCATAACGAGTCGTTTAGTATGGATAATATGACAAATTCAAACGGTATAACAACCTATGAGTATAAAAATGATAAATATGGTGTAGCTGTGGTACATTATACCGAATCAAAGCATGTGGATGTACACATTAAAAATGTAAGGTAAATAATAAACGGGGCTGTTGCATAAAAAATGTAACAGTCCCGTTGTTTTGTTGTTTGATGTAAATATAAATTTGGGTTTAGCGGTGTAAATGGGGTTGAGATTGTAGGGCAGGGGCTTGCTCCTGCCGTTTTTTTGCGGTATCGGGGACGCGGTTGGAGCAAGCCCCAACCCTACGACCATACCAATTTACGATTTTTTAAATGGTACGCTAAACCAAAATTTAAGCAACAGTTCTAAACTTACGGAAGCTCGATTTTTTCAAGATCCTTTGCAGGAATTTTCGTTGTTGAATCACCGACAAATTTCTTAACTGCCTGCTGTGCCTTTGCAATAGGAATAATCGTACCTGCCCCTGCAACACATCCGCCGGGACATGCCATACCTTCTATCAGGCAGCCGTTCTTTTTGCCGACCTTTGCAAGCATGAGCATTTTTTGGCACTCTGCGAGTCCTTCTACATGTTCAATATCCAATTCAACATCGGGGTAGTATTCATTTACACATTGCTCAATAGCACCTGCAACACCGCCTGCTACTGCATATCCACGACCTGCGCCTGTTGCGTCGTGTACGGGAGCTTCCTTATCATATACGCTGAAGTCAATTCCTTTTGCGTCAAACATTGCGCTAAGCTCCTCAAAGGTAATTACAAAGTCAACATCACTTCTTACCGTTCTTCGCATTGCCTCAAGCTTCTTTGCCGCACACGGACCTATAAATACAACTCTTGCGTCAGGCCGTTTTTGTTTTATTGTTCTGGCTGTTGCGACCATAGGCGTAAGCGCACTTGAAACAGTATCGGCAACATCTTTGAGAGTCCGCTTTGCAATCATTGACCAAGACGGACAGCACGAGGTTAATAAAAATGGTAATTTACCTGTTTTAACCTCCGAAACATAATGGTGCGCCTCTGTTATTGCGCCGATATCCGCACCCAAAGCTACCTCGTATACTTCTTTAAACCCAAGATCCAATAAAGCGGACTTTATCTTCCAAAGCCTTACATCTGCGCCGAACTGACCGACTATAGCAGGTGCAACCTCCGCAACTACTTCATCGCCTGCCTTAATTGCACGGATAAGCTGGAATATTTGCGATTTGTCCGCAATTGCGCCAAACGGACAGCTTACCATACACTGACCGCAGGAGACGCATTTATCGGGATCGATATGCGCTCTGCCCATTGAATCTGACGATATAGCGTTTATACCGCAAGCCTTTGCGCAGGGACGCACTTTTTTTGCTATTGCATCGTATGGACAAATAGCCTTGCATTTACCGCATGAAATACATTTATCACGGTCTATGTACGATTTTCCTTTTACGATTGAAATTGCACCCTTAGGACAGACCTTTGTACAGGGGTGAGCGACACAGCCACGGCACATATCCGAAACCTCGTATACATTATGTTCGCACATATCGCAAGCCGATGGGATAACCTGCATAAGCGGCGGTTCATAGTACTTGTCTGAAATATTGCTCTCACGAAGCCCGGATGTTACATGGACAGGCTTGTCCTCGGGTCTTAGTGAAAGTCCCATTGCCAGTCTTACACGCTCTGCGGCGATTGCACGCTCACGGTAAATACTCTCACGGAAACGGGGTTGATCGCCGGGAGTGATTTTGTAAGGTATCGCCTCAATTTTATCGTTTATGCTTGCATCTCCGCTTGATTCAAATGCAACCTTTGCTACTTCTTTTAAAATCTGGTGTCTGATATGAGTTATGTCTGTTTCTATACCGCGCATATTAGTCTCCTTTATAGTGATTTATTATACTTATGCCATAATTATACATCATCAATTATTAAAAGTCAACAAAATAAATGCATTATCGTGCGCGTTTATTATGCAATTTTATGTTGACATGTGGGATTAAAAGGGGTTATAATCTAATAAATAGATAAAATTTTTTGAAAGGGGTGGAGATGATATGCAATTTGATTTGCCTGAGGACATAGTAAAAATACTCGGAATTTTGGAACACAGTGGCTATGAATCGTATGTTGCAGGCGGAGCGGTAAGGGATATGCTCATGGGTAGAATACCGCATGATTATGATATTGCAACTTCTGCGCGTCCCGAGCAGATAAAAAAACTCTTTTCAAAAACTATTGATACAGGTATAAAGCATGGTACGGTAACGGTTGTATATAATAAAACGGGCTATGAAATAACAGCCTTTAGAAGGGACGGCAAATATAATGATGGCAGACACCCTGAAAAGGTCGAGTATGTAACCGATGTCAGAAGTGATGTAAAACGCCGTGATTTTACAATGAATGCAATTATGTTCTCGCCAAAGCGTGGCATAGTTGATTTATTTGGCGGCAGGGGCGATATATCAAATAAAATCATACGCTGTGTCGGAAATCCCGAAAACAGATTTCGTGAGGACGCTCTTAGGATGTTAAGAGCTGTCCGTTTTTGTGCGCAATTGGGATTTAGGATTGATTTCAGGGTTGAAAAGGCTATAAAAAAATGTGCGGCGCTTATAAAAAAGGTCAGCAATGAAAGAATTTTAGAGGAGCTTAACAAAATACTGCTATCCGATAACCCCGATTATATCCGTAAACTGCATGAGTATAATTTGCTAAAATACATTATTCCACAGCTTGATGTATGCTTTGGCGAACCGCAGAGGAATAAATATCATATATACGATGTCGGCGAGCATATTATGCACGCTGTAAAATATACGCCAAATGACTATATAATCAGGTGGGCGACACTTATGCACGATATTGGAAAGCCGTGCTGTTCAAGTACCGACCAAAACGGTATAATCCATTTTTACGGCCACCATAGAGAAAGTAAAAGGATAGCCATAGATGTTTTGCATAGACTGAGAATGGATAATGACAGTATAAAAAGTATAAGTATTTTGGTTGATAACCATGATGTAAGGGTTGACCAAACCCGGCAGGCGGTAAAGCGTACAATGGCAAGAACGGGCGCAGAGCTGTTTGAAAAACTTATGGAGATACAAAAAGCCGATAATAAGGCAAAAAATCCTGTGTATTATCCCGAAAAGGAAAAGCGGATAAATGCCGTATATGAGATATACAGGCAAATTCTTGCCGAGGATCAGCCCTATCTTGTTTCGCACCTTGTTGTAAACGGAACGGATTTGATAAAGATAGGCTATAGACCGGGGCGTGAAATAGGTGATGTCTTGAAAAAACTAACCGACGAGGTAATTATAAATCCAAAACTGAATAACCGTGAATATCTTTTAAGACGGGCAAAGGAAATGCGTGGCAGAAAATAAGGATGGGGAATACCTCATCCTTTTGCACAGGAGATAAAACCATGGACTTAAAAATAGCGATATGTGATGATGATTTATATGATTTAAACAGTGAATATGAGATAATAAGCAAAGTTTTAAAAGAGGAAAGCATTGATAACAGCATTGATTTGTACACATCTTCGGATAAATTTCTTGAATCAAATAAGCATTACAATCTTGTATTTCTTGATATTGAAATGAATGGGCAAAACGGTATAGAGTTAGCAGAAAATATAAGAAAGCTTGATAATAAATGCTTTGTTTTCTTTGTTACCAATCACGAGGCATATCTTGATGATGCCTTTAATCAGCATGCGTTCAGATTTTGGCTAAAACCCCTACAGCACCATAAGCTTGTATATGGTATTAAATCCGTTATAAAAGAGCTTGAAGAGTCAGAGCAGTATATTATTGTTCATAATAATACTAAAGATATTAAGATTTATGTCCGGAATATTATTTACATATACGCATACGGTAACAAGGTACATATTGTAACCACAAAAGGCGAGATTGAAACATCTAACTTGTATCGTGATGTATACGGTAAGCTGAAAAAATATAATTTCTTTTGCGAATCACAGCGAGCATACTGTATAAACTTCAGATATGTAAAAAATTATAATAAAGACAGAGTGTATTGCGGAAATAAAGATAAAACATACGAGGTTTATATTTCAAGGCGGAAATATAATAATTTCAATAAATCATTTCTTGAGTGGGTAGGTGGAAAATAATGCGTATAGATTTAGGGCTGGTTAGTGCGATTATCATAGAATATATAGCATTTATAGTTTATGCCGACACTCTTTTTTACAGAAAAAGAAACAGATATGCCTGCTATTTAATAATTGCTATAGGTTATCTTTGTAATATGGTAAGCTGTATGTATGGAAATGTTTTTATAAACAATGCGGTATCGTGTTCAGCTCTTTTTCTCAGTTTTAAGCTGTGTTACCGCATAGATACAAAAACCGCTTTATTTCAAAGTGCCTTGCTTGTAGTTGTGTGTGCATGCAGTGAAATATTGGTGCTCGCAACACCGATGTTTGAAATTCTCACATTTGAACCCTTGTATATTACACCAATTCAATCTCTTATACTAACAGTCCTAAGCCGTACTATGTATGTACTTGTTCTAATGATAATGAGTCGTATTCTCAGCGGTAAAAGGCAAAAAATTGTTGTATTGCATTGGACTCTTTCGGCAATTCCAATCCTTTCAAATATTATTATAACATGGCTTATAAAAGAGCGTGTAAGCTCCGTAGTAATGCTAATGTCATGTGTTGTGATTATGGTTGCAAATATTATCGTTTTTATATTAAATCAGCAAGTCATAAGCAAGGAATATGAGCTTTCAGAGCTTAAAAGCAGACAGCTGAATGAAAAGGTGGACTTTGAGGAATATATGCTTTTAAAGGAGCGGTATCAGAATATGCAGATATTTCACCACGACTTTAGACAGCATATGAATACGCTAAATTCCTTGATAAAGTCCGATAATGAACAAGCAAAGGAATATATAAATCAATTTTCAAGAGCCGAAGAGATATCGCAGTTTACAGAATATTCTGATAACAAAATATTAAATATTTTGCTCTCTAAAATTAAGGTAAAATGTGAGGAAAACGGCATAAAATTTATAATCGATCCAATATCGGCAAGCCTGTCTTTTATAAAGGATATGGATACCGTCACTATATTTTCAAATTTGCTTAATAATGCGATTGAGGGTTGCAATCACTCAAAAGAAAAAGCAATATTTATGAATATTACAACACAAAATGAAATTTTTACCGTTATAAAATTGGATAATACATCTGAAAATAAGCCGATTGTTATAGATGGAAAGTTAAAAACTCATAAGGCAAACGAAAAATTGCACGGTATAGGAATGAGCAGTATAAAAAGGGCATTAAAAGATTATGAGGGTAGTTTAACATGGACTTATGATGAAAAAGAAAAAATATTTTCTACTGTTATTGTTATGAAGAATACATAAATTTTTACCGCTTACCAAAAAAATCGACCACTCACCCCTGATAAGCTTTACAATTGTACCAATAATAGCTTATAATTTTGGTAACAAATAAACAGGAGAAAAACCATGGACTTAAAAATAGCAATATGCGATGATGACAAAGATTATATAAACACTATAGAAAAATATATTGATGATGTCGGTGAAAACGGCATTGAGTGTGATACTTATTACAGCGGTGAGGAGCTTATTGTTGCTTATACCGATAAAGGTTTAAAATACGATATAATATTCCTTGATATGGAAATGGATGGACTAAACGGTATTGAAACCGCAAATAAAATAAGGGAGACGGACGAGAATGCTTTAATAATTTTTATAACAAGTTATAAGCAATATGTGTTTGAAAGCTTTAAATGTTCTCCATTCCGATTTTTGCTAAAGCCTGTGGAATATGATGAATTTGAGCGTGTACTAAGAGACGCCCAAAAGAAATTATCAAAAAAGAATACAACATTCACATTCAGCGAAAATCAAAATATTATAACATTATTTTATGATGATGTAATATTTTTTGAAAGTAAAAAGCATTATGTCTATGTACACACTAAGGATAAAATACATAAGATACGGACTACACTTTCTAAAATTTGCGAAAGGCTTGATAAAAATATTATATTTAGAGTACATAAATCATTTGCGGTTAATTTTAAGTATATACAAAAAATCAGTGCAACTGAAATAGCATTGTATGGAACAAACACTATAATACCTATAAGTAGGGCATTAAAAAAAGAGGTATTGCACAATTATACGGATTTTGTTGAAAGGGATTTACTGTTATGACGATATATACAATAGCCGATTTTTTGAATTGTGTAACAGCGTCAATAATATTTTTTATGCTTCTTGATACATTTGCTATAAAGAGGGATTGGTTTTCGTTACCTTTTTACGGTATCGGCATAATATTGCTTGCGGTACTTATGAATATAAGCAATGCAGTATTTGGAATGGGAGCATTAAACGCTTTTGGTATGATAAGTGCGTGTTTTGGTGTATCGTTCTTTTACAAAAGCGGAACTATAAGCAGAGTTGTGCTGTCTGTGCTCTATTTTGCATTTCTCGCACTTATGGAAATTATTGTACTGTATATATTGATTTTAACTTTAAAAATAAGTGCTGAACAGATAGTGGAAATTCCGTCTTACAGGTATATGGGTATTGTATTATCAAAATTATTGACATTTATGGTTGTAAAAATTGTCAACTTAAAATTTAAAAATATTTCCGTAATGCCTAAATCAAGCTATAGAATATTATTTACTGTAATGTTTTTGATAACTGTTTTGACCACATTTATCCTGTTCAGATTTTCTCTGGTAATAAGAGAGGGGTATCTTTATAATTTATCTCTTTTGAGTGCATTTGGAATGCTGTTTAGCACCTTTTTTTCGCTGTACCTATATGAGCATTTAACAAAACAAGCATACGAATTGTACAATAAGCAGGAGCGTGAGAACAGACTGAAATCACAAGTAAATCATTTGGAAGAAATGCTGGTTGCCCAAAATCAGTTAAAAAGATTTAGGCATGATATTGATAATCTTATGATAGGACTTCAAGCATATATAGACAAAAGAGATTTTGAAGGTCTAAGCAGATATATCCATAATTTAAAGGGTGGAATTGCAAGGTATAGTACTGTGTCTGAAACTGGAAATACAGCACTTGATGCATTATTAAATGTAAAGATTGCTGTTGCGAAAGGAAAAGGAATACATATTATTACAAAGATTCAAATACCTCAAAGTATACATATTGATGATGCGGATATATGTGTAATTTTTGGTAATGCACTTGATAATGCCATAGAGGCTTGTATAAATTCAAAAAGAGATGATGCTGAAATTGAAATAGTAATGATGTATCAGGATAAAAAAGTATTTTGCAAGATAACAAACACTGCACCCGTTAAAAAGAATTATCTATTCAAAACCTCAAAAGCAGACAAAACAAATCATGGATTTGGATTAGAGAATATTAAAAATATCCTTGCTAAATACAATACTGTGCCAAGCATTGAATATGTTGAAGATAAATTCATATTAAAATTTATATTATTTACTTAAAAGCCGTGCTTTAAAACGGCTTTTTATTTTATACAGATTTTGCCAGTAATTGTGCAAATTGTGCCAACTGCATTGACAAGACAACAGAGGTTGATAGAATAAAAACAGAAGGCGGATATGCCACTTTATCAAATTATAAGGAGGAAAAACTTATGAAAAAAATCATATCACTTTTAATCACATTATTTATAATATCCGAAACAGCATTTGCATTTACACAAGATGATTTATCAAGATGCAGATACAATGTTTACAAGCAATATGAGGATTTGTTTACAAGTAATGCGTATATGTTAAATGGCGAGCCTATATTAGACTATCTTGATACAACAAAAGTTTTTAGGATTATTTATCTTAAAGAAAATAATTCTGCTGGATTTAAATTTTATAAAGAGGGAAATTTTTCTGACTTACTTAGAAAAAATGGGAGTATCATTTTCACCGGTAAATTAAAAGATACAGATAGGAACATTGTAATAAACAGACATTACAGTATGGCTCATGGAGCGTGGATTCTTGAGGAAAATGGTATGAAATTTGATAACAATGTAGGACTGAACGATGATGACACATTAGTAAAGCTATTAGATGCTGAGGGTGTAACTGATGTTACGGATTTTGTTCAATCCGTAGTCGGGACTAATTATAGTCATAGGTTTCTGTATATGAATACGGATAAAGGTGAATATATAATGCTTGAAAAAGATTTTGACAGCGGTGTAGCTTCGCAGGAGGTATTAAAAGCAAATATCTTATATCCTGCAAATGTATTTGTTGATTATTGCAAAGCGGCTAAAATAAAGGATATTCAAGAGATATGGGCAGAAGGAGATAATGAACCGTATACAACTATTATAGACGGCGAGGCGGTTTATATTACACCAAAGCCTACTGCCACATCTGTTGTAACGGCAGAGCCCGAAGCCACGCCAAAGCCTGTGATTGATATAACCCCAAAACCAACCGTTACACCCGATGTAACCACAAGACCTACAGTAGAGCCGACTGCTGTTTCTACAGAGAAACCACAAACGGATAAAACATTAACTGTAAGAACAAGGGGAAGAATAACAATAACAATTGACACAGACGAGGTACAATTTCCCGATGCGCAGCCGTTTGTTGATGAAAACGACAGAACGCAGGCACCTATAAGAACGGTTGCCGAGATGCTAAACAGCACGGTTTTATGGGATAATGAAACAAGAACTGTTACAATAACGAATAAAAACGGCGATGTAATAACGATTATAATAGACAGTCCCGTTATGAGCGTAAACGGAAAAGCCGTTTACATGGACACACAAGCAACAATAAGAGATAACCGCACATATATACCTGTTCGATTTATTGCCGAAGCTATGAATATGAGTGTTAAATGGAGTGATTAACAATACAGCCAAAAAGCGAAGGATTATTCCTTTGCTTTTTTTGTGCCAAAACTTCTTAGCTTTCGACAAAGGTTATCAGGTTTCGTCAAAGGAAAGAAAATAGCGAATATAGAAATTATAGTATAGGGAAAGGAGTGAAATGAATGGAATTAACAATAATCGGTAAATACAGGGCTCTTGTTATCCGTCCCGATGAGGAATTGGATCAACATTCGGCGGAGAATATCCGTACCGAGGCGGACAAGTTATTGAAAAAAACAGGGCTTTGTAATGTTGTTTTTGATATGCGTGATGTAAGGTTTATGGACTCTTCGGGAATTGGTGTTATTATGGGGCGTTACCGAACGGTGTGTACAATGGGCGGTATGGTCGCAATATGCGGGATGAACAGCGTTATTGACAGAGTTGTTGCAATGTCGGGGTTAAAGGATATTGTGATAGTAACGGATAAATTGCAAAATGCTTTAGAGGAGGTATTTAGCGTATGTTAAGGAATAGTATGAGTGTGGAGTTTATGGCAATTTCTGATAATGAACGGTTTGCAAGGAGTGTTGCGGCGGCGTTTGTTATAGGACTTGACCCGACAATGGAGGAAATATCCGAAATAAAAACAGCAATATCCGAGGCGGTAACAAATGCCATTATTCACGGCTATAACGACAGCGGTCAGGGCAGGATTGTAATGGAGGGTATTATATATGAAGACACCGTCGAATTTCGTGTCAGCGACGAGGGTGTCGGAATAAGTGATATTCGCCGCGCAAGAGAACCGTTATATACAGGCAAGCCTGAGGATGAGCGTAGCGGTATGGGATTTACCATAATGGAAACATTTATGGATAGTGTCGAGGTGGAAAGTGAAAAAAATAAAGGGACAAGCATTATTATGACAAAGACAATTAAGCAGGTGGGAAAGTGATTGATAATCTTTTGTTGATTGAGAAAATGCGCCTTGGCGATAAGGAGGCGGAAAATACCTTAATTGAACAGAATATGGGCTTGGTATATAGCGTGGTAAAGCGGTTTAGTATCCGTGGCTATGAAACAGACGATCTTGTTCAGGTTGGCTCAATCGGTCTTATAAAGGCGGCAAAAAAG
Source organism: Clostridia bacterium (assembly GCA_017443895.1). Classification (GTDB taxonomy): domain Bacteria; phylum Bacillota; class Clostridia; order UBA1381; family UBA1381; genus 12844. The sequence continues at coordinate 32,202 of JAFSXU010000028.1, forward strand.
TTTGACACATCATTTGATGTGAAATTTTCTACATATGCAGTTCCTATGATTATGGGGGAAATAAAAAGGTTTTTGCGTGATGACGGTGCAATAAAAATCAGCCGTTCGTTAAAAGAAATCGCAATGAAAGGGTGGAGGGTAGAGGAGGTTCTCAGAAAAAGGCTAAACAGAGAACCGACCATAAATGAAGTTTCAAGGGAGTGCGGAATAAGCGCACAAAGCCTTGTCGAGGCGTACGACGCCGCAACACCGCCCGAATCAATATATGAAAGCGTCTATAACGGTGGTACAAAGGATATAAAGTTGGTTGATACAATAAGCGATAAAAATATTGAGGATGAAATTGTAAACAGAGTAATGGTAAACGGTATAATGAAAATGCTTACCGAACGGGAAAGAAAGATTTTGATTTTAAGATATTTCAGAGGTAAAACTCAATCCGAGATTGCAAGAAGCTTGGGCGTATCGCAGGTGCAAGTGTCAAGAATAGAGAAAAAAACAATCCAAAAAATCCGCACATATATGCCCGATGCGGTTACATAAAATGCAGTTTGTATACATAAAACCATAATAGCTCAAAATAATGGAAAAAATTTCAAAAAAACGCTTGACAAATGAGGAATAAAGTGTTAATATACAAAAGCTGTTAATGGTGACAGCGATTGAAGCATCTTAAAGAGCAGTCAAAAAATATTTTTAAAAAAAGTAAAAATAATGCTTGACAAAGTGAATAAGATGTGATATATTGAATAAGCTGTCGTTTTGGACAGCGCATTGTACATTGAAAGATAAATAGTGCAGAGTTCTTGTCAAAGAATTAAAAGAAACGAATTGGTTTCTATGAGTTTTTTATGACAGAAATTCGGATTACAA